>CAMBAN010000028.1 GCA_945864145.1 uncultured Lachnospiraceae bacterium | reverse complement strand
GATTGGGGAGAGGGGTATGATAATGTGATTGTGTGTTGTACGATTGAAAATCAGGAAAATGCAGACAGGAAATTAGCGGTTTTTCAAAACTTACCCATTAAGCATAAACAGATTACAGCGCAACCGCTGATTGAAGCAATTGATATAGAGCAGTACTTAGCTGGAATTGAGGCAGTAATTGTTGGCGGAGAATCAGATAAAAATGCAAGACCACTTCATTATGAATGGGTTCTTAGCATCAGAGAACAATGCATTAGGAAAAATGTGTCATTTCAATTCAGACAGTGTGGTACCCATTTTGTGAAGGACGGAAAACAGTATACGTTACAGGTAAAGGATTTGTGTAGTCAGGCAAGAAAAGCAGGGATTGATTTTGAAGCAGTAAAGTAAATCAATGAAAAGGATTAGTATTGATATTATAAAGCATAGGCAATAAAGGGATTAGTACGAGGAGAAAAAATGGAAGAGAGATTAAAGGTAAACGAAAAAGAATATCAGATTATTCAGCTTTTGGGAAAGGGTAAAGGCGGATACTCATATCTGGCAACAGATGAGCGGAATCAGTATGTATTAAAGCAGATTCATCATGAGCCCTGTAGCTATTATAGCTTTGGAAATAAAATTGAAGCGGAGATAAATGATTATAAGAGACTTTCAGATATAGGCATCAGGATTCCTAAAATGCTGGCGGTTGATATTGAAAACGAACGTATCCTGAAGGAGTATATTGAGGGCGAGACTATCTATGAGCTTATTAAAAAAGATGCTAATGTTGATTTGTATATAGAACAAGTCAAAGAGATGTGCAAGTTACTTTACCCGTCAGGAACGAATATCGACTATTTTCCTACAAACTTTGTTGTAAAGGATAATCTTATTTATTATATTGATTTTGAATGTAATAATTATATGGAAGAGTGTAATTTCGAGAACTGGGGTATAAAGTATTGGTCAAAGACCCCTGAATTTTTGCAGTATGTGGCAGAACATGAGTGATAAAAAGCAGATAAATCAGGTTGGAATGGGAGGATTTGGTATGAATGAGGTAAATAAAACACTTTTTATTCCGTTATAAGGAAGATATTAAACCGGAATCCCGTTTTATGGAAGATTTGGGATTTACCTCTTTTAAAACACGCCATTTCCATAAGTGAGAAAAGTACCGTGAAGATTGAACCGGGGACGGTCCTTTTGTCTGTCTTACCAATTCATCATGCCTATTGTCTGAGTATGGATATTCTAAAAGCTCTTTCTTTGGGAAGTGTTATTTGCATTAATGATTCTCTCATGCGTGTTGCAAAGAATATTAAGTTGTTTGAGCCAAATATGATACTAATGGTGCCGCTAATGATTGAGACACTTGCCAAGAAGCTGGAGGATGCTGCCTGGATGCCTGCACCAATTGTAAAGGCGAAGGTGTTTGGAAAGCAGTTTCATACCATTTGCAGTGGTGGTGCTTACCTGAATCCTGCTTACATAGATACATTTAAAAAGTATGGTATTACCATTTTACAGGGATATGGAATGACAGAATGTGCTCCGGTTATCAGTACAAACCTAAGCTGGAATAGTAAGGCAGGTTCCGTTGGAAAGCTGCTTCCAAACTGCGAGGCAAAAACAGTAGAGGAAGAACTTTGGGTAAAGGGCTCCAGTGTCATGCAGGGATATTATCATATGCCACAGGAAACAGCAGAAACGTTGGAAGATGGCTGGCTGAAAACAGGAGATTTGGGATATGTGGATGAAGATGGTTTTGTATTCCTGACAGGTAGAAAGAAAAACCTGATTATTACTCCTAACGGTGAAAATATTTCTCCGGAAGAAATCGAGAACAGGCTTGGAGAGAACAGACTTGTACAGGAGGTTCTTGTCCGTGATAGTGAGGGCGTGATAGAAGCAGAGATTTATCCGGATTATGAGTACGTAGGAAAGAAGAAAATAAAAGATATCCAAGGCGAACTTCAGAAGCTTATTGATGCATACAACAAGAATGCACCATCCTATAAGAGGGTTTTCAAATTGAAAGTTCGCGAAGTGGAGTTTGAGAAAAATACAACGAAAAAAATCAAGAGATTTTAAAGAATGGGCAATCGCACTGTATAACAGATGCGATTGCCCAAATATGTTTAAACGTAGTCCTTATTTTTTAAGATAATGCCTTCTAACTCGTGGATAAAATTTTCTGCATCATTGTAGGAAATAGAATAGTCTTTGGAAGTTCCGTTTTTTTCTTCTTTTGCAATGCCACAATCAATGAGCAGGTTCTCTACGGAGCGTTTATTGTCTGGGACTATGTTGTTTCGTATAATGTCAATAGGGATTCAGAAAGGGAAAGGTTAGTATTATGGATAATATAAAAGTCGGAAATTTAATCTGCAGATTGAGAAAAGAGCACAACATGACTCAATTACAGTTGGCAGAGCAGTTGCATATTAGTGATAAGGCGGTTTCAAAGTGGGAGCGAGGCTTGGGGTGTCCGGATGTATCATTGCTTTCAGAGCTGTCTCAAATTTTTTCAGTAGACTTGGAAAAACTGCTTTCCGGAGATTTGGAGACTAATAATATGGTGGCAGGAAATATGAAGAACATGAATTTTTATGTTTGTCCCTGCTGTGGGAATTTGCTGACATCAATGACAGATATGGCTATATCTTGTTGTGGGAAAAAACTACAGGCAATGAAACCACAAAAAGCAAGAGAAAATGACAGATTATCAGTCGAAATCATAGAGAATGACTATTTCATTTCCAGTGAACATGAGATGTCGAGAGCGCATTATATTGCTTTTGTTGCGCTGGTTACCGGAGACAGTATCATGCTGCGTAAGCAATATCGCTTGTAAATGGATACATTTACAAGCTTTATCATGTTGACAAAACTAATAGTATTAGTTAATATACTAATATGGTACATGAATTGCGGAATTTCAGTATTTGTCAAGTTCATAGAAATCTAAATCAAAATACAAAGGAGAATTTACATGTTAAAAGATTTATTAGAAAAATATTATATTAATCAGAATTATAATTGTGCCGAGACGATTATCAGGGCAGGTAATGAGTATTATAATCTAGGTCTTCATGACAGAGATATGATTATGGTTGCAGCATATGGAGCAGGTATCCAAAGTGGCAATACTTGTGGTGCAGTACTTGCAGGGGCAAGTGTTTTGTCAATGAAGTATGTCGAGTCAAAAGCACATGAGTCTGAAGACATCCGTCCTGTTGTCATGAATATGATGAGGAAATTTAATGCAGTTTATTCCTCTACATTATGTAAGGACATTAAACCACAGTCATTTAAACCGGAATACAGATGCCAAAAAACAATTGAGACAGCTTGTGACATTTTGGAAGAGGTTATTCATGAGTATGAAAAGAGCAAATCATGAGCTATAAGAATGCAATAGGGCATGGCGTTTATATATCATATTTATATGGATTTTTGCAAGGCATAGAAAGGAAGAAATGGTATGGCAAGAGCGGGGCTTGATAAAGTGATTATTGTAGAACGGGCAGCGCAGTTGGCGAATGAGCATGGACTGGAGAATATTACTCTTAAAATGATTGCGCAGGAATTTGGTGTACAGACACCTTCTTTGTACAACCATATAAAAAGTCTGGAGGATTTAAAGAAAAATCTGATGCTTTATGGCTGGAAACAGTTGGAACTACAAATTTTGCATGCAGTTTGCGGAGTAAGTGGATATGATGCGTTAAGGGCTATGTGCAATGCCTTTTATGATTATGCAACCGAAAATCCAGGTGTATTTAATGCTATGCTTTGGTACAACAAGTTTCAGGATGGAGAAAGTATGGAAGCTACGGATGGACTGTTTTCTGTCATTTTCAAAGTAATGGAAGGCGTGTATATATCACAGGAAAGGGCGAGTCACTTAATCAGGACTTTTCGCAGCTTCTTAGAAGGTTTTTCTTTGTTAGTAAATAATGGTGCTTTTGGTAATCCCATATCAATAAAGGAAAGCTTTGATTTATCTGTGGATGTGTTATTAACAGGGATTAAGGCATTAGAAGAGGGGAAAGATGAACTTTAAGTTAATTGATATGAAGCAGTGGGAACGTGTGGAATGTTATAAGCATTTTTCCACGATTGCTATATGTTGGTTCAGCAGTATCTAAAAGAAACAGGAGAAACAATTTTGCATCTACTGGAAAAGAAACCAGGGGATATACTAAAAGGAATGGATTACAATGGAATATAGAAATATAGAAGAAAACGAGATTACATGTGAGTTGTTTGCACATTTTAACAGGCATCAGGTTGTGACAAAATGCTGGCGAAAAATTGATGGAAAATGGTGTATCAAGGATATCGCATTTACAGAGGACTGGGGGCAGCAAGAATATGAATTTCTAGTAAAATGCCTGAAAAATACAGTCAGGACAGGAGGAATGGTTGCAGGCGCCTTTGATGATGGTAAATTGAAAGGATTTGTTTCTGTGGAATCAGAATATTTAGGCTCCAAGAAGCAATATCTGGAACTATCAAGCATGCATGCATCCGAAGACATGAGGGGAAAGGGGATTGGAAAAACACTTTTTGGCATCGCAAAATTCTGGGCAAAAGAACATGGAGCGAAAAAGCTTTATATATCCGGTCATTCATCAGTAGAAAGTCAAGCCTTTTATAAGGCAATGGGTTGCGTAGAAGCAGAAGAATATGATAAGGCACATGTAGAAAAAGAGCCTTGTGATTGTCAATTGGAGTGCGAACTGTAAAATAGGAAAGAAAAGAGCATTGATATGTTAGAATTTAGAAAGATTACATTTGATAATGTGTATAAGATAGTATCCCTTTGTGCAAAGGAAGAACAAAAGTCTTTTGTAGCCACAAATTGTGAGAGTTTGATGGAGGCATATGTAGCCGTTACCAATCAGGGAGTGGCACTTCCTTTTGGCATATTCGATGGTGATATGCCGGTTGGTTTTATTATGTTTGGGTATGATTCTCTTGGAGATGCGGATGAACCTAAGGTTGCAGAAGGCAATTACTGTCTATGGCGATTTATGATTGATAAAAAATATCAAAATAAGGGTTATGGTAAAGAGGCAATGAAACTTGCTTTGGATTATGTAAAGTCAGAACCTTGTGGAAAGGCAAAATTATGTTGGCTTTCCTATGAACCGGAAAATGTAAGGGCAAAAGCATTGTATGCAGCTTTCGGTTTTGCTGAGAATGGAGAAATGTGTGGAGATGAAATTGTTGCAGTAAAGGAGATTTAGAAGAAATGGAACTAAATGATAAACTACAACAGCTACGAAAGCAAAAAGGGTTTACTCAGGAAGAACTGGCTGAAAAGCTGTATGTTTCAAGAACAGCGATTTCAAAATGGGAGTCAGGACGTGGATACCCAAGTATTGATTCCTTAAAGGCAATTTCCAAGCTATTTGGCATATCCATTGATGAACTACTGTCCAGTGAAGAACTTATGTCAATTGCAGAAACAGAACAAAACGAGAAAACAAATCGTATGCGTGATTTGATTTATGGAGCACTGGACTGTATGGTGGCAATGATGTTTGTACTACCTTTTTTTGGGGAACGCAAGACAGAAGAGGAAATGATACGTTCCGTATCCCTGTTGGAGCTTAGCTATCTTCAGGATTATATGCGTATTACTTATATGGCTACAATTGTATGTATCGTACTAATTGGCATATTGGAAATTGCATCACAGAAGATACATAACCGAATATGGGAACAACATAGAGTGATGATTTCCCTTGGATTTACTCTGTTTGGAGTTGCCCTTTTTATGGCTAGCCTACAACCATATGTTGGATTTTTCTTACTTTGTATATTGGCAGTAAAAGGAATATTGGCAATAAAACAGAGATGATACCAAGCGTGTCATGACAATTTTGAAGGTAAAAATCAAGAGCGATACAGATAGTCACATGAGGTGACGAAGCATTTCTTTTCTTACTTCTTTTTTCAGTTTAGGCTGATTTTCAGGATGCATCTGAAAAAGAACACGAGATATTTCGTGGAAGAGAATGGAGAAAAGAAATGATAAAGAAAGTTGAAAAGAAGTTAGTTAAGAATTTTATTGTAACAGGTGTTTTGTTTTTGGTATTTGTACTATTTACCATTGGAGTGTCTACTATTGATGTACAACCAATCGGCCCTAATGGTTCCAGGGTTGGTTTTGCCACGTGGAACAAGCTGGCTGCTGAAATGATAGGGTTACATCCATTATGTTATACGATTACAGAGTGGTTTGGTTATATTTCTATTATGGTTGCAGGTTGTTTTGCACTTTTGGGATTATGGCAGCTTATCCAAAGAAAAAGCTTTTTCCGTATAGACGGGGATATTCTATTGTTGGGCTTTTTCTATTGTCTGGTGATGGTAGCATATGCATTATTTGAAATGGTAATTATCAATTACAGACCGGTTATCTTAGATGCAGAGGAAGGATTGGAAGCTTCTTTTCCATCCTCTCATACCATGCTTGTCATATGTATTATGGGTACAGCAATTATGCAATTTCATGCAAGAATAAAGACAGAAATGGTAAGAAACTTAGTGGAGATTGTTTCAGCCTTGATGATTGTTGCAACTATAATTGGACGTCTGCTTTCCGGTGTGCATTGGTTTACGGATATCGTGGGCGGCATATTGCTGGGAACAGCATTTGTTATGTTATATTATTCCGTGATGCTGTTATCACCTGAAAAATGTGACATTCATTCAATTTATCACCTGAAAAATGTAAAAAAGAGCTAAATTATCACCTGAAAAATGTTGTAACAACCTCAAAATAGGATATACTATATATAGTAGTTATGCGTGGAGGTTCAAAATGGAACGACTGTTATTTACCCAATTAGAAAAATGGAAAGACAAGAAAAAAAGAAAGCCATTGATTATTCAAGGTGCACGTCAGGTTGGAAAAACGTGGATTATGAAGGAATTTGGTAAAAGATATTTTGAAAATGTTGTCTACATTAATTTTGAAAATAATGAGCGCATGAAAAATGTGTTTGAGGCAGATTTTGATATTTCTAGGATAATATCAGCACTAAAGATTGAACATGGAAGCAGTTTTGAAGCAGAGAAGACATTAATGATTTTTGACGAGATACAGGAAGTTCCTAAAGCATTGACATCATTAAAGTATTTTTATGAAAATGCGCCGGAATACGCAATTGTAGCAGCAGGTTCTTTACTGGGAGTTGCAATGCATCAGGGGACTTCGTTTCCTGTGGGTAAAGTGGAATTTTTGCATTTATATCCACTCAATTTTTATGAGTTTTTATTAGCAATAGGAGAAACAACACTTGCTCAGTTATTGCAACAACAGGACTATGAATTAATCAATTCTTTTTCTTCAAAATATATCGATTTGCTACGTAAATATTATTATGTAGGTGGTATGCCGGAAGTGGTACAATGTTATGTTGATACGGATGACATGCAGGAAGTAAGAAAAATACAAAGGGAATTGCTCATATATTATGAGAACGATTTTTCTAAACATGCTCCCAAAGAAACGGTGCCGCGTATACAAATGGTATGGAATTCTATTCCTGCGCAGTTAGCAAAGGAGAATCGCAAATTTATTTATGGCATGGTAAGAGAAGGTGCAAGGGCAAAAGATTTTGAATTGGCAATACAATGGTTAGAGGATTGTGGATTAATTCATAAATGTTACAGGGTGAGAAAACCTGGCATGCCACTCATTTCTTATATGGAGATGAGTAGCTTCAAGCTCTTTTTGACAGATATAGGTCTGCTTGCCGCAAAAGCAAACCTTCACGCCAAAATTTTACTAGAGGGAAATAGGATTTTTGAAGAATTCAAAGGTGCATTAACAGAACAATTTGTAGCACAGGAGCTATGTGCAACAGAATATGAATTGTATTATTATTCAACGGAAAATTCTACTGGGGAAATTGACTTTATGATTCAGCATAGTTGTTATTGTATTCCAATAGAGGTAAAAGCCGAAGAAAATCTAAAAGCAAGAAGCTTAAAGGCATTCTGTGACAAATTCAGTCCGGATGTGGCAATACGCACTTCTATGTCAAATTATAGAAAACAGGATTGGCTCTGTAACGTGCCATTGTATGCATTAGTAGAATATATCAGAAGGATTGACTAGTACACCGGATATTTTTAAGGTATTTTTAAGATTCCATTATGCCTCCTTTTAATTCGATACTTTATAGTATGGATGGTCAGGAGGCATGAGTAAATGAAAAAAGAAAGAAAATATTATATTATTGGAAGTATAGTCACATTTCTTGTGGCTGGTGCTGTTCTAGTAGGAATTTTTTGTGGAAACAGACAGGACGAAATCGATAGAACAGTGCATAAGTATGCACCCACAGGGGCAAGTATAGCCATCATTGAACAGGGAAAAATCAAAGAAATACGAAATTATGGTTATGCAGATAAGGAAGAAAAAAAGTTGGTTACAGATGAAACCAGATTTAAAATTGCGTCTGTTTCCAAGACAGTAACATCCTATGCAGTCATGCAGTTGGTGGAGCAGGGAAAACTTGACCTTGATGCACCGGTAAATCAATATTTAACCAAGTGGAAAATCCCACAAAGCGAGTATGGAGAAAATAAAGTAACACTGCGGACGCTGTTATCTCATACAGCAGGATTGACCGGAAGTAATGAGTATGGTTATACAGAACCATTGCCAAGCATTGATGAAGCATTAAGCATGCATGATGTAAAGCTAAAGAGAGAGCCGGGAACTTTGTTTGAATATTCAGAGTTTACAGGACATGGAATTTGTCAGTTGGTAATAGAAGAAGTGACAGGTATGTCATTTGAAGAATACATGGTAACACAGGTGTTTGAACCACTGGGTATGTATCAAACAGATTATGCAAATCATACAAACGAAAAGGGAGAACTTGCTGTGCCCTATGCCGGACTTTGGAAGGCAACCCAAGTGGTACCTATTGTCATGAATGGCGCAGGAGGAGTGACTACGACATCTCATGACTTAGCGGTATTTGAATTAGCACTGATGAGATATTATGCAGATGGATGTGGCGAAATGTTCCGAGAGCAGGAGAATACCAAAAGCGCAGGTGGGACTTATGCACTTGGCATTATTCCAAGATACTTAAGTGATGGAAGAACTGTGTATGAACATAACGGGACACTAACAGGCTGGAATGCGCAGCTTGTGATAGAACCGGAAAGTCAAAACGGAATCGCAATTGTTTCCAATTCAGATAAGGCGTATTATATGACATATGAACTAATGGAGGTCTGGAGTCAGAAGGTATTAGGGGAGTGTGTTGCAGATTCGCTGATGAAGCAGATGAAAAAAATGCTTTATGTAACAAAGCTGGTAATGTTTGCTTTTGTTCTATTATTTGGTATGATTTTTATAAGAAACAGCATGCTTCATTGCTATTTTTGGAAAACAAGTGCGTGGAAAATAGGGCTGAGTGTTATTTTATTTTTGTTTATAGCGAGCTTGGATGTTATTATTTTTTATACAGATTGTATAGTCAGTTTGGCATGGAAAATGGACAATTACTATTTATTTACTTTTTTCCCGCCTGACTTCTTATCTATACAAATGGCAGCAGGACTATTATTACTTATGTTTATGGTACGGATGAATTTGAAAAAAGTGCCTTGCAAATAGGTAGTAGGGGGAAAGTGTGAAAGTATGCAACAGGTATTAATCGTTGATGATGAAGAAGAAATCAGAAATATGCTCATGAAATGCCTGCAGAGGGAAGGAAGCTTAGGAATACCCTGTACAAATGGCAAAGAGGCATTGGATAGTATAAAAAAACAGGATATTGATTTGGTGATTCTCGATATCATGATGGAAGATATGGATGGTTTCGAAGTGCTGCGCCAGATTCGAGAGAAAGACAAAGAAATACCTGTCATTTTCCTTAGTGCACGTCAGGAAGAGTATGATAAAGTGCTGGGGCTTGGATTAGGTGCTGACGATTATGTCACAAAGCCCTTTAGTCCCGGGGAACTGATGGCAAGAGTCAAGGTGCAATTGAGAAGAAAAAACAAAGAAAATACACAAAGTCAGGAAAAACTGATAGTAGGACCATTGGAATTAAATCTAATCAGTTATGAAGTTACGGTTCGTGGAAAAAGAGTGGAGCTTGTCGGAAAAGAGCTGTTTATTTTAAAGCTTTTCATGGAGCATCCACACCAGGTATTTACAAAGAGTCAGATTTATCATCAGGTGTGGGATGTTAATTACGAAGATGACAATACTGTCATGGTCTATATCAGTCATTTGAGAGAAAAGATTGAGGAAGACCCAAGAAAACCACGCTTATTGCAGACAATACGTGGTATTGGATATCGTTTGGAGGCTACCAATGAAAATGCGTGATAAGTTATTGTTGGCTTTTGTAGGTGCACTTACTGTGTCTATGACAGTATTTTTGCTTTTTTGCTATTACTGTTTACATAGTGGTTATTTTAGCGGTATCAGTCGTGAAGATATGAAACAGGCACTTACACAAGGACAACAGCTTTTAGCAGAAACAGAAATGCAGGAAGAGGTGCTGCAAAAACTGGAAGCTGATTATAAGGAAATGGATTTTGCGTTATTAGAGAATGGGAACTGGAAAACAGAAGCTTCCGTGCCTGTTCTTACAAGTGAAGTGGACTTGTTTTCAGCAATTAATGGCCAGCATCAGATTTGTGCAGAATATGAAGTGGAAGCAACAGCAATACAACAGGACAGACAGGTAGCTTATCTGATTTGCTTTGTTGACCGCATGAAAATGGAGGCAATGACCTACGAATTTAATATGCCAAGAGCAAGTGGTATGCTTGGAAAGCTTGCTATTGTTGGCGTAGTTATTACGCTATTTTTCATTGGCGTGGTAATCTATGGCATACAACGGGAATACGAAAAGAAGGAGCGTGAGGAAAAGAGCAGGAAGGAATTGATTTCCAATCTTTCTCATGATTTACGGACACCATTGTCATCGGTGCTGGGATATTCGGAAATGTTGAAAAACGGTATCTATGATGATGAAGCAGAACAACAGCAGTTTTATGATATTATTTATCGAAAAGCGATATATATGGAAAAACTGCTAACAGAATTATTGGAATATTCAAGACTGGAGCTTGGCACAATACGTTTGCAAAAGCAGAATATGGATATGACAGAATTCGTAAGGGAAATACTGATTGAATATTATCCTGAACTGGAAAAAAATCAATATGAGTTAGTTTTGGAAATGCCTGATGAACCCATAATCGGAAACTGGGATAAGGAAAAAATAGGAAGAGTACTTAGAAATCTGATAGATAATGCGTTAAAATACGGTATGGATGGAAAAAAACTAAGAATAGCAGTGGAAAAAAGAGAAAAGCAAGTGTATGTAGAAATACAGGATTATGGAAAAGGAATTCCACAAAAGGAAATCTCTCATGTGACAGAACGTTTTTATCGTGCGGATCATGCAAGAAACAGCCAAAAAGGCGGCATGGGACTTGGACTTTTTATTGTGCAGGAGATTGTTAAATTGCATAATGGAAGTTTTTACATGGAAAGTAAAGAACAGCAGGGAACCAGAATAGGTGTGAGATTACCCGTCTAATCGTATAAATATAAGAAATTAATAAAGTTTTTCGGTTATAACCCGAAAAACTTTGTTAATTATTTGTGCCGCGGCTTGCCCGCGGAATGGAGATTAGTATATGAAGATAAAAACAAAAGAGAAAAGTTATGCAGAGGTATTGGAATTACCAAGAGAGAAACATCAAAAACCTATGAGACAGCTGAAAGCATTTCGAACGTTGTTAAAGCTGGTGTCATACTTTGACTTGCGGGCAACTCAGTTTTCCTGTGAGAAGATTGGCATGGAAAAGCTTGGGAAAAAGGAACCCTGTCTGATTTTGATGAATCATTCCAGTTTTATTGATTTGGAGATTGCGGCCGAGTTGCTTTCTGATAGAGAGTATCATATCGTATGTACGCTGGATGGATTTGTGGGGAAAAAACTATTGATGAGACTGCTTGGGTGTATTTCTGCCAAAAAGTTTATCAATGATATTCAGTTAGTAAAAGATATGCGTTATACGGTCAATCAGTTGAAGGCTTCTATTTTGATGTATCCGGAAGCAAGCTACAGCTTTGACGGTACACAGACACCACTTCCTGAAAGTCTTGGAAAATGCATCAAGCTCTTAAAAGTACCGGTCATTATGATTCGGACACAAGGGGCTTTTTTGCGTGACCCGCTTTATAATGGTTTACAACGTCGTAAGGTCAAGGTGTCTGCAAAAATGGAATATCTTCTTTCCGGTAATGAAATTGAAGAGAAATCGGTACCAGAGATTAATCATATATTACAAAATGCTTTTTCTTTTGACAACTTTAAGGAGCAGCAAGAGCAGGGAATCCTTGTGAAGGAACCGTTCCGGGCAGACGGATTACACAGGGTGCTTTATCGCTGCCCATATTGTAAAGCGGAAGGAAAAATGCAAGGGAAGGGTACTAAAATAATCTGTCATGCGTGTCAGAAATCCTATGAATTCTTAGAAACAGGATATTTACAGGCAATAGAGGGAGAAACGAAATTTTTCCATATTCCTGACTGGTATCAATGGGAGAGGGAATGTGTACGCAAGGATTTGGAAGAAGGTACGTATGAGCTTGATATAGAGGTTGACATTTATATGTTGATTGATACCAAATGCGTCTACAAGGTAGGCGAAGGACGTTTGCATCATACGAAAGAAGGATTTCATCTGACAGGCTGCGACGGTCAACTCGATTATAGACAAGTACCACAGGCTTCCTATAGCCTTTACTCTGATTTCTACTGGTATGAAATCGGTGATATGATAAGCATTGGCGATGAGCAGGTACAATATTATTGTTTCCCAAAGTTTGGGGAAAATGTTGTGGCTAAGACACGACTGGCAGCAGAGGAATTGTATAAAATTAGAAAAAAGCGACTTAGCTAGAAAATGAAGTTTTATTTTGCTTTATTGGTTGAAATAGCGAGGGCTATTTCTTCTATTTCACAGTTCTTTCATAAGTAGCATTCAGTTATGATAGATGTATAAAAAACATATTTTCAGGAGGAATGAATCATGATAGTAACAACAACACCGACTATTGAAGGAAGAAAAATTGTCGAGTACAAAGGGATTGTATTTGGAGAGGTAGTTTCCGGAGTAAATTTTGTGAAGGATATCGCAGCTTCTTTTAGCAATTTCTTTGGTGGAAGATCAGGTAGCTATGAAGAAGAACTGATAACGGCACGTCAAAATGCTTTGGCAGAGATGGAACAACGCGCTTCTGCACTTGGCGCCAATGCTGTTGTAGGAGTAGATATTGACTATGAGGTTCTTGGTGCTGATAATGGAATGCTTATGGTGACAGCAAGCGGAACTGCGGTATATGTTGAGTAAAGTGGTTATAAAGAAGCAGGACGATGATTTTAAGCGTGAGTCGAAGAACTGATATTCCTAATTATTATGCAGAGTGGTTTTTTAATAGAATAAAAGCCGGATATGTGTATGTCAGAAATCCTATGAACGTACATCAAGTAAGTAAGATTGCTATTACACCAGAGGTGGTTGATTGTATTGTTTTCTGGACGAAGAATCCGGAGCCGATGATTAGCAGGCTGGATGAAATTGCTTCCTATGATTATTATTTTCAATTTACATTAACCGGATATGGAAAAGATATAGAGTGTAATGTCCCTCATAAAAAGGAAAAGATGATTCCAATATTTCAGGAATTATCGAAAAAGATAGGAATGCAAAAGGTAATATGGAGATACGACCCTATTATTTTTACGAAAAAATATACGCCGGAATATCATGTAAAAGCATTTGAACAGATTGCAACAGCACTGAAAGGGTATACAGAGAAGTGCGTGATAAGCTTTGTTGATATCTATGCAAAGAACAGGAAAAATATGGAAATACTTGATGCCTACGAGATTGAAAAAAATGAGCTGTTAGCATTTGCAAAGAAAATAGCTGACACTGCAAAGAAAAACGGAATGTTGATAGGGAGTTGTGCTGAGAGTATAGACTTGGATGAATGTGGTATTGAGCATATTTCTTGTATTGACAAAGCTCTTATTGAAAGGATAACAGGCTGCAGGATTAAAGTGGAAAAAGACAAGAATCAGCGCAGTGGATGTGGATGTATGGAAAGTGTAGAGATTGGCACATATAATACATGTAAAAATGGTTGCAAATATTGCTATGCCAATTACAGTGAAGAAAGTGTTATAAAGAATGGTAGAAAATATGACCCGGAATCACCGATATTGTGTGGGGGACTTGATGAGAACGATAAGATAACAGAACGAAAAGTAAAATCTTTGAAAGAACAGCAATTAAGTTTTTGGAAATTAGGAGAGAAGAAATAAATCTTGCTAAGTAATCCTGGTATACATATAATAAAAATTAAGTAAAAGATATTTTAGTAGAGATATTTTACTAAAATATCTTTTGTTGGTCTGCGCGGCATAGGCGCATTCTTACGGGAGGACTTGCATCTATTGGGAAGAAAAGAGGTTTGATGATGGGAATAAAAAATAAATCTTTCATAGATTCTATTCGTAGAAACAATCCTTATTTTGAGGACATGATTACAAGAAGCGTTTACCACTCAAATGCAATTGAAGGGAATACATTATCTTACTATGAAACATATCAGGTAATTTTTAACTGCGGTTCGGATGAGGAGCTACGAGCAGTAAAACCAAGGGATTTATATGAAGCAATCAACTTAAAATATGCTATGGATTACATTTTTAGACATTTAGAGGAAGAAGTCACAATCTCATACATTATTAAATTAGGGCAACTTGTGAATAAAAATATTGATGAAATAAGTTCATTTAGAACGGGACAGGTGTTGATTAAAGGTGCAGAGCATATACCACCGGAAGCCTCTCAGGTGCCACGACTAATGCAGGAATTATTATTTACATCTTTTAAGAGTAATGATTTTGTAAGAGATCTAGCAGAATCTCATATTAGATACGAGAGGATACATCCTTTTGGAGATGGCAATGGCAGAACGGGACGAGTTCTTTTATGTAAGTATTGTCTTGCCAATGGTTATCCTCCTTTTGTAGTTCCGAAAGAAGAACGAAATCAATATATGAATTTATTGGCAGATTGTAATATAGAAGGTATGAAGAGTTTCTTTGAAAAACTAATGAGTGCAGAGAGAGAACGTATGAAACAATTTCAAATCGATACCTCAAAATTGGAGTGAAGGATAGATTGAAAAAAAGTGCAAACATGGAAAAGAGGTAAGAGAATGTCAGCGACAAGTGATATGGTAAGAGAATCATTTAAAAAGAGTGATGATGAAAGAGACGCAGGACTTACAACTCCTGAAAATGTTGAACGCTATGATGACATCGTATATGGTGAATATACAGAGTGGCAGCTTTTGGATGTATACCGTCCAAAGGAAGCAGAAGGAAAAAAACTGCCGGTTATTGTAAGCGTACATGGAGGAGGCTGGGTATATGGAGACAAGGAAAGATATCAATACTATTGTATGAGCCTTGCTCAGCATGGATTTGCAGTAGTAAACTTTACATATAGACTGGCACCTGAGTTTAAGTTTCCGGCAGCAATAGAAGATGCAAATCTGGTGTTCCACTGGATTTTTGCACATGCACAACAATATGGATTTGATACAGAGCATATTTTTGGAGTGGGAGATTCTGCCGGTGCACATCAATTAGCATTATATGCTGCGATTTGTACGAATCAGGAGTATGCAGAAAGATTTAGTTTCAAGGTTCCGGATGGATTTGTGCCAACAGCGATAGCATTGAACTGTGGAGCATATAAAATTGATATGAATGGGAAAGACATGACAACCTCATTAATGGATGATTACCTGACTCATGGTGGGACAGAGGAAGAAATGGAAATGATATGTGTAGTAAACCATATTACAGAGAAATATCCACCAGTGTACTATATGACATGTACGGGAGATTTTCTTTTGACACAGGCACCAATTCTTGAGGAAAAATTAATTGAAAAAAAGATTCCTCATGAATTTCATTTCTACGGGGATGCACAACATGAGCTTGGACATGTATTCCATTGCAATATGAAAATGGAAGAAGCAAAGAAATGTAACAAGGATGAATGTGATTATTTTCATAAATTTGTATAAATGACAGAAATATCTTTTACTATTTACCGGGATAATTTTATTGATTGAAGGTAGGATAACAGAATGAAAAAGATAATGAATAAATATGTAGTGATTTCTTCCGTAGTGATATCTTTTGGGTTATTATTGATATCCTCTCTATTTTCATGGGATGACAATCCTGTCATGGGATTTGATAAATTGTGCGCAGATGCAAGTATCGTTATCTGCTGTTTGCTGTTAATCAGATTTTTAGGATTGCAGGATACGGCTGGATTTACCAAAAAAGGATTTTGGAAAGGTCTGCTATATGGAAGTCCGTTTTTAGTGATAGGAATAGCCAGTGTCTTTGTAAGTAATGCAGGGACTGATTTTTCATCACTGACCCATATTTCTGTCGCAAATTCAGTGATGTTTACAATTAATATGTTATTTGTGGGCATGAATGAAGAAATATGGATGCGTGCTTTGATTTTGAATGCGCTCATGAAAAAGTACGGCGATACTTACCCTGAAATATGGAAATCGCTGCTTATTTCTGCGCTGATATTTGGGGCGATTCATCTGCCTAATATCTTCTTTATGGACCCGGTAACACTACTGGTGCAGGTTGTGAATGCAGCTGCCGGAGGTGTACTTTTTGGAGCAATTTTTATAAAGAGTAAAAATATTTGGGCAGGCATAACGATTCATGCATTAGTAGATTGGTGCTCACTCTTTATTGGCAATTGTTTTATTGGCACAGAATCCATTATCAGCATGACAATGACCATACAACAGGCTGCTGTGATTATTGCTTTAGGTTCTTTGCCACCAATATTGATTGCCTGGTTGTTGCTTAGAAGAAAGCAAGGATAAAAAAGAATTGTATTATTTGTATTCATTTTTGCAGAATGTGTATAGGGCTATTGTTTCATAATGAGACATTCTTTATGATGATTTCATCAGGAGGGATGAATTGTTATGAAACGACTAAAATCACGATTGGGAATACTTCTTTTAGCTGTTGCTATAGTTTGTGTTAGCATCTATGCTGAAGCAAAAAATGCAAATTTGATACAAAGCTATATTTCGGAATTTGAACATAAGACAAAATGTAATTCAATGAATATCGTAGTCTATGACGAAGGAAAGATATCCTATTACGGGAATACGAATAGGGATGCTCTATATCAGATAGGGTCTATGACGAAAGCGTTCACGGGATTAGGAATCATGAAACTGATTCAGGAAGGTAAAATCATACCGGATAATAAAGTATCAGACTATTTATCCGGATTTGCAATGTATTATGAAGGCAAAAAAGCTGACATTCTTGTAAAGGATTTGCTTTCGCAGACAAGTGGATTTATAAATTCTGAAAGAGATTATCCAAGTGCGAAAAAATAATAGTTTCCATGATATGGTCAGGAATAACTGGGGAAATCATGTTAGTATTTCAGCTGTTTGGATTTATAGCAGGTTGGTTTTATAGAAGTAACTTTTGGATGGCATTTATTTATGTTGCAATTGTATTCATAGTGGTATATTTTTTAGATATGTTTGCAACTCAAAAAGATGTGGCATATATCAATGAAAAAATAAAGGAAAGAGATAAATTATGAATTACACTGACTGGCGAGAGATACACGATTATTGCATGGCAAAGCCATGTGCATACGAGACTAGACCATTTGGGGAATTCCCAATCTGCTACAGGATTGCCGGCAAGATTTTTGCACAGCTGACGCCAAAGGAGGACTGGTTCAAAATCACAGTGAAGACAAATCCGGATGCAGCTGATTTTTATAGGAGAGCATATCCGGGTGTGGTGGTGCGTGGTTACCATTGTCCACCGGTGCAGCAGCCCTATTGGAATACGATAGAATTGGACCGCTTTGATAAGGATTTGTTATTCCAAATGATTGACGAAGCGTATGATGAGGTATTCACACATTTACCAAAAAAGGAACAGAGAAGAATTCCATCCATATCTTCTTATACATTTGTAAAGACAGATGGAGAGAATCCCGCTTTTGTAGAGTTATGCGAGAAGCTGGATATTACCTTGGGTAATGTTGTTGGTGCAGAGAAACAGAAGAACCAGTATGACAAGTATAATCAGCGTGACAGTATACATGACGTTATTGTCATATTTCATGGAAAAGAACCGGTAGGGTGTGGTGCTTACAAGCTGTATGATGAGGAAACAGTAGAACTAAAAAGAATTTACGTGGATGAGTCGGTACGAGGACTTGGACTTGCTAAAGAACTGGTACGCAGATTAGAGGCAGACGCAAGGATTGCCGGTTTTCGATATGCCGTTTTAGAAACAGGATATAAGCTGACGAGTGCAGTAGAACTGTATACAAAAATGGGTTATAAAAAAATTCCAAACTATGGTCCATATGTAGGGATGCAGGAGTCTTTATGCATGAGTAAAAAATTATAGAGGCAGTGATTGAGGACATTTGGTTTCTTTTTGCATAGAATACAACAAAAAGGAATTTTTTGAAGATGCAGGAAACGACACCAGGGATGCTTTTTGTTGATATTTTACGAAAGGGAAAACCAGATGCAGTAGCATGGATTAGAGGAAATGCAGAAAACCCACAGCTTAGCGGGATTGTGAGATTTTAAGATGCGCCATATTAAGGTATATAGGTTGAGGCTGAGATTTTCGGACTTCCCAATATAGTAATGCCAAAGGCTACCAATTTCTATGCTATGCATATTCATGAAAATGGTGATTGCACGATTCCGTTTGACAAAGTAGGAGAACATTATACAAGAGATAAGGAGCAGCATCCACAGCATACAGGAGATTTGGTTCCGTTGATGGGAAATCAAGGGTATGCGTGGACAGTGTTTTATGACAAGCGAGTCACAATTCCTGAGATAAAGGGAAGAAGTGTGATTATACATGCCATGCCGGATGACTTTATGACACAGCCTTCCGGAAATGCCGGTGGGAAAATCGGTTGTGGGATTATCAGATAGTAGTAGGCTTGAAAAAATAAAGAGTGCAAGATTTATGAAAACAAATGGGAACCATTATGCTACAATATGATTATCAGAATTGGAAAAATTGTAGAAAGAAGTGATAAACATGCAGGAAAACATAGATGTTCATGAAATATTGTCTTATGTGGAAGCACATTTAGAAGAGGATTTGAGTTTAGATGAAATTTCTGAAAAATTTCATTATTCCAAATTTTATATTTCCAGAGCATTTACGCAGGAATATGGAAAATCTTTTTATCAATACGTGAAAGATAGAAGATTGACAGTAGCAGCGCAGGCACTTGTTGAAACCAAAAAGCCGATTATTGAGATTGCCTATGAGGCACATTATAATTCACAACAGGCATTCACACTTGCTTTTCGACAGGTGTATATTTGTACGCCTTAGGAGTACCGAAAAAATGGTGTGTTTATTCCAAAACAGGCTAAAATGGTTGTACAAAGCAGAAGCAAACATGCAACCTGCATGATGATGTGGGGAGGTATGGCAGCAAGTATGGGGTCCTTTTTATTAGCCGGAGGTACAAAAGGGAAAAGATATGCCTTGCCAAATTCAGAAATTATGATTCATCAGCCGGCAATTGGTGGAAATGGTGTACAAGGGCAGGCTACGGAAATTCAGATTGTATCAAATCATATTTTGAAAACAAGACAAAAAATCAATCAGATTCTTGCGGAGAATACAGGAAGGACAGTGGAAGAAATTGCAAGAGATACAGAACGTGATAACTATCTGACAGCCCAGGAAGCATTGGCGTATGGACTGATTGATAAAATTGTAGAGAAGAAATAAAAATAGTTGACAATTCCAAAAATTGTAAGTATGATAGAAAAGTAGTTTACAGGAAATATAAAAGAAACGGAGGTAATGTAAAATGATGAAGAATGTAAGAACTTTTGAAAACAACTTTAGATTGCATATGATTACCTCGGGTGAAATGAAATAGGTTTGTAAAAACGTATAGATTGTCGTGGTGTCATATGATGCCACGATTTTTTTGTTTTATAGGAAACTCTGTAAAAAGTCAGTCTGACTGTGCGAAAAATCGTGCTGTTAGACTGACTTTTTTTATTGCATAGGAAATTCCTTTTCTATACGATAAAAGCCTCTGGCAGAAGCGCACTCGGTATTCTATGCAATCGAAAACAGGATATGGAAACAAGACATGAGATTTGAAAGAAAGAGGACAAAGAAATGGAAACAGCATATGTAAGTGCGATGCATAGAGAACGTTATGAATTAACACAGAATGAGGAAACTTTTTATGGAAGATTAAAGACAGCAAACTTTTATAATACGAAGGAACTTGTGGAATTCCCAACAGTGGGAGATAGGGTGGAAATTGTAAAAAATGACACAGGTGACAGTTCTATTATCAAAGTACTGGAAAGAAAATCAGTATTCAAAAGACAGAATACGACACAGGGATTGCCTGACCAGGCAGTGGCGGCCAATTTTGATTATGTATTTATTGTGATGTCATTAAATCATGATTTTCATATGACAAAGCTGGAACGATACTTGACAGTTGCATGGCAAAGCGGTGGTACCCCGGTAATCATTTTGTCAAAGGCTGATTTGTGTGAGGAAAAAGAAAGCTACGTGGCACAGCTTGCAATGGATGCACCGGGAGTAGCTGTGCATTGTATCAGTGCAAGGACAGGCGAAGGCATGACAGAGCTTAAGCCTTATGTAAAAGACGGAAAGACGATTGTTTTGCTTGGTTCATCCGGTGTTGGTAAATCTTCCCTTGTCAATGCATTACTTGGAAAAGAAGAAATGGAAACCGGCGGTATTCGAGAAGCGGATTCACAAGGAAGACATACGACAACTTATAAGCAGTGCTTTCTATTACCGCAAATCATTCAACTGCCGAATGGGGAAGAGATGACCGGTGGTGGCAAAATCATTGATACACCGGGTATGAGAAAGCTGCTGATGGGAGAAAATGCAGAAGGCAGCCAGTCCACCTTTTCTGACATTGAGGAGCTTGCAACACAGTGCAGATTTTCAGATTGTCAGCATAAAAAGGAGCCAGGATGTGCAGTAAAAAAGGCATTGGAAGACGGTACATTGGACGAAAGACATTGGAAAACCTATTTGAGTTTGCAAAGAGAAGAAGCGTATTCAAAAGAACGAAAACAGATTATGATGAGAAAAATTGGGAAGACAAGAAAAGAAATAAAGACTAGAGGAAGGTAGTATGAAAAGAATTTCTAATCACTCAGAGCAAAGGCTCTTTCGTGAAGAAATTCTATGTTTCATACCTGGAAAAAGCATAAATGCTTTTTCATTGTTTCAGCAACAAGTTGCTTAGAAATGAGGAGGAGTGATACAAAATGAGATATCAAATCAGGCATGCACTTGTTCAGTATGGTGCAGACACTATATTGGAGGATGTGAATTTTGAGGTGCATGACAAGGAGAAGATTGCAATTGTAGGTAGAAACGGTTGTGGAAAAACTACACTGTTAAAGCTGATTGCAGGGGATATCCACATGAATAATTTAGATAGTGATGAAGAATGTGGCATCACGATGGCAGGAAAGCAGGAAATTGGCTTTTTGCGCCAGATTAGTTTTACAGATGGGGAAGTCACTGTTGAAGAGGAAATCAAAAAGACTTTCGCACCGGTATTTGCCTGTGAAGCACGTATGAAAGAAATTGAAAAGGAATTACAGAATGGAGAAAATCAGTCGCTTTTATACGAATATGATCATTTACAGAAGCAAATGGAAGCTATGAGAGGCTATACCTGGAAAACTGACATGGAAATCATGTTCCAGCAGTTTGGTTTTCCACTTGAAGATTTAAAAAGACCAATTGGCAGTTTCTCAGGTGGGCAGCAGACGAAGGTTGCTTTTATTAAACTACTGCTAAGCAGACCGGATATTATGCTGCTGGATGAGCCGACCAACCATTTGGATTTACCAACGATTGAATGGCTGGAGGACTATTTGAAAAATTATGACAAGGCTGTCGTTATCGTATCCCATGACCGTATGTTTTTGGACCGTGTGATAGATGTAACTTATGAAATTGAGTATCACAAAATTAAGCGTTATCCGGGAAATTATTCAGCTTTTTTAAAACGTAAGGAAGAAAATTTAGTCAAGCAGGAAAAGGATTATGAGGAGCAGCAAAAGGAAATCAAACGGCTGACAGAATGGATTGAAAAGTGGAAAAACACGCCAACGAAAGTAGCTGCGACACGATCTAAAAGAATGGCAATCGAGCACATGGTGAAAATAGAAAAACCAAGACGCTTTGACACGAAAACGTTCCATGCGATGTTTGAGCCACGCATCGAGAGCTATACGGATGTGCTGACTGCCAAAAAGTTAAAAATCGGATATGATAAGGAACTTAGCGAAGTGAGCTTTCTTTTACAGAAAAAGGAGCGTCTTGCTGTCCTTGGAGAAAACGGAAAAGGAAAATCTACCTTACTCAAAACCTTGGTTGGTATGTTAGAACCGTTAGGCGGCAGTTTTACCATAGGACCCAATGTGGAAATCGGTTATTTTGACCAGCAAAGGGCGGTTGTGAACGATGCAGACCCGGAGCAGACTGTGTTGGATAATTTCTGGGAGACCTATCCGAAACTGTTAAGAGAGGACGTGCGAAGTGCACTTGGTGCTTTTATGTTTTCGGGGGAAGAGGTAGAAAAGAAAATGGGCCAGCTTTCCGGTGGAGAAAAGGTGCGTCTTGCACTATGTAAAATGTTTTATACCAGACCGAATTTATTGATATTGGATGAGCCGACAAACCATATGGATATGGTTGGCAAAGAGGCTTTAGAACAGATGTTAAAGGAGTTTTCGGGAACGGTACTTTTTGTATCCCATGACAGATATTTTATCAAGCAGATTGCAACCGGCGTGCTGGAGTTTGGAAAAGATGAAGTCAGACAGTATCAGGGCGGATATGAGGCATATCTGGAAGAAAAGAGAAAACGTGAGGCAGGGATTATCAAGGATATTTCGCGAAAGGATGCAACGGTTGGGGTATCCAAAGAGAAAGGACAAAATCCTACTTTGGAGGATGTTTTTGATAAAAAGACCTATTATAATCCGGGAAAAATAAAATCCCGTTTATTAAAGCAATTGGAAAAATATGAAAAGCAGTTGGCTGAGAGTGAAGAACGGGCAAATGAGCTGAAACTGCAACTGATGGACCCGGCTTTGGGAACTGATTATGAAAAGCTGATGGCTTTACAGGAAAAATTGGAGGCTGAGGAGCATGAACAGGAAACACTTTTAGAAAGAATGATGGAAACGGAAACAGAATTGGAAGAATTAGAATAGTGACATACCTGTCAGAAAAAGAGAGGGGGAATGTCTATGTCACAGATTAGTGTAACAGGATTGACCTTTTATTATGAAGGAAGCTATGACAATGTATTTGATGAGGTATCGTTTAAAATCGATACGGATTGGAAGCTTGGGCTGATTGGCAGAAACGGCAAGGGAAAAACTACCTTACTTAGACTGTTAAAGGGAGAAATGGAGTATAAAGGAAGTATTGCAACAGACACCTGCTTTGATAGCTTTCCATATGAAATCAGCGAGGATATGCTGACACAGAATACGATAGATGTTTTGGAAAGATTGCAACCGGAGTATGAGCTTTGGAGAGTATGCAGGGAATTTGATGAATTACAGGTTGATGCGGAGATTCTTTACAGACCTTTTGGAACACTAAGTCATGGAGAGCGCACCAAGGTCATGCTGGCTTTATTGTTTTCCAGAGAAAATTATTTTCTGTTGATAGATGAGCCTACGAATCATTTAGATATGCCTTCCAGAGAGCTGTTAAGAGACTATTTAAATAAGAAAAAAGGATTTATTTTAGTATCTCATGACAGATGGCTTTTGGATGCTTGTGTAGATCATGTGTTGGTATTAAACCGTGAGACAATTCAAGTTGAAAAAGGTAATTTTTCCTCATGGTGGGATAATAAAGAAAAAAAGGATGCCTTTGAACTGGCGGAAAATGAAAAGAGAAAGGCTGAGATTGCGAAGCTTGAAAAAGCTGCCAGACAGTCTGCTGAATGGGCTGATAAAGTGGAAAGAAGCAAGATTGGTTTTGACCCTGTTAAGGATACGCACAGATGTATTGATACCAGAGCCTATATCGCTGAAAAATCAAGGAGAATGCAGCAGAGACGCAAAAATCTGGAGAGAAGACAGAATAACGCGATTGAAGCCAAAAAAGAGTTGTTAAAGGATTTGGAAACTCCGCAGGATTTGAAGCTGATGCCATTAGAGCATCACAAGGAGGTGTATCTAAGAGCACAGGAGCTGGATTTGTATTATGATGAAGCAATTCCGCTTTTATCCCATTTTCTGATGGAGCTTAGAAAGGGCGACAGGATTGTTATACAGGGAAAGAACGGTTGTGGAAAATCTACTTTTATTAAGGCAATTTTACAGCATCCTAATGTAGAACTGCTTAACGGTGCGAAACCAGTGTTAGAGCAGTTAACGCAGAAGGGTATACTGGAGGTAGCCAGTGGATTAAAGGTTTCCTATATGAATCAGGACACTTCCTGGTTAAAGGGAAGCCTCAGAGACTACGCGGAGGAAATCGAGGTAGAAGAAAGCCTGTTAAAGGCAATTTTAAGGCAGCTTGACTTTGAAAGGGTTCAGTTTGACAAAAACATGGAGGATTATTCAGAGGGACAGAAAAAGAAGGTATTGATTGCCGGAAGTTTATTACAGAAGGCGCATCTCTATATTTGGGATGAACCTTTAAACTATATTGATGTTTTTTCAAGGATGCAGATTGAAAAATTGATTATGGCCTATAAGCCTACCATGTTGTTGATTGAACATGATAAAACCTTTGGAGAAAAAGTCGCAACAAAGATTATAAAAATGTAGAGTAATGATACGGGGAGAAAAATGAGTAAGAATTTTGTAATTAGAAGCGAAAAAGAAGAAGATTATAAGAAAACAGAACATATGGTGATGCGTGCCTTTTGGAATATTCATGGGCCGGGATGTAATGAACATCTCTTGGTACGTATTATCAGGAATTCAAAGGATTATCTACCACAGTTTAGCAGAGTGGTTGAACTGGATGGTGAGATTGTCGGAGCAATTTTTTATACCAGGGCAAAGGTAGTAGATGGAGATAAAGTACATGAAATAGTAACCTTTGGACCTTTGGCAATTGAACCTACCATGCAAAATGAAGGAATTGGCAGAATGCTGTTAGAAGAGACGTTTTCTTTGGTAAAACAGGCCGGATATCCGGGAATATGTATCTATGGAGAACCACAGTATTACCCTAAGCGTGGTTTTAAGACTTGTGACCATTTTGGAATCACTGATCCGGAAGGAAAAAATTTTGATGCATTGATGGCATATGCTTTAGATGAAGAGGCATTTAGCAAGATTCATGGGAAATTATATGAAAGCCCGGATTTTGATGCATGTAATGATATAGAGGCAATCAAGAAAATGGATGCAGAGTTTCCAGCCTATCCAAAGGTAAAAATCAAGGAAGGCTTTTTGCAAATCTACGATAAACATTTTGGTGTAGTCAAAGCAGTGAAAGGGCATTATTATACAGTGAAATTCTGGGAACTGACCTTACCGGCAGTTTTAAATGAAGAGAAGTTTTCAGGTGATGCGGAATTGCCAAAAGAGGGAGATGTTGTACTGTTTAACTTCTTGAAGGATAAAGCTTCCGTAATTGATTCTGTCTGCAATCTGATGGAAGAATAGTTTTTTGAGGCTTATACTTGAAAATGCAAGAAAAACAGTGTAAAATCTTTTGTGATTTTATGTGAAGAATACACGAAACAGAAAGAGGTTTATCATGGCACTTAGTAAGAAACCTGTTACAGGAATGAAGGATATTATGCCTAACGAAATGCAGATTCGTGACTATGTTATGGGCGTAATTAAAGAAACATATGGAAAATTTGGCTTTACTCCAATGGAGACTCCTTGTATGGAAAATATTGCAAATTTGAGCAATAAGCAGGGTGGAGAGAATGAAAAGCTTATTTTTAAGGTATTAAAAAGAGGCGAGAAATTAAATCTTGAAACAGCGCAGAGCGAGGCTGATTTGGTTGATTTTGGTATGCGTTATGACCTTACAGTACCTTTGGTTCGTTACTATTCAAACCATGAGAACGAATTACCATCTCCTTTTAAAGCATTACAGATGGGTAATGTATGGAGAGCTGACAGACCACAAAGAGGCAGATATCGTCAGTTTATGCAGTGCGATATTGATATTTTAGGGGAAGCATCCAATCTTGCTGAGATTGAATTGATTCTTGCTACTACAACTACGCTTGGAAAGCTTGGATTTAAGAATTTTGAAATTCGTATCAATGATAGAAGAATCTTAAAGGCAATGGCATCTTACAGTGGTTTTGCAGAAGAAGATTTTGACAGTGTATTTATCACATTGGATAAGATGGATAAGATTGGGCTTGAAGGCGTAGAAAGTGAGCTGTTAGAGTCCGGTTATGCAAAAGAGTCCGTTGATAAGTATTTATCCTTATTTAAAGGCATGAATGATGCAGCAGACACCTTGGCATTTATTGAAGAAAAAATGACAGGCATCCTTGATGAGGAAGTAAAGAAGAGCTTTAGAGAGATTATCGAAAGTGTTAATGCGACAAAGGGTGATCACTTCAAGCTTGTTTTTGACCCGACTTTAGTACGTGGTATGTCTTATTATACAGGAACAATTTTTGAAATCGCTATGCCGGAATTTGGCGGAAGCTGCGGCGGCGGTGGAAGATATGATAAGATGGTTGGCAAATTCACAGGAAAAGATGTACCTGCTTGCGGCTTCTCCATTGGTTTTGAGAGAATTATTCTTTTATTAATGGAAAGTGGCTTCCAGATTCCAAACCAGAGTAAAAAGGTAGCATACCTGATTGAAAAGGGTGTGGAAGGTCAGGAATTGTGCGATGTTATTGCCGAGGCTCAGGAGGCTAGAAAAGATGGCACACAGGTATTAGTTGCCAGAATGAATAAGAATAAAAAGTTCCAGAAGGAGCAACTGATAGCACAGGGCTATGAGGAATTCAAAGAATTCTACAAGGAAGCATTAAAAGGTTAAATCACTCTTTTGAGTATAAATAGAAAACATTTACGGAGGAAATCACATGCAAGGACGTACACATAATTGTGGAGAACTTAGAATGGAACATGTTGGCCAGGAAGTAAAACTGGTAGGATGGTTTGAAAATATTCGTAAGGTCAGCAAGAATTTAGGATTTGTCATTTTAAGAGATTTTTACGGAACAACTCAGATTGTTGTTGAAACAGAAGAAATTATGGAGCAGCTTTCTGATATTAATTATGAGTCTACATTGGAGATTACAGGTGTTGTAAGAGAAAGAAGTTCCAAGAACGATAAACTGGCTACAGGTGATATCGAAGTTGTACCTACAAAGGTAACTGTATTAGGAAAATGTCAGTATAATGAACTTCCTTTCCAGATTAATCATTCGAAAGAGGCAGATGAAAATACCAGATTAAAATACAGATATCTTGATTTAAGAAATCCGGATGTTAAATCCAGAATTATATTAAGAAGTAAAGTAGTTGCTGATTTGAGAGCAAGCATGATTGCTCATGATTTTATGGAGATTACTACTCCTATTTTGACCTGCTCATCACCGGAAGGTGCAAGAGATTACCTTGTTCCGGCAAGAAATCATCCGGGAAAGTTCTATGCACTTCCACAGGCGCCACAGCAGTTTAAACAGCTACTTATGGCATCAGGCTTTGACCGTTACTTCCAGATAGCTCCTTGTTTTAGAGATGAGGATGCAAGAGCTGACCGTTCACCGGGAGAATTTTATCAGTTAGATATGGAAATGGCTTTTGCAAATCAAGAAGATGTATTTACTATTTTAGAGGATGTACTTCCTCCTATTTTTGCAAAGTATGGTATTTACCATGAGGCATCAAAGCCACCATTTAAGAGAATTCCATACTTAGAGTCAATGGAAACTTATGGTTCAGACAAGCCGGATCTTCGTATCAGCTTAGTGGTACAGGATGCTACTGCTGTATTAGCTGATTGTGGCTTTGGACCATTTGAAGGAAATGTTGTAAAAGCTGTTGTTGCTCCAAACTTTACAGGTGCAAGAAAAGCAATCGATAAGATGTGTGCAGATGTTGAAGTAGTAAGCGGACAGAAAGCATACTGGTTTAGATTAGATGAAAACGGAGAACTCGTTGGTGGTATCTCTAAATTTGTTCAGGAAAGAAAAGCACAGGTTGTAGAAGCATTAGGTCTTAAGAATGGTGACTTTGTATGCTTGTCAGCAGGTAATTTAAGAACTGCACAGAAGACAGCAGGTGTTATCCGTAAGACAATTGGTAATACCTTTGATGGTTATATGAAGAAGGATTGCTATGAGTTCTGCTGGATCGTTGATTTCCCAATGTATGAAATCGGTGAAGAATCAGGCGAATTAGAGTTCTGCCACAATCCAGTCTCTATGCCCCAGGGTGGAGCAGAAGCTCTTGAAACAATGGATCCACTTGATATTTTGGCATATCAGTATGACTTAGTATGTAATGGTGTGGAATTATCTTCCGGTGCTGTTAGAAATCATGATCCTGAAATCATGGTAAAAGCCTTCAAATTAGTTGGCTTAGGAGAAGAAGATGTGAAGGCTAAGTTCCCTGCTATGTACAATGCATTCTGCTATGGAGCACCACCACACGCAGGAATTGCTCCTGGTGTAGACAGAATGGTAATGTTGATTGCGGGTGAAGAAA
>CAMBAN010000027.1 GCA_945864145.1 uncultured Lachnospiraceae bacterium | reverse complement strand
ATTCCGATTTCCAGACAATTGTGGAAATGCAGATTTTTACTGGGCACACTGGAAATCTTCCAATGCTCTCCGGATAGCAGTAATACAGGAAAATCGTAAGGTAAATAATAATTTCGATATTCAGCAATTCCTGCTTTTGTTTTTGGCATAGTACCCTCCAATTTGCTTATTTGCTAATAAATGGTCATTTTTGCGTAGTAACCAATAAAAACTGCACAGTATATGCTAAAACGACCGTTAACTCTTTGACAAAGTGCAAAGAACCTCTCATTTTATAAGCAAAATTTTAATAAAATATGTAAAAAATAAGTAATAAGCGGCAAATCAAACTGCAAATTCACTAAAAAAAAGAAGAAAAAAGCACTTTGATTTAGCTAGAGTATATCATAAATGGTCAGAAATGCAAAGTATTTATGTGACACTGAATAGAAAAAGTTATCAAAATGTATAATAATTGTATCATAAAAGCAAAAGAGATATACAAAATGCTTATTGCAAAAGAGCCATTACATTAAGGAGTGTGCAGTGGCTGGATAGTTTTTTGGGAGGTTATAAGTGAATGAGTAAGGCAAAACAACGTGGCACGCAGGTTGTCACAAAGACCAGCTGGAAAAATGCATTCAAAAGAGACTGGCAGCTTTATCTGTTAGTTTTGTTTCCACTGATT
Source organism: uncultured Lachnospiraceae bacterium (assembly GCA_945864145.1). GTDB lineage: Bacteria > Bacillota > Clostridia > Lachnospirales > Lachnospiraceae > COE1. The sequence goes on along the minus strand of CAMBAN010000027.1, from coordinate 28,539 downwards.
ATGGTATTTGTATTTAGCTATGCTGCTTATCCGGGACTAAGAATGGCTTTTATGGATTATAAGCCGGCCAGAGGATATGCAGGTAGTGAATGGGTAGGTATGGCAACCTTTGCAAAGATTTTTAAGGATGCAGATTTTATCAGAGCCCTTCGTAATTCTATTATTTTCAATGTATTGGATTTACTCGTTGGATTTCCAATGCCGATTATTTTAGCATTGATTTTAAACGAATTAAGATATCCAAGATTTAAAAAGGTTTCACAGACAATTCTTTATCTGCCACATTTTTTATCCTGGGCAATCATTGGCAGCGTTGCATTAACAATGTTCAAACCAAGCAGTGGTCTGGTAAACATCGTATTAATGGCATTAGGAGTGATTGATGAAGGTATTCCTTTCTTAAATGAAAGCATGCACTGGTCCGTAACTTATCTGTTAATCGGTGTATGGCAGAGTATGGGATGGGGAACAATCCTTTATCTGGCAGCTATTACAGGTATCAACGGAGAGCTTTATGAAGCAGCCATGATAGATGGTGCGAACCGTTGGAAGAGAATGTGGCATATCACACTGCCTGGTATCAAGAGTACAGTTGTTACTTTACTTATCATGAACCTGGGACGTGTTATGGGAAGTAACCTCGAAAGATTGAAGGCATTTGAAAATACACAGGTTAAGGAAGTACAGTATCAGTTGGCTGTGTATATTTATAACAAAGGTATTGGTAATGGTAAATTCAGTATGGCAACAGCCGTTGGTCTGTTCCAATCATTAATTGGATTAGCTCTTGTACTTATATCTGACAGAGTCGCTAAGAAGCTTGGCGAAGACGGATTATTGTAGGAGGTGAATGGATATGAGTAAGAAAGAGAAAATCGTAGAAGAGTCTGTATCAGCAGGCGGAGCACATGCTGTGAATAAATTCCGTATCAGCGACTTCGTTATGATGGCAGTGATTGTAATTTTATGTGCTACTTGTGTATTACCATTCATTCACGTAGCTGTAAAATCTATTTCCGGTAATACAGCAGTTATGGCAAAACAGGTTTATTTCTGGCCAAAAGATATTACCTTTGATGCTTACAAAAGAGTATTTGGCGATGAGTCTATGACTTATTCCATGATATTCTCAGTTATTGTAACAGTTATTTTCACTGCATTAGGTATGTTGGTTTGTACCTGCGCAGCTTATCCGTTATCAAAGAAAAGATTAAAGGGTAAAAAAGTAATCACCTTTTTATTGATGGTTCCTATGTACTTTAGTGCAGGTACAATTCCATTGTACTTACTGTATCAGGACTTACATATTCTGGATACCATGTGGGTATTGATTTTACCATTGATTTATTCACCTTATAATATGTTGATTATGAAGAATTTCTTCCAGTCAACGATTCCGGACAGCTTGGAGGAGTCAGCATTTTTGGATGGTGCAACAAACTTCCAGATTTTAGGAAAGATTGTACTTCCGCTTTCTAAACCGATTATTGCGACCTTATCTCTGTTTTACGCAGTAGGACGTTGGAATTCCTATGCTGATAATATGTACTATACAAGAGATTCCAACTTAAAGATGATTCAGTATAAGCTGTATCAGTTAGTTGCTTCTGCATCAGAGGCACAGACAGCATCTCTTGCAGATACAGGTGGTATCAGCCAGTCAACACCGGAGGTATTACAGGCAGCAAGTATTATGTTCGTAACAGTTCCAATCATTATTATTTATCCGTTCTTACAGAAGTATTTCGTACAGGGTACTATGATTGGTGCAGTAAAAGGGTAGTTTCCCAACTAAGGGTCAAATATAAACTATATATTATTTAAAGGAGGATTTCATTATGAAGAAGAATACTCTTCAGAAGTCTGTAGCTGTAGCATTAACAGGTGCTATGGTTATGGGTACATTAACAGGATGTGGAAGCAGCAACACAACAACTACTACTGATTCTACATCAACAGAAACAACAACAGCTTCTACAGAAGCAGCAGCTACAACAACAGAGACTACAGAAGCAGCAGCAACAGAAACAGTTGCAGGCATCGAAGGCTGGGAACCATTTGCAGAGAAGGTTACTTTACAGATTCCTGTATATGACCGTGGTGATTCAGGAAACGGATGCTCAGATGTTGAGAATAACTACTGGACAAAATGGGTACAGGAAAACTTCGGTGATAAGTACAACATTGATGTACAGTATGTAGGAATTACCCGTTCCGCAGTTATGAATGATTATGCTATGCTTGCAGCAGCTCAGGACCTTCCAACAATCTGTATGGAATATGACTACGATAAGCTTGCAGCATGGGAAGCTGACGGATATTTACAGCCATACGATGTAGAGCAGTTTAAGCAGATTGCTCCTACTTACTGGGCTAATATGGAAGAAAATGGTCTTACAGGCTATACAAAGTTAGAGGATGAGGATTACTTATTACTTGGTAAGAGACCTTATGGTAACACAAACTATACATTTGTTACCTTCTATCGTGAAGACTGGTTAAAGGAAGCAGGATATGATGAGTATCCTTCTACAACAACAGAACTTCTTGAGTTATATGCAAAATTAGTTGAAAACGGACATGAATATCCATTAGGTGGTTCTAAGGTTTCAGGCGCAGGTGCAGACCAGAACTACGGCTTCAGAGATCGTCCACAGGATGAAGTAACATGGGCTACCACAGGTGACTACCAGATTCCTGCATTATCAACAGAAGCACAGAAGAGATTCTTAAAATTAGAGAATGAATTATACAATAAGGGATACAAAAATCCAGAGTATTACTTAAGAGATGCATCAGAGGTAGAAGCTGATTTCATTAACGGTAAGACATTTACATGGTCTGGATATGTTTCTTCTACTATGAACGTATTAAATTCCTTCTATGAAGCTAATCCGGATGGAGACTTAGGCGTTGTAGTATGTGCTGATAAGCTTATTACAGACGAAACATGGGGTTCTACTAACTCATTCAGACCAAACAACGTATTTGGTGCAATGGTTGGTTTTGCTAACGACGCTACAGAGGATGAAGTTAAGGCTGCTATGATGTACATGGAGTGGATGGCTCAGGATGAGAACTTATTCACAATGACATGGGGTGAAGAAGGCGTTAACTACACAGTTGGCGAAGATGGAAATCCGGTTGCAGTTGGTGACCAGTCAGGTCTTGAACAGCAGCAGGGACATAACAACAACGTAGACTACTGGATGATCGTTACAGCATCTAAGAGTCTTGGAAGCATTGAAAAGGATATCGCTGCAATTGCTCCACAGGGAATTCCAGAAGATTTCTATCAGGATTTATTAGACAACTACTATGGACAGTTAGCTTTATATGAAAATGGTGATGCTAACGTAGACTGTCTGTTTGCTACATCTCTTGACTCAGTAACAGAGTATGGTACAACTTTGAAAGAGGATGTATATCCGGAATACAGAGATCAGTTAACAATGTGTGCTCCAGAAGAATTCGATGCATTGTATGAGGAACTCAGCCAGAAGTATTTAGACGCTGGATATCAGGCAATCATTGATGAGAGACAGGCTGCATTTGATGATGGCTTAACAACTCGTCTTCAGTAATTCATTCGCTTACATAGTGTAAAGTGATTATAGCTCCCATCAAAATGGTGGGAGCTATATTAAAAAAAGAGAGAATATGACGTATATGTCATGATTTTCGTAAGGCTTTTAAAGGAAAAAAGTTTAGAGGTTTTACGAAAATGAAATATGAGGAGGAAAATTATGTTAAAACTTGATTTTGACGAAAACGAAATCAGACAGGTCATTGATAAAATTGTAAAAAGAACCATGAGAATGGATTTGACCTGGGACTGGCCTTGCGGTGTTGCCTATTTTGGTATCGCAGATGCTTATGAAAAGACAGGAAATGAGGAATATCTGGAGCTGTTAAAGAACAGAGTCGACGAGCTGATAGAGCTTGGACTCCCAAGTGTCTGGACTGTAAATGCCTGTGCAATGGGTCATTGTCTGATTACCCTTTATAAGGCAACCGGAGAGCAGAAATATTGGGACATTGTTATGAGCAAAATTGCTTATATCAGAAAGGATGCATTACGCTTTGGTGACAATGTTTTGCAGCACACAGTATCTGCAAAAAATGATTTCCCTGAGCAGTGCTGGGCAGATACCTTATTTATGGCAGCTTTCTTCTTATTAAGAGTGGGTGTAGAGCTGAAGGATGAGGATTTGATTGAAGATGCGTTAAATCAGTATTACTGGCATATTAAATATTTGCAGGACCCAAATACAGGATTGTATTATCATGGCTACAACAATATCAATAAAGACCATATGTCAGGCTTTTACTGGGGACGTGCCAATGCATGGGCAGCTTTTACCATGTCACAGGTAGGAGACATTCTTCCGGAATGCTACTTATACCCAAAGTACATGGATGTGGCTGGTTCCTTAAATGAGCAGTTAGCAGCATTGAAGCTGGTGCAGACTGAAAATGGACTTTGGAGAACCATTTTGGATGATGAAGAGTCCTATGAAGAGATTTCTGCATCTGCAGGAATTGCGGCTGCAATGGTTACAAGAGCTAATCCATTACATACAAAATATATCAACAAAGCAGTAAAAGGCTTACTTGCTAATGTCAGTGAGGATGGTCGTGTGATGAATGTATCAGGTGGTACAGCAGTCATGAAGGATAGAGATGGATATAGAAAAATTTCAAGAGACTGGATTCAGGGCTGGGGACAAGGACTTGCACTTGCATTCTTTGGACAGCTTTTAGTTTCAAACAATAAGGAGAAAGACGGGGCACTCTAAATGCAAAAGGCGACATTTGTATTTCACAAAACGAATAAGGAAAAAGTAAATACAGATAGTCATACGAAAATAGTAGATGGAGAGCTGCTTTATCAGACAGAGTTGGGGTATGGTTTTGTTACAGAGGATAACAAAGTCAGTGAAGAAATGTTGCAGATTCCGGAGGCGAATTCCGGATTTGCAAGGCGCGAAAATGACAGTAGTGTCAAAACGAAAGTATTTTCAGATGAGCGGGGTTGTTTTGTAGAAGAGGGGAGTTATCTTCCATTATGCTTTAAAATTGATGTAGTGAGATTGGGAAATTACGAAATAACAGTAGATTTCATGGCAAAAGGTGAGGTGCTTGTTTTTGTAGGAGCCAGGCGCTTGGTCTATCGTTCCGTCTATAAGGATTTAACAGCAAAAAGTTATACCTGCACTATGAATGTATGTGATATTATTCCGGGGAAAAAGGCTTTTTTGTATGAGCAAAGGAGCATTGATTTGACGTTTGTGGGAGAACAGGTCATTTTGCAAAAAATCTCTTTAAAATATGTCAACAGTCCTACCGTGTATATAGCAGGGGATGAATCAGTTATGGATAAAATTGCGTATTATCCTTATAATCCTTTGGAAAACACAGGTGGATGGGGGCAGATGCTTTCCGCCTATATCAGAAAAGGTATCGCAGTATCCAATCATTCCAAGGAACAGCTCAGTATAGCGGGGTTCAGACAGGAAGGCTACTATGCGATGATTAAAGCACATCTGAGGCTGGGGGATTATGTACTGCTTCATTTTTCTAAAACAGAGGGAGCAGAGGCAGGAGAGGTAGATTCTGATCAATATCGAAGTATTTTGATTGAATATATTGAGGAAACCAGAGCGATGGGAGCCTATCCCATTTTGGTAACACCTTTTTGCAGAAATGTCTGGCTGGCGGATGGAAGTAAACTAAAGGATAAGCAATATGATTATGCAATCGTATGCAGAGAGGTAGGTCATACCTATCATGTACCTGTAATTGATTTGTATAAGGAAAGTAAAGAATTTATCGTTACGATTGGGCAGGAAAGAGCGCAGGCTTATTTCATGCAGGATGGAAATCGTTTAAATGATATTGGTGCATATAAAATGGCAGGGATGGTTAGTGCCTGCTACATCAGATTGATGCATCATGTAAGGGCAGATGCCTATGCAAGACTCTCTCATTATTTTAATGAGGAGAATGTAACTTGGATTATAAATTGAAAGAAGAAAGGCATGGTACGTGCAATGAGTGAGCAGAAAGGCGGCTTTACTTTACCGGGTGAGGCCGGATTTGAAAAATTGACATTAGAGCTTGCACAAAAATGGGGCGCTGATGTGATTCGTGATAGTGATGGAACGGTACTTTCAGATGAAATTACCAATGCCGGTTATGGTATCTATTCTACCATTTGTATTATTCGTGACCATAATGAATGGGCGAAGAAAAACTTAGATAAGCTGCAGCAAACCTTTTTGATGACAAATCCAAAGGTTGCAGAGAGTGATACGATAGAAATTGAATTAATGACAGATTTTTTTGCAGAGCAGTTTCGAGTTAATGACAGCGCTGAGGCAATGAAATACTGGCAGGTGTATGACAGAACGACAGATACCTTAGTTGCAGCAGATAAGTGGAGCTATGATGCAGAAAAAGGTACAGTTACTGTAAAAGGAATTGTTGCGTGGCATAGTTATACAGTCAGCTTTATGGCATATCGTATTTGGGAAGAAATTTCCATGTATAATCATACAACAAATAACTGGGATAAAGAGCATTTGATGCAGATAGACCCGGTTTATCCGGAAACGCAGGCATATTTAAAGGACTGGATGGAAAACTGGTGTAAAACACATCCGGCAACAACGGTAGTCAGATTTACCTCCATGTTCTACAATTTTGTATGGATTTGGGGAAGCAGTGAAAGAAACAGAAATCTTTATTCTGACTGGGCATCTTATGATTTTACAGTCAGCCCAAGAGCCCTGGATAATTTTGAAAAGAAATATGGTTATGCACTGACTGCAGAGGATTTTATCAATCAGGGCAAGCTCCATGTGACTCACATGCCGGGCAATCAGAAAAAAATGGATTGGATTTCTTTCATTAACAGATTTGTCATTGATTTTGGTAAAGAATTAATTGATATTGTACATAGCTATGGTAAAAAGGCATATGTATTTTATGATGACAGCTGGGTAGGCGTAGAACCTTATAAACCGGAATTTAAAGAGTTTGGTTTTGATGGTTTGATTAAATGTGTTTTTTCGGGCTATGAGGTAAGACTTTGTTCAGGTGCTGACGTAGAGACACATGAATTGCGTTTACATCCGTATTTATTCCCGGTAGGACTTGGCGGTGCACCAACCTTTATGGAAGGTGGAAATCCAACGCTGGATGCAAAGAAGTATTGGATAAGTGTGAGAAGAGCACTTCTTAGAACACCGATTGACAGAATTGGTCTTGGCGGATATTTACACTTAGTACAGGACTTCCCTGATTTTGTAGATTATATTGCTAAGATTTCAGATGAATTCAGAACCTTAAAAGAGCTTCATAAGGCAGGAAAGCCTTATTGCTGTAAGACAAAGGTAGCAGTATTACATAGCTGGGGAAGTATGAGAAGCTGGTCCTTATCAGGTCATTTTCATGAAACCTTTATGCATGATTTGATTCACATCAATGAGGCATTAAGTGGACTTCCATTAGAGGTAAGCTTTATCAATTTTGAAGATGTAAAAAATGGTGCATTAAATAAGGTTGATGTTGTTATCAATGCAGGTGCAGCAGGAAGTGCATGGAGCGGTGCTGATGCATGGAAGGATGAAGCAGTTATCGAGACCTTGACAAAATGGGTGCATGAAGGCGGTACCTTTATCGGTGTCAAGGAGCCATCTGCGGTAGCAGGCTATGACAGCTTTTTTAGAATGGCACCGGTACTTGGTGTGGATGAGGATGTGATTGACCGCGTTTGCCATGGACAGTGGAGCTTTGATGTGGATGAAGCAGAAGCATCCAAATATTTTACAAAGAATTCTTACGTGAATCGTGGTGTGAAGTGTCATCTGACAGATGGAAAAGCTACAGTGCTTGCAGCAAAAGATAATAACCCGTTGGTGACAATCAACACCTTTGGTAAAGGAAAGGGTATTTATCTGTCCTCCTTTGAGGTAAATAATGCCAATACCAGATTACTGTTAAATCTCATTTTGGCTTCCGGAAAAGAAGACAGCAATGAATACTATCTGACAGACAATGAGCAGATGGAATGTGCATACTATCCGGAAAGCAAGACATTGGTAGTGATTAATAATTCAGATACGACACAGACTACAACCATAAAAACAGAATATGGTACAAAGACAGTGACCTTAGAGGCATTTGATACCAATATTCAGTGTATTTCTTAAAAACTTTCTTATTTCCTTATACATACAAAAATCATCGGTACAATAATCTTTGTGTTTTGTACCGATGATTTTTTTTAAACATATAAAAAACAAAGAAGCCTGATGAATCAGGCTTCCTGTTTGTGTAAAAGGGGAATTCTTCCGGAATTGCTAATTAGCAAGTCTAACATTTCTGCTAAACATATGATTATAATACACTGTGAAATCAATAATATCTATAATTATATTGCAATAAAGTAAAACTATATTGATGAACACTATAATTTATGCAAGGAGTAGAAAATGGTGTGTCGACCAATAAAGCCAAATATCCGAACAAAGATGATACCACACAAGACACCACAGCTATCTATAAGGACATCTTTATAGGAAGCGGAACGACCTGAGACGAATAATTGATGAAATTCGTCAAAGAAAGCGTAACCTGTACAAATCATGCCGGCGACTAAAACAAGTAAAATCCCTCGCAGTCCATATACATAGAAAGGAAGTGCAATGGATACTGCTAATAAAAAGTATTCGCCAAAGTGAGCAAGCTTTCTGATGTAGTGCTCTGCCTTGGCAACTACTCTGCTTGTCTGGGCTTGTGTTAATTGCATATCGAAAAAGCGGTCCATGGTGATGACTGCCTTATAGGTAACACTGGAGCTCACTGCAGAGCTCTGGACAGAATCCTGTGCAGAAAAAGAATAAATCATATACATGATAAGGAGTGCCGGGATAAAGGACAGTGGTTTCAATAATACACGCGCCAGTTGCTTCATAAAAGATGAAAATGTCATGGAATCAGTCCTCTTTTCTATAATTAAAAGTAAAATAATAGTTGTTGACATTATATAGGGATTTGAAAAGAATTACAAGGTAACATAATTTACTAATTATGACAAAAATGTCATATAATACCTTGAAATAACTGAAAATACTGTACATTAAAAGAAAATGTGATAAAATAAAGATAGTGGGAGTTTTATAGTAAGAAAGGTATTGGTATTATTATGGCGGAAAATGAAAAACTTTCGAGAGAAGAAATCATTGCGCTATACCAGGATGATGCAATGAAACTGTTACAATATTATAGCTGGATAAAAAAAGTCAGTGGGCAGAGTATGTCAGACATATATAAAGGGCAAAATATTGAAAAAAATTCCATGGCAGTTCCCGTGTATGATGCAACACTGCTACAGTTTATTAAGACAGCAGAAACAACAAAATTTATGAATAAGAATTATGTGTATACCTATTCCAGAAATCGGTTAAAGACATCGGAGGATGAAATCAAACTGATAGAAGCATGCACCCTGCAAGACATAAAGGTATTAGGGGATATCCTGTCCAGTTATTGTTACCGTGGGGATGTGCGTGGTGCTGTATGGAGTGAGGGTGTAAAACAAGGGGTATATTTAGCTCTGCTTGATAAAATGAAAACGTTATTGGAAGAGAAAAAACCATTAGCATAAGAAAGGAAAGGGATTAGTAAAATGGGGAACAAATCAATACAGAAAAAACAGTATATTGTAGAACAGGCAGCAAAAGTTTTTGCACAGCGTGGTTATAAGGCAGTTACCATGAAGGATATCGTAGAAGCCTGTGATATCAGCCGTGGTGGCTTATATCTCTATTTTAAGGATACTACAGAGGTATTTGAAGCTGTGCTTGCCTTAAAAGAAAATACAGCACTTGCTGTTTTGAAAACAGCAGATGGTGAGCCTGGTGAAGTGTTACTTTCTTATCTGAATGAAAAGAAAAAAGAAATCACAAAGAAAAAGGATAATTTGGAAGTAGCAGCCTTTGAATATGCATTTGCCATGAAAACAGAGAAAAAGGACAGCCTCTTGAAGAAACAGTATCAAGAGGAAACGAAGGCCTTAGAAAAACTGATAGCTGATGGGGTAAAGAAAAAATGGATGGTTTGCGACAATCCACAGGCTACAGCAAAGAACATGATGTGTACCTTAGAGGGCTTAAAGGTGACAGCAGTGTCATATAGTGTTTCCTCTGATGCTTTTGACCAGGCAATCGAGTATATGCTTGGCAGCGTTGGACTGACAACAAAATAGAACCGGATTGCAGAAATGCCAGAGTACATAGTGCTCTGGCATTTTTATAACTATCGTAAGGTGATGATTTTTCCAAAATTAGTCAGCTTGCATTCCTTGAAATCTCCAAGCATACGGGAAAGCTTGGCATAACCAAAGTTTGTAATGGAAAAGTCAGGATATTTTTTACAGAGCTTCTGGTTTAGCTCACCAACATTCATACTGTGATTTTCCGTTTGCTTTAAGATTGCAATCACTTCTTTTCTGATATCCTCCAGTGTAATATCTGCGGTCTGTAAATAAGCAGTGACCGTAGTTTCAGAATAGACTAATTTGATGGACTTTTTGAAGGCCGTAGCCTCTAAAAATTTGGAAAATTTCGTATATTCGTAATTTCTGACATCAAAGGATGGATACATCTTAGAAAGACGACTGCCAAGCTCACCAATATCCATAAAGGTTCCGTCATTTCCGTTTTCTGTAATGATTTTAACCAGTGCCTGTTCAATTTCTGACAGAGGTGTCAGTGCATCCTCCTTATCGTGTACATTTTTAGAAGTATTTTTTGAGGTAGTTTCTACGTTGGCAACCAAATCCAACAAAACGAATTTCTCACAGGCAGAGCGGAAGGGCTCTGGTGTTTTTCTTTCCCCCATACCAATCACATACATACCGGACTCTCTTAAACGCATGGCAAGGCGGGTAAAGTCACTGTCACTGGAAGCAAGGCAAAAGCCGTTTACATGACCGGAATATAAAATATCCATGGCATCGATAATCATGGCGGAGTCGGTTGCATTCTTTCCACTGGTATAGCTGTACTGCTGCACGGGATTGATGGAATTGGCAAGCAGCACATCCTTCCATTTTCCGGCGTTAGAGCGAGTCCAGTCACCATAAATCCTTTTATAGGTTACCGTACCGTATTTTGATAATTCATTCAGTATAATTTTAATGTAGTCTGCACTAATGTTATCACTGTCTATTAACAGTGCAAATTTCATATCGTCCATTTTCTTTCATACCTTTCTGTTACTATTCTTAAGTATACATCATTTTTTCTGTTTTGGTGTAAAAAAATCTGTCAGTTTTTCAATAGGAAGAGGCTTGGCATAATTATAGCCTTGAATGTAGTCAAAACCTTTATCAATACTATACTTACTTTGATTTTCATCCTCTACACCTTCGACCAGTAATAATAATCCCTGACGTTTAAAAACATCTACCATACTGACCATCAAATCTCTGATAACTTTATCATCCATAGATTTATACAAAAGGCTTTTATCAAATTTTATGGTTTTAAAAGGGCAGGTTAAAATACGTTCCAGATTAGAGTAGCCTGTACCAAAATCATCTAAATAAAATTGAACACCAGCCTCACGCAGTTTTTGGATGTTAAGGAGTACAGTATCATAATCTTCAAACATTGCACTTTCTGTCAGTTCCAGACATATTTTAGAACAGTCAATGCCATTTTTATGTATGATGGAAAGCAATTCCTGATGAAGATTAGGGTCAGAAAATTCAATTGTGGAGCAGTTGACAGTGATGGCATCGAAGTCATAGAGAGCAGAAAGCTCATGGACTTTTTTGCATACCTTATTAAGGATGATACGGGTTAAGGTATGGATACAATTACTTCGTTCTGCTGCCGGGATAAATTTGTCAGGGTAAATTATTTTATTATTTACCTGTAAACGCATTAAAGCTTCAGCAGTACGAAAGCTTTTTTTGTCAACATTATAAATAGGCTGAGCAAAACAAAGTACATGCTTATCATCCAAATCATCATTTGCTTTTATTTGAGCTAAAAGCTGTTCCAGTTCATATTGCTCTGCAAAATTTGTATAGTCCTGTGGCCTTGCAATGTAATAGGCACTGCCGGAGATGGCATCAAGCTTATGCATCAGATATTTCTGAAAGGAGGAAAGCTTGGTGAGATTATTAATCAGTGCTGAGCTGGTGAATGCGACCATTTTGTAAAGTGGAGAAAACGTTTCTTTGCCATAGGTAATTGGAGTGGCAAGAATTTCATTTACCTGATGTATGATGACTAATTCTCTGCCCGGATGCTTGATGTTGGAAAAAAGGGCATACTGGAAATCGCTTATGGCATAAAGATAAATACCACCATAAAGAGCCTCTATCTGCCTGGAAATGGCGGCAGTTGCATTATTTATGATTTCTTTGCTATAGGTATGTTCCAGATGGACATATCTTGGGAATTCTACATAAATAATTAAAAAATCTCTGTGCATTCGGATATTTTCTACAAAGCGGGTTGAGAAGGAGTAGGAGTTTTGACAGCCATTAACCTCATCATAGCAGTTGCTATGGAACAGGATATAGAAAAGAAAGAATGGAACAAAGTAAGTGATGCTGACAAACAGAATATCCTGACGTATCAACTGGAAAATGAGCAAAGCAAAATCAAAGGGACAAAAGGCATAAATGAACCAGCGAACTTTTTTTGCGATGGAGTCGCGGTGCTTCCAGGTGTCTATGAAAGCGGCAACACTGGTAAACATGCCAAAGAATAAGTAAAGCTGAAACCAATGCGTCAGTTGAATGGAGTCTTCACTCACAACATACATCTTTCCGAAAAGAAACAGGCATGAATAGACCAGAAAGCTGAAAACAGTAAAGCAAAACATATGAACGACTAACTTCTTTTTGTATTGCCGCTGTTTAAAGGACAGTTGGTCGATATAACCGTAAATCAATTCCAAAATAGTGCTGTATATCATAAAGTAAGCCATACAGACAAGATTGAAGAGCCAGGGCTTAAAGTTTTCAGGGTGGGTTGCCAAAGTAATGATAACACGGGAAAGGACAATAGCTAAAATGGAAAACAGTATGCCTAAAAAATCCACAATATAAATGCTTGTTTTTCGTGGAAAGGTCGATATCATCAGATATAAAATAAGGATTGCCAACGTAAGTATAATATATTCAGATATGATGTTATACGAACCGGTCATATCATATGCCTCCTTTGCAGAATTTGAAAAAATACCTAATTAATGTAATTTTACCACACAATTTAACAAATTTACAGATATTATCAACACACATTTTTTAGGCAAATGAAAGAAAGGGCTGAATTTCACTTTCTTTTCGTACATTTCTACAATTGCAAAAATGGGGAATAGCTGATATTCTATATACTGATAAAAAACTAATATATACCTAATTTTTACGGAGGATTTACAGATGGGAAATGTAAAACGTATTTACGTGGAAAAGAAAGCTTCCTTTGCGGTGAAAGCAAGAGAGCTGGAAGAAGATATTAAGAATTATCTTGGTATCAACGGATTAGAAAAGGTAAGAATTTTCATTCGCTATGATGTGGAGAATTTATCGGATGAAACCTTTGAAAAAGCATGCAAGAATGTTTTTTCAGAACCACCTGTAGATGATTTGTATTTTGAAAAGTTCGATATGCCTGCTAATGGTAAGTGCTTTTCTGTTGAATTTTTGCCGGGACAGTTTGACCAGAGAGCAGATTCAGCTGTTCAGTGTGTGAAATTTTTAAAGGAAGATGAAGAGCCGATTATCAAAACAGCGGTGACTTATCTCTTAGTGGGAAATATTTCCGATGCGGAATTTGAAAAAATCAAAGCGTACTGTATCAACCCTGTTGACTCCAGAGAGACAGACATGGTAAAGCCTGAGACGCTTGTTACTGAATTTGAAGAGCCGGCTGACGTGGCTTCTTTTGTTGGCTTCAAAGATATGCCGGAAACTGAATTAAAGAAATTATACGATTCTTTAGGTCTTGCAATGACTTTTAAGGATTTTCTTCATATCCAAAATTATTACAACACAGAAGAGAAGAGAGACCCATCTGTGACAGAAATCAGAGTATTGGATACCTATTGGTCTGATCACTGCCGTCATACAACATTCTCAACAGAGTTAAAGGATGTGACCTTTGAAGAAGGTTATTATTCTGAACCAATCAAAGTTACCTATCAGAAATACCTTGAAACAAGAGAAGAGATTTTCAAGGGTAGAAAAGATAAATATGTCTGCCTTATGGACTTGGCTCTTATGGCTATGCGCAAGCTGAAAAAAGATGGAAAGCTTGCTGATATGGAAGAGTCAGACGAAATCAATGCATGTTCTATTGTAGTTCCGGTTGAAATTGATAAAGAAGATGGTAAAGGCGTCGTTACTGAGGAATGGCTTGTAAGCTTTAAAAATGAGACGCATAATCATCCAACAGAAATTGAACCATTTGGTGGTGCAGCTACCTGTCTTGGTGGAGCAATCCGTGATCCATTGTCAGGACGTTCTTATGTATATCAGGCAATGCGTGTTACAGGTGCAGCAGACCCGACAGTTCCTGTCGAGGACACCTTAAAGGGTAAGCTTTCACAGAAAAAGCTCGTTCGTGGTGCAGCAAGCGGTTATTCTTCTTATGGTAATCAGATTGGACTTGCAACAGGCTACGTAAAAGAAATCTACCATCCAAATTATGTGGCAAAGAGAATGGAAATCGGTGCTGTTATGGGTGCAGCTCCAAGAGCAAATGTAATCCGTGAAAATTCAGACCCGGGTGATATCATTATTTTACTTGGCGGACGTACCGGACGCGATGGCTGTGGTGGTGCAACAGGTTCATCCAAGGTACATACAGAGGCTTCTATTGAAACCTGTGGAGCTGAGGTTCAGAAGGGTAATGCGCCTACAGAACGTAAGATTCAGAGATTATTCAGAAGAGAAGAAGTAAGTAAACTCATCAAAAAGTGTAATGACTTTGGTGCAGGTGGAGTTTCTGTTGCTATCGGTGAGTTAGCACCTGGTCTTATCATTGATATGGACAAGGTTCCTAAGAAATATGCCGGTCTTGATGGAACTGAGCTTGCTATTTCAGAATCACAGGAAAGAATGGCAGTAGTAGTAGACCCTAAGGATGTTCAGCAGTTCTTAAGCTATGCAGCAGAAGAGAACTTAGAGGCAGTAGAGGTCGCAACAGTAACAGCAGAGCCAAGACTTGTCATGATTTGGAGAGGAAAGCAGATTGTAAACTTATCCAGATCCTTCCTTGATACCAACGGTGCACATCAGGAGACTGGTGTGTATGTAGATGCTCCTGTAAAAGAAGACAATTACTTTAATAAAATTGCAATCAAAAAAGTGGAAGAAGCATTAGCAAAGAATGATGTAAAGGCTGCTATGCTTGCAGAATTAAATGACCTGAATGTATGCTCACAGAAAGGTCTTGTAGAAATGTTTGATGCTTCTATCGGTGCAGGCAGCGTATTTATGCCATACGGTGGAAAGTATCAGTTGACAGAGACGCAGTCTATGGTTGCAAAGCTTCCTGTATTAAAAGGAAAGACAGACGTAGTAACTATGATGAGCTATGGTTTTGACCCATTCCTTTCAAGCTGGAGCCCATATCATGGTGCAGTATATGCAGTAACAGAATCTGTAGCAAGAATCGTAGCAACAGGTGGAGATTTCAAAAAAGTAAGATTGACTTTCCAGGAATACTTCAGAAGAATGACAGAAGATCCGGAAAGATGGAGTCAGCCATTTGCAGCGTTACTCGGTTCCTACGATGCACAGCTTGGATTTGGTCTCCCATCTATCGGTGGTAAGGACTCTATGTCAGGTACTTTCAATGATATTGATGTACCACCTACCTTGGTTTCCTTTGCTGTAGACGTAGCAAAGAAACAGGATATCATCAGCCCTGAATTAAAGAAGGCAGGAGATAAATTAGTGGTATTCTCTATCCAGAAGGATAAATATGATTTACCTGTTTACGAAGAGGTTATGAAGCTCTACGACAAGATTGCAGCACTGATTGCAGCAAAGAAGATTGTAGCGGCTTATGCATTAGATTCTAAGGGTATTATGGCAGCAGCAGGCAAGATGGCATTTGGTAATAAGCTTGGTGTCGCTTTTGAGAACAGCCTGGAAGCAAAGGCATTATTTGCAAATCAGTTAGGTGATATCATTGTGGAAGTAGCAGAGGCAGATTTACAGGCGATTTCTGACATGGGTGTCACATATACAGTAGTAGGTACTGTCCTTGAAGAGAATGAAGGCTTTAGCTTCCAGAATGTAACTGTTTCTATGGAGGAAGCATTACAGGCATGGACAAGCAAGCTGGAAAAGGTATTCCCTACTAAGGCTGTAAAGGATACAACACCAATTGAAACTAAGCTTTATCAGGCATCAGATATCCATATCTGCAAAAATAAGGTGGCAAGACCTACTGTATTTATTCCTGTATTCCCGGGTACTAATTGTGAGTATGATAGTGCAAAGGCATTTGAACGCGCAGGTGCAGATGTAATTACAAAGGTATTCCGCAATATGACAGCAGCAGACATCAGAGAGTCTGTAGATGAGTTTGAGAAGGCAATCAGCCAGGCACAGATTATCATGTTCCCGGGCGGCTTCTCAGCAGGTGATGAGCCGGACGGAAGTGCGAAGTTCTTTGCAACTGCTTTCCAGAACGCAAAAATCAAGGAAGCTGTTATGAAGCTTTTATATGAAAGAGATGGTCTTGCACTTGGTATCTGTAACGGTTTCCAGGCACTTATCAAATTAGGTCTGGTTCCATATGGTGAGATTACAGGACAGAAGGAAGATTCTCCAACATTGACATATAATACAATCAACCGTCATATATCCAAGATGGTATATACAAAGGTTGTTTCCAACAAATCTCCATGGTTACAGGAGGCTGAGCTTGGAAAGACTTATGTAACACCTGCTTCTCATGGTGAGGGACGTTTCGTTGCACCAAAGGAGTGGATTGATAAGCTCTTTGCAAATGGTCAGGTAGCTACTCAGTATGCTGACTTTAATGGAAATGTTTCTATGGATGAGGAATGGAACGTAAATGGTTCTTATGCCGCTATCGAAGGTATTACCTCTCCGGATGGACGTTGCTTTGGTAAGATGGCACACGTAGAAAGACGCGGAGATGCTGTTGCCATGAATATTTATGGTGAGCAGGATATGAAGATTTTCGAGTCAGGTGTAAAATATTTTAAATAAGAGAATGGAAACTCTGTTTAAGAGGTATCATGTATGTGATACCTCTTAAAAGTATGCAGAACGAACATAGTTCGTTCTATAAGAAAGTCAAGGTCATTTAGAAAGGATTATTATGGATTTTTCAAGTATTATGAAAGTAAAAGGTGCATGGGATACTTTTACCAGAAATCATCCGAAATTCATGCCATTTATGCAGGCAGTTGGAAGGGAAGCAGTCGGTGAAGGCACGATTATAGAGGTTAAGGTAGTAAGCCCTGAAGGAAAAGAATTTAATACCAATATGAAGCTGACAGCCAGCGATATGGAATTATTTTCGCAAATAAGAAATATGAGATAAATATACACACAATATGAATAAAAATACATTTTATTCATAACCTTTATGTCGGCTTGAACGCTTGAAGACAGCGAAAGTGTGTGATATAATAAACCGATTATGCAGAAATCAAAAAAAGTATAAATTGCAAAACAATGCACAGTTTTTCAGAAAGGTACGGTAGAAAATGAAGGCATTTTTAGTATTGGAAGATGGCACTGTATTTGAGGGAACTCACTTTGGTGCGCAAAAGGAAGTTATCAGCGAAATCGTATTCAATACCTCAATGGCTGGATATTTGGAAGTGCTTACTGACCCATCCTATGCAGGACAGGCAGTGTGTATGACTTATCCATTAATTGGAAATTACGGTGTTTGTAAGGACGATTGTGAGTCAAGGAAGGCTTGGCCGGATGGATTTATTGTAAGAGAGCTTTCAAGAAATTACAGTAATTTCAGAGCTGATTATTCAATTCAGGAGTTCCTGGTTGAAAACGATGTACCGGGTATTGCCGGTATTGATACCAGAGCATTGACAAAGATTCTTCGTGAGAAGGGTACAATGAATGGTATGATTACCACAAATGAGAATTATAACCTGGATGAGATTATTCCAAAATTAAAGGCCTATACAACCGGTAAGGTGGTTGAAAAGGTTACCTGTAAGGAAAAGTATGAAATCAAGGGTTCTGTAAGCCTTATGGAGAATGGTGCTTTATCAGGAAGTGCCAAATTTGACAAAGAGGCATTCGAGGCTGGAAAGCGCGAGATGAAGCCATCTTTAGTAAAAGAATTAAACGGAAAAGGTAAAAAGGTTGCATTATTGGATTATGGCGCAAAGGATAATATTGCATATTCTTTAAAGCTTCGTGGCTGTGATGTGACGGTATATCCTGCACAGACAAAGGCAGAAGAAATTATTGCTTCTAATCCGGATGGTATCATGTTATCCAACGGACCGGGAGATCCAAAGGAATGTACAGACATTATCAATGAGATTAAAAAGCTTTATGACACAGAGATTCCAATTTTTGCAATTTGTTTAGGTCATCAGCTCATGGCACTTGCAACAGGAGCTGACACATATAAAATGAAGTATGGTCACAGAGGAGGAAATCATCCGGTTAAGGATTTAGAGACAGGACGTGTTTATATTTCTTCTCAGAACCATGGATATGTAGTAGATATGGATAAGCTTGATCCAAAGATTGCAGTACCAGCCTTTATTAATGTAAATGATGGTACAAACGAGGGATTAAAGTATACCGGAAAGAACATCTTTACCGTACAGTTCCATCCGGAAGCTTGTTGTGGTCCACAGGACTCAGGCTATTTGTTTGATAGATTTATTGATATGATGAATAAAAAAGCAGCGGAGGTGACGAAATAATGCCAAAGAATCCTAATGTAAAAAAAGTAATGGTGATTGGTTCTGGTCCTATCGTCATCGGTCAGGCAGCAGAATTCGACTATGCAGGTACACAGGCATGTCGTTCCTTAAAGGAAGAGGGAATTGAGGTTGTACTTGTAAACTCAAATCCTGCGACTATCATGACAGACAGAGATATTGCAGATAAGGTCTATATTGAGCCTTTGACTGCAAAAGTTTTAGAGCAGATTATTGAAAAAGAAAAACCGGACTCTATTTTACCTACTCTTGGTGGTCAGGCCGGATTAAATCTTGGTATGGAGTTAGAGGAGTCAGGCTTCCTTGCAAAGCATAATGTAAAATTACTTGGTACAACTGCAGCTACCATTAAAAAAGCTGAGGATCGTCAGGAATTCAAGGATACCATGGAAAAAATCGGTGAGCCTTGTGCGGCATCCTTGGTTGTAGAAAATGTAGAAGATGGTGTTGCTTTCACAAATTCCATCGGCTATCCGGTTGTACTTCGTCCCGCTTATACCTTAGGTGGAAGTGGCGGCGGTATCGCTCACAATCAGGCTGAATTAGAAGAAATTCTGGAAAATGGTCTTCGTTTATCACGTGTAGGTCAGGTATTGGTAGAGCGTTGCATCGCAGGATGGAAGGAAATTGAGTATGAGGTAATGCGTGACAGCGCAGGAAACTGTATCACAGTATGTAACATGGAAAACATCGACCCTGTTGGTGTACATACAGGTGACAGTATCGTTGTTGCACCATCACAGACCTTAAGTGACAAAGAATATCAGATGTTAAGAACGTCTGCTTTGAATATTATTTCAGAGTTAAATATTACAGGTGGATGTAACGTACAGTTTGCTTTACATCCAACAAGCTTCGAATATTGTGTTATCGAAGTAAATCCACGTGTAAGCCGTTCTTCTGCACTTGCTTCTAAGGCAACCGGTTATCCGATTGCCAAGGTTGCTGCTAAGATTGCATTGGGATATACCTTGGATGAAATTAAAAATGCGATTACAGGAAAGACTTATGCAAGCTTTGAGCCGACACTTGATTACTGTGTTGTAAAGATGCCACGTCTTCCATTTGATAAATTCATCACTGCTAAGAGAACACTGACAACTCAGATGAAGGCAACCGGTGAAGTTATGAGTATCTGTACAAACTTCGAGGGTGCCTTGATGAAGGCAATTCGTTCTTTGGAGCAGCATGTAGATTGCTTGAGAAGCTATGATTTTACAGCTTTATCTAAGGAAGAATTATTAAAGAGATTAGAGCTTGTAGATGACCAGAGAATTTATGTCATTGCAGAAGCACTTCGCAGAGGCATTGATTACGATACGATTTTCAACATTACAAAGATTGACCCTTGGTTTATTGATAAGCTTGCCATTATCGTAGAAATGGAAGCAGCCTTGGAAAAGGGACCTTTAACAGTAGAATTATTAAAGGAAGCAAAGAGAATCGAGTTCCCTGATAATGTAATTGCAAGATTAACAGGTAAGACTGAGGAAGAAATCAAAAACATGCGTTACGACAACAACATCGTAGCTGCATATAAGATGGTAGATACTTGTGCTGCTGAGTTTGAAGCTGCAACACCTTACTATTATTCCTGCTATGATGGATGTAATGAGGCATTAGAAACACATCCGCAGAAAAAGGTATTGGTACTTGGTTCCGGTCCTATCCGTATCGGACAGGGTATCGAATTTGACTACTGTTCCGTACATGCAACATGGGCGTTCTCAAAAGCAGGCTATGAAACGGTTATTATCAATAACAACCCTGAAACAGTAAGTACAGACTTTGACATCGCTGATAAGCTTTACTTTGAGCCATTAACAGCAGAAGATGTAGAAAGTATTGTAAATATTGAAAAGCCGGACGGAGCGATTGTACAGTTTGGTGGACAGACAGCAATCAAATTAACAGAAGCACTGATGAAGATGGGTGTTCCTATCCTTGGTACAAAGGCAGAGGACGTAGATGCTGCAGAGGATAGAGAGTTATTTGATAAGATTTTGGAAGAAACAGAAATTCCAAGAGCCGCAGGTGGTACTGTTTATACAGCAGAGGAAGCAAAAGCAGTTGCAAACCGTTTAGGCTATCCTGTATTGGTAAGACCTTCCTACGTACTTGGTGGACAAGGCATGCAGATTGCTATTTCTGATGAAGAAATCGAAGAATTCATGGAAATCATCAATCGTATTGCACAGGATCATCCAATCCTGGTAGATAAGTATTTACAGGGTAAGGAGTTAGAGGTTGACGCCGTTTGTGACGGAACAGACATTTTAATTCCGGGTATCATGGAACATATTGAAAGAACGGGTGTCCATTCCGGTGACTCTATTTCCGTATATCCTGCCCATACAGTAAGTACACATGTAAAGGAAACAATTGCAGAGTATACAAGACGTCTTGCAAAGGCATTACATGTAAAAGGCTTAATTAATATCCAGTTTATTGCTGTTGGAGAAGAAGTGTATGTTATCGAGGTAAATCCTCGTTCTTCCAGAACAGTTCCTTATATCAGTAAAGTAACAGGTATTCCAATCGTAGACCTTGCTTGTGAGGTTATTATGGGCAAGAAAATCCGCGACCTTGGATATGAGCCTGGCTTACAGAAGGAAGCTGATTATGTGGCAATCAAAATGCCTGTATTCTCCTTTGAGAAAATCAGAGGTGCAGAAATCAGCCTTGGACCGGAAATGAAGTCAACCGGTGAGTGCTTAGGTATTGCAAAGACCTTTAATGAAGCACTTTATAAGGCATTCCTTGGAGCAGGTATTGACTTACCAAAACATAAGCAGATGATTATCACGGTAAAAGATGCAGATAAGGGTGAAGCGATTGAAATCGGACGTCGTTTTGAAAAACTTGGTTATACGATTTATGCGACAAGAAGTACAGCACAGGCATTAAATGATGCAGGTGTGAAGGCTAGAAAGGTAAATAAGATTAACCAGGAATCACCAACAGTTATGGATCTTATCCTTGGACATAAGATTGACCTTGTTATCGATACACCGACACAGGGACGTGATAAAACAAGAGATGGTTTCTTAATCAGAAGAACTTCTATTGAAACAGGTGTAAACTGTATTACAGCATTAGATACCGCAAAGGCATTGGCAACAAGTTTGGAAAATAAGAATGACAATCCATTGTCTTTAATCAATATTGCTGAAATTTAATTGAATGATAAAGTTAGAGGAATACCGCATTGCGGTATTCCTTTTTCTGTGTTAGGATAACCAAGTAATATAAAAGTGAGAAAGGGATTGTTATTGAGATGAAGAAAAAAGAAGTAGTGTTATTGGGATGTATGATAGGTTTACTGGCATTAAATGGATGCGGTAATACCAAAACGGTGGAAACTGACGTATTTGTCACAAGTGAAGAGGTCGTAACCCAGACAGAGTCTGCAGGTATGGAAACAGAAACGACAGATGTGTCACAAACGACAGTAGAGTCAGAAGCGGAAGAAAGCAGATTGCCTCAGGTAGTGATTGAAAATCACGAAAAAACGTGGAAAGCCGAGGATGGAGAGACGGTTCTGTTTACCTTACAATATGATTCTGTGAAGCTGGCAAATGATACATTTGCAGAGTTAGAAAAGTCATTATTCAATGATTTTCCGGAGGATAGGGATATTTCAGCAGAATCGGATGAATTGGAATGGGCAAAGTCTGATTATGAATATTCCATGAGTGAAAATGGGTCAGGGTATTTTTACGGATATGATTCAACAGAGAAAGTATCAGTAGAAAGATGTGATGAGCGTATCCTTAGCCTTACAGAAAATTATTCCGGGTATACCGGAGGGGCACATGGCTATTATGGCACAACCGGTTATAACTATGATGTGAAAAGCGGAGCAAAGCTGTCCATATCTGATTTGCTGGAAAAGGAAGATGAATTTTATACGGAAGCCTCAACGTATATTTGCAATGAGTTAAAGCAAGAGTATGGAGATGGGTTATTCCCGGAGTATCAGGAAACTGTTGAAACAGCATGGAATAGTGAGTATCCGGTTAACTGGTATTTGAATGGGACAGGAATTGTAGTAGTGTACAATCCGTATGAGGTTGGTCCTTATGCCATGGGACAGGCGCAGGTTACTTTGCCATATGCAGAATTTAGTCAGTATATAAAAGAGGAATTTCAAATGGGGAAATTGACAGGTGTGTCATCTGTTTCTGCAAATGTAGATTTGTCCAATGTAGTAGGGGTAGAACAGCCGATTATGCTGAAACAAGAGCCTGTAGATGAATACTATTATGAATGTGAGTATACAATCCTGAGCGGAGAGCAGGAAGTTGCATTAGGACAGTTTAATAGCTATTATTATGCATTTCTTCTAAGGAGAGAGGATGCTAGAAGCTTCCTTTTTGTATCTCTTGATTATGCTTCTGACGATTATGTATCTTATGTGTTTGAATTAACTGATGGAAACATACAAAAGTGTGAAGAATTGGAAAATACCTGTTTCCTTGGAAACGGATTTACCCAGAATGAGGTGAGCGGAGAAATCCATGTAGATATGTTAGGAACCTATGGAGCCAAGATGCAGTATGCAATTTTGGAGGATGGTTCTTTGGAGGAAGCGACCCAAATGTGTCCGGTTGCATCCTATTTTGAGATGACAGTGACAAAAGATTTACCTGTCACAATAGATGGGAAGGAAACAACACTTCCGGTGGGCAGTAAGCTTTCTATCACAGGCACTAATCTGGTAGATACTGTTACCTTTGAGACATCAGATGGCATTACAGGAAGCATTCAGGTTACCCCTGACGAAGAGAATTTTGGCTGGCTGATTGATGGTATAAGTGAGAACGAGTACTTTGAAATGGTACCATATGCAGGATAAAACAGAAAACGGGTTACTGACAACAAGGGTCAGTAACCCGAAGCATTTTTTGACAGTTAAGGGAGACAATCATGGAAAATAAAAAATGGATGTTGTTATTGCTTGGTATTCTATGCGTTCTGAATATAGGGTGCGGAAAGGATGAGGCGAAAATTCCGGCGGCGGAAAATCAGCAGATACAAGAGCTTTCTGAAGAGAACATCCTAGGTTTGACAGAATGTAATGATTTTCACTTACAAAAGGAGTATATGCCGATTTATGTATATGAGGATGAGTCTACAGGAGATGTTTTTATGATTGCAGCAAACCTGTATTCCTCAGATGTAAATGATGCGATGCCATTATTTTTATTCCAAAAGAAAGAGGATGGAAAATACCGTGCTCCGGTAAGAATAAAGGCAGAGATTGGAAATGTTGTGTTTCGTTCTCTCTGTATGGATAGTAAGTCGAAAAAGATATATTTTACCGGTGTTCAAGCGAATGATATCTCAGACTTGAAGTCTACAGCAATAGAACTGTATTGTGCAGATTTTGAAAATTATAGGTTGAAAAATGTAGATAAGGTTGAGTTGGGATTAAAATATGTTTCAGTCTTTGACGTGGATACACAGGGGAATATTTATGCATTTGGGTATGACAAAGGGGAAAGTGGAATTTATCGCTGTGTAAATACTGATAGTGGATATGAAAAAGAAAAAATAGAATCAAAGGTAACAGGAACCACCAGTAATGCTTGTTATTATTTAGAAAAAGAGAATAAGCTTTTTGCAAATTTGTTTTATGAAGAAAATGGAAAAGCGAGTATTTGGGAACAGGAGACGGGAGAACATAGCCAGACACAAAGAGAAATTGCACTTCCTGAGCTTCTCGACAACAGTTTTGTTTTATCAGCCAGTGTCAGTTCCGGGGATAACTATGCATATTTTGTGACAGCAGATTCAATAGAAACTATGTGGGAAACAAAAGTATATAAGATTTCCACAAGCAATTTATTGAGTAATGAAAATCCTGTTTTTCCGGAATATATACCATGCTCCTATGACGAGTATGATGAAGCTTCTTTTGACATGAATTATCGAAAAAAAGGTGATATGGATACAAAAAGGGGAGTATATTATGAGATTTTTGTCAGGGCTTTTGCGGATTCTGATGGTGATGGAATTGGTGATTTTAATGGAATTACAGAGAAACTGGATTATCTTGATGATTTAGGTATCGATGGTATCTGGCTTATGCCGGTCAATGCTTCTCCCTCCTATCATGGCTATGATGTGACTTCCTATGATACATTAAATCCTGATTACGGAACCGAAGAGGATTTTAAAAATATGCTGGAGGAAGCCCATAAACGTGGTATCAAGGTAATCATGGATTTTGTAATTAATCATACAAGCGACCAACATCCATGGTTTCAACAGGCATTGCAGGATGAGGAAAATGAGTATACCAATTATTACCGTTGGGTCAATAAAAATGACGTATCAGATTTTAACAGGGAAGAGTCTTCTCCGTGGGATACTTATCTTTGGCATAAAGCAGGTGATAATTATTATTATGGAATTTTCTATAGTGGAATGCCGGATTTGAATTATAATAATAAAAAAGTGAGAGAGGAAATTATTACTGCTGCACAGAAATGGCTGGCAATGGGTGTGGATGGATTTCGTCTGGATGCTGCCATCCATATTTATGGGCAGAGTGAGTTTTCTCAGGTACAGGATGTGACCAAGGCAAATTTGCAATGGTGGAATGAATTTGCTATTGCCTGCGAGGAAATAAATCCTGATGTTTATCTGGTTGGGGAAGCCTGGAGTGAAAATGAGAGATTTGCCGAATATACGCAGCCCTTTGACACAAAATTCAATTTCAGCATGGAACAAAATTTATTGGAAGCAGTAAAGAATGGGAATGCAAAAGCTCCTGAAAACGGGAAGCTGTTAGCATTCTATCTGGATGATATAGTAAAAGAGTATGCAAAGTATGACCAACAGTATTTAGATGGTATCTTTGGAAGTAATCATGACCAGGATAGAATCATAAGCCAGGTAGGAAGTGAAGAAAAGGCGAGACTTGTGGCTTCTGTATATCTTACACTGCCAGGTAATCCGTTTATTTATTATGGAGAAGAATTGGGAATGAAAGGTGCCAAACCGGACGAATATATTCGAGAGCCTTTTGTGTGGAGTAAGGATGGTAGTGATTTGGATACGACATGGGAGGATAACACTTATAATAAAGATACTGCATCAGCCCAAGAACAATTGTTGTCCGGCAAAAATACCATGCATCATTTTTACACTTCTTTGATAAAATTTAGAAAAGAACATTCAGCAATTCAGGCAGGTGAGTATGAACCGATTGATGCGGGAAATGATGATATTATGGCGTATTGTCGTTTTGATGAAAATGAGAAAATCACTATTTTTCAGAACTTTTCAGAAAATACAGTGGCAGTGAGCTGGCAGGAAGAGTATGGCAGTAAAATTCTATATCAGACAGTAGATGGATGCCAGATACAAAATGGGCAGGTTCTTCTTCCAGCATATGGTATGGTTGCTTTGGTAAAATAATTCATAGCCGGACAGTAGCTTTCTGTTACGAGAAGAATACTATATAGAGAACAAAAGGTTGGACTTTCCATTTGTAAGAAAAAGTGTTACAATAAGCGAGTTCAAGTCTGCTAACCGATGACTGGATGAAAAAATGTATAGAAAGATATTGAAAACATTTCGTTTGCTTTCAAAGGAAAGGATGTAAAAAATGTTTACAAAAATAACCAGAAATGATCCGTGCTGGTGTGGAAGTGGTAAAAAATATAAGGTATGTCATGAGGCCTTTGATGCGAAAATTGCAAAATTTGACAGAGCAGGTCATATATGCCCGACCAGAGATATTATTAAAACACCTGAACAGGTAGAGAAAATCAAGGAAAGTGCAAAGATTAATATTGCAGTTTTAGATTATATTGAAAAAAATATCCATGAGGGTATGAATACCGCAGAAATTGATAAAATCGTATATGAAATGACAACTGATATGGGTGGTATTCCGGCTCCATTAAATTATGAAGGGTATCCATACAGTGTATGTACCTCTGTGAATAATCAGGTATGTCATGGCTTCCCGTCTAAGGACGTTATTTTAAAGTCAGGAGATATCATTAATGTAGACTGTTCTACTATTTTAAATGGTTATTTTTCAGATTCTTCCAGAATGTTTTGTATTGGAGAGGTCAGTCCTGAAAAGAAAAAACTGGTGCAGGTTACCAGGGAATGTGTAGAAAAGGGACTTGCGGAGGTAAAACCGTGGGGCTTTTTAGGTGACATGGGGCAGGCAGTGCATGACCATGCATTTGCAAATGGATATACGGTAGTGCGTGAAATTGGTGGTCATGGTGTTGGCTTAGAATTCCATGAAGAACCGTGGGTAGGCTATAACACCAAGCGTGGAACGGATATGCTAATGGCACCGGGTATGATATTTACCATTGAACCTATGGTGAATATGGGAAAACCGGATATTTTCATTGATGAGCAGAATGACTGGGAGGTATATACAGAGGACGGACTTCCATCTGCACAATGGGAAATTATGGTACTTGTAACAGAAACAGGTCATGAAGTGCTTTGCTGGTAAAAAAATAACAAGGAACACATTTTGCAGTTGTAAAGTGTGTTCTTTATCATTTTGAAGCTAATGTTTTCAGAGGTTTGGACGATATAAAAGAAAAGTATCAAGGTAAATGGATTTATCCAAAGAAAAGACATGGAGGGTCGCATATGAGTAGTATAAATACGACAACAAATGTTACAAGTGCAGCAAATAAGAGTTATGGTGAATACAGTACAGTAAAAAAAGAAAATGCGAAGACAACCGCAGAGACAAAGCCCACAGAGGCAGCAGCTGTATATGAAAAGCAGGAGAGCAATACCGTTGTCAATTATTCTGTAAATAAAATGTCTAAGGAACAGAGAGACTCCCTGATTGAAAAGCTTAAAGCGGACCAACAGGCAAGACAACAGAGCTTGGTGGATTTGGCACAAAGCATGATTGCAAAGCAATCCCATACTTTTGTAATTGCTTCTGAGGCTGATGTGTGGAAGTTTTTGGCATCCGGTGACTATACAGTAGATGCAGAAACTAAGGCAAAGGCACAGGAGGATATTTCGGAAGATGGTTACTATGGTGTGAAACAGACCTCTCAGAGATTATTTGATTTTGCATGTGCACTTGCCGGTGATGATGTAGATAAGATGAAGGAAATGCAGGCGGCTATTGAGAAAGGCTATAAAAAGGCTGAAAAGACCTGGGGAAAAGAACTTCCGGAGATTTGTCAGCAAACCTTAGATGCAACAAACAAAATGTTTGATGATTATTATGCATCAAAAGAAAATACAACAGTAGAAGAATAAAAGAGAGGTAGCAGTTCAATAACGAATTGCTACCTTTTTTGATAATTGGCACATTGTTTATTATTTGACAAGCATACTTTAGTCGTGGTATTGTGTAGCAGTACAGCATAAGTTCACATAATATATTGCACGAAAGAGTTAGAAAAAGAAAGGGCGAAAAAATGGAAGAGAATGTAACAAGGGAAATGGAAGAGGAACAAATTCAACAGGAACAGGCAGCAGAAGTCAAAGTAGAAAATGCCAAGAAGCCAAAGGGATGGAAAGCTA
>CAMBAN010000026.1 GCA_945864145.1 uncultured Lachnospiraceae bacterium | reverse complement strand
TCAGCATCAATCCCGGCAAATACAAAAAGTCCTAAAAATGCCATTAGAAAGATAGAAATAAACTGGGTTTTATTCTGCCACAAATCTCTAAATAGCTTCCTTTTTAACATATAAATACCCACACCTTTCTTTTACCAGCTAACCTGGCTTGCATCCTTTGGATGTTCATTGATTGTTACTGATTCAATGCCACCATTCTTTACTCTGATTACCTTGTCGGCAATGTCCGCAAAAAAACTGTTGTGTGTTACCATTACTACTGTTTTCTTCTTTTCCCGGCTCATACGTACCAAAAGCTCCAACACATCCCGTCCTGTATTGGTATCCAATGCCCCTGTCGGCTCGTCACACAGAAGTAGTCTGGGATTCTTTGCCAATGCTCTTGCAATAGATGTTCTTTGCTGCTCTCCACCAGACATCTGTGCCGGAAACTGGTGCATATGCTCTCCAAGTCCAACCGCAGTCAGTGCTTCCTTCGGGTCCATGGTATCCTCTACGATATCCTTCATAAGCGCTACGTTTTCGTATGCGGTCAGTGTAGGAATCAGATTGTAAAACTGAAACACAACTGCCACATTTCTTGCCCGGTAACTGGTCAGCTGGTTATCTCCATAGGTACTGATATCTTCCCCACAAGAGATGATGGTTCCTCTTGACGCAGTATCCATACCGCCAAGGAGATTCAAAAGTGTACTTTTTCCCGCACCACTTGGTCCCAAAATAACTACCATTTCTCCCTGATTGATAGTAAAGCTTGCATCCTTTAGGGCATAAAATGTACGGTCTCCGGTACCATATTCCTTTGTTACTCCTTCAAACCTGATAAATACCTCATCATTTGACACTATTGTCATTTTCTGTTTCTTGTTCATGACTGCCATCTCCATTCTTACGCCTACTGTACTGCAACTACCTTTTTCCCTACACTTTCATCAGTCATTGCATCTGTGATTACCTTTTCGCCGATGTTCAGTCCTTCTATCACCTCTGTACTATCCCCATCGCTCATACCACAGCTTACATATCTTTTCACAGCTACGCCTTCTTCTATCACATAGCAATAATCTCCTTCATCATCAGCATAAAGTGCTGTGTTCGGTATCAATACTGCCTGCTCGCTGGAGCCTGTTTCTATCGTCACATCCACGTCTGTACCCAGATATATCTTATCATCCGGATTTTCAATATGTACTTCTACCTGTAGCTTTGCTTTATTCTGGGAATCCAGCACTGTTTCCATACGAATCTTAGAAACAGTTCCCTGATAGGATACTCCTGCTACCTTGACTTCTGCCTTTTGTCCGACCCTTATCAAACCCATTTCATAGCTGGTAACCTCCACGACTGCTTTTACATGCTCGATATCCTTCAAGGTAAAAAGTCTGGTTCCCTCTGTAACATATGCACCTTCCTCTAAGGTAACTTCACTGATTACGCCTGTCATATCTGCTTTTATTCCTGTTTCTGCTTTCTGCTGCTCCTCCATACACCAGGTTAATGTCTGATTGGCAAGCTCTGCATTTTTTGCAATTTGTTCCAACTGCTTACTGTTTGCTGCAGCATGCTTCGTGCTAAGCATTTCCTGCTGTAAAGCACTTCTTTGTGTCACAATTTCATTCAAATACATTTCAGCTTCACTAAAGTAACGGTTTTCTATTGGTTTTGCTCCGGTGTCCGGCAGTTCTAAAAGCTCCTTTTTCAAGCTCGCCTGCTTTACCTGTAACCATGCCGCATCTGCCTGATAATCATAGCTGTCATCATACTCATTATCTGCCATGGCAGAAGCAGCCGAAGCGTTACTCTTAGCAATATCTATCTGCACCTGGGCAATCTGCTTGTTAATCGAATCGCTTTTATCCTGTACCGCATCTGTAACCGTTTCAATATTGTACTTCAGTTCATTTACATTTGTTAGCGTAGCTTCGTAGCTTTCTTTTAACGCAGCATCCTGAGTAACTGCCTCCTGATATGCCTTCTTTAGCTCATAACTCTGGGCTGCACTTCCTTCATAGCTTGCCTGTAGTGCTTGTGCCTGTAATCTTACTTTCTCTACTTCTCTATCAAAATCCTCTGTTTCAAAGCTGACAAGTGTGTCACCTTTCTGCACCACATCGCCTGCCTTCCGTGAAAAAGAAGAAACAGGTGCTGTAATGGTAGCGTAATATACCTTCTCATTCTCTGTTTCAATATGTCCCTCTGCTTCTACAGTCTGGGTAATCTTATCATTTACTACCGTTTGCGTCGTAACCTTTTCTCCTGTACTTGCTGCAAATGCTGTCGTTGTTCCTACTGCTGCCAAAACTATTACAATACCTAATACTGTCAAAATCTGTTTTCTTTTCATACCTCTCCTCATTTCCTCCAACGTTAGTTAACTTGTGACTTGCTCATATGATTTTCTATTATATGAACTGATATGCACAAATGTGAAACTTATTTCATATTCACATCATAATCTCATCGATAGTTTTTGTCAATATGAATATGAAATTTTATTCATATTATTTGACAAATATGTCTTTTCGCTATATACTGTATGGAAAAGAGGAACATTAAGACCCCTTCACAATATATCAGGAGGATATCCTTCGTTATGGAAAACGGAAAAACAAGGGAGCCACAGCAGAAACGCTCTATAGAAAAGAAAAATAAAATTATTGAAACAGGATTCACACTCATGTGTGAGAAAGGGTATCAGAAGACTACTACTGCAGATATCGCCAAAGCTGCTGGTGTCTCTACAGGTATCATTTACAGCTATTTTCAGGATAAGCATGATATTTTTATTGCAGGTTTACGACTATTTGGCGACAAGCTTCTTACTCCTATGTTTGCAACACTTACACCATCTGTTGATTTTCGTGAAGCACTGAGTCATATTATAGATATCTTAATTGAAGGGCACAAAGTATTCGGTAATGCCCATAAAGAAATCGAGGCATTGACAATGACTGATCCGGAAGTATCTGCTTTCATTTTGGAATTAGAGGATGTTACCACGAAACGTCTTGTTTCCTTTTTAAATGAAGAAGGGATTGTATGTGATGACCTTTTAGAAAGAGCTCATATTATTTACAATATGGTAGAATCGCTTTGTCATGAAATCATTTTTCATAACCATGAGTATCTTGACGCTCATCGTATGAAAGATATTGTCATAGAAACTGTTCTTGCTATTTTACAGGTAAAAGAAAAATAGATTCTGTATTCATTTTCTTCAAAATGTAATAGTCAAGTACGATTGTCAAGATATCTTGATATTTTAGAGTGCTGTATTATATAAATGATAGTCCATATGACAAAGAGCTTCCTCTTCCTGAACCACTGTTTCCACATCCTGGAAGCATTGTTTTGCAAAAATTCTCTGTTCCTCAGTGACAGGTGCTTCGTTTATCTGCCTGCATAAATATGAGGAAACACTTTGAAGATTAAGTCCTTTTTCTTCATGTAGGTGTTTAAACCACACCATAAAATCTTTCATAACAACATCTTTTCCAGCTACTTCAATTTTTTCAAACATAGAGTTTCCAGAAATGAGATCCATCTTTATAGTACCGGGAAATTCCTTTTAAGCATACTCATATTCCCTATCATATGCAATCTCATAGCTTGTTTCAAAGTTTTGCCCCACTTGCAGTGTATTTGTATATTCACGCTCCTGCAATTCTCCTTCAAAATCCTCTGCGTCACACCTTCCATACCAAGGTTCAATACAAACAAATGGCGCATTTTTTCCTTCCGGTGACCAAATAGCAAAAAGAGGTGCATCAAAATACATGGTCACATATCGTTTCCCACTCTTGTCAACAAGACCAACTTCCTGTGTCTGCGTTCCCTCTACCATATAGGTACACCTGTCAAAAAATCCCGGTGTTATTTTTGCCATATGATTTTCCAATGGTAAGGTAAGATTTTCTCTTAGTGCCAGTCCTGTCCCTACATCATTTCCATGATGAATAATTTTATCTACTCCACTAAAATATAAACTATATCCGTTTTTATCTTCATCAGACTCCAGCGGGCAATTAAACGCAGGATGTGCACCAATGGAAAAATACATGGTTTTATTATCCTGATTGATTACTTTCCAAATTACTCTAATTCTATTTCCATCAAGCTGATATCCAATGCACAATTGAAAATCAAAAGGATATTTTTCTTTCGTGTCTTCATTTGCACATAATTTAAACTCAATTTCCGTTTTACTCTGTGATACAAGCTCGTGCTCCATATCTCTTGCAAATCCATGTTGTCCCATCGCATAGGTTTTGCCCTCATACTTGTATTCCTTGTTTTTTAAACTTCCTACAAAAGGAAACAGCACAGGTGCAGTCCTACCCCAGTATTTTTTATCTCCACACCACATGTACTCAATATGATTCTTTTTTCCATATACAGATTTCACCTCTGCCCCAAAGGAATCAATTTCTACTTTCAAACACTCATTTTCCAATATGTATCTCATAGCCCTTATTTCTCCCTTTCAATGATGCCATACATAACACCGGATTTTTTTTATTTTACCATTTCCAGTTTCTTCCTGACAATCTTTTTTACAGACTCATCAATTCTTTCTTCTGAAATCTGCCCTGTCTCTACAGCCAACAGAATGCTGTTTACAGCTTCCTCCAAATTTTCCGGCATAAGCAGTAAATCATTTCCTGCCAGCACTGCTAACACTGCCATCTGCGCTGTTGTAAAGTTTTGCGTGATTGCTCCCATATTTAAAGCATCTGTGATAACGAGTCCTTCATAACCTAAATCACCCTTTAGAATCTCTGTAATCATATGATAAGATAGGGAACTTGGCATTGTACTCCCTGTGACATTGGGAACTGCGATGTGTGCTACCATCACTGCGTCTATTCCATTCTCCTGTGCGGCTGTAAAAGGAACAAGTTCACATTGTAAGAGTTCCTCATAAGACTTATCTGTATAAGCAAATCCTTCATGGGTATCTCCTGTCGTTGCGCCATGTCCCGGAAAATGTTTAAAAGTAGTCAATATCTCATTTGCTTGTAACCCTTGTGACACTGCTGTCGCAAATTGTGTTACCTGCAATGGATTACTTCCAAAGGAACGCGCTCCAATTACCTGATTATCCTGATTGGTTAACACATCTGCATCCGGCGCAAAATCAAAATTGAAGCCAAGCTCTGAAAGATAGGTGCCAATCGTATTACCTGCCTGATAGGCTTCTTCTTCACTTTGTATTTTCGCCATATTTTTTATCTTAGGTACACCAAAAGCCTTCTGATTTCCAATTCTTGCTACCCTGCCACCTTCCTCGTCTACACACAAAAATAGGGGCAGCCTCTCTACATCACAGGAAATTCTTTGCATATCCAAAAGCATATTTTTTGTTTGCTCCGGTGTGAGTAAATTTTTTTGG
The DNA here is from genome assembly GCA_945864145.1 of uncultured Lachnospiraceae bacterium. Lineage (GTDB taxonomy): Bacteria > Bacillota > Clostridia > Lachnospirales > Lachnospiraceae > COE1. The sequence continues at coordinate 24,404 of CAMBAN010000026.1, read as the reverse complement.
AAATAAATGATTCCACCTACAGGCATTTCCTTAAGTTTATCCTCTGTTATCTCCCCAGCAGAAATTACCGGATTACAATCAGATAATGCTTCTGGTGTTACAATAAACATTTGACAAATTTTTTGTTGCAAAGTCATTTCTTCTACTATAATTTCCGTCATCGCATCCAAATCTGTCGCTTCTATTTGTCTTCCTCCAAGCACAATTGATAAGCCGATTCCTACTATACAAAAAATCATTCCTTGAAATAAACTATGCTTCATATCTACCCCTCCCTTTATCCTTTATAAAAAGTATAACAACTATCCAGCCATTTTGTAAAACTAATTTCTTCTTAAAATAATAAAAATGCTTTCAAATAAAAAGACACTAAAAACGGGCAGTGTACCTTGAAATCAAAATACACTGCCCGTTTGATAATTAGAAAACTACTTTAGCACCAATTTTTTTCACAGACATTCCATCAATGATTTTTCAACCACTGCTCTGCACATTGTGCCAGACATGCTGCTCCTATCGGACATACATCTTCATTAAAACGAACCTTTGGATTATGAGCGGAATAAGCACCTCTTTCATCCAAATAGCCAGCTGACAAATACATAAAAGTACTTGGTACCTTTTCTGCAATGGAAGCAAAATCTTCCGATGCACTGGCACAAATGCCAGGATATTCTGTGAAGCCTGGAATAGACAATTCTCTCATATAACCAAGCATTTCATTCGTTAACGCACCATCACAAACCAAAGGTGGAACACTTGATAACGTTTCCAGCTGTACCGTACCACCATAAACGGCTGCGGTCAATTCTGCCACTTCTTTGATACGTTTTACCAGCTTCTCTCTAACTTCCGCATTATTGGTACGAAGTGTTCCTTCTAAAACTGCTGTGTCAGGAATGATATTTGCTGCTGCACCTGCCACAAACTTTCCAATAGTTAAAACACATGCTGCATTTGGGTCTGTTTCTCTTGCAATCAACTCTTGTAATGCTAAATGAATATGCACACCAATGTTAATAGGGTCAATACCTGTATGAGGATATGCGCCATGTGAACCCTTTCCTTTAATTTCTATTTTGAAACCATCTACAGAGAACATCATGGTACTTTGGCTATTGTACATAACAAGCCCTGTTGGCATCTGTCCTGGTGATACATGATAAGCCAGTGCCACATCTACTGGCGGATTTTCCAAAATGCCTGCTGCAATCATATCACGGCTACCCTCAAAGGTTTCCTCTGCCGGCTGAAACATCAGCTTCACAGTACCATTTAAGTCTGCTTCCTTCTCTTTTAACATCTTTGCTGCTGTAAGGAGCATCGCTGCATGGAAATCGTGGCCACATGCATGAGCTTCTGTTCCTGTAGGGCAGGCAAATTCCTCACCACTTTCCTCCGGCATTGGAAGTGCATCCATATCTGCACGCAATAATATACATTTTCCGCCCTTACCAATAGTCGCTGTAACACCATGTCCACATATCTGTGGCTCTATTCCATAGGATTTCAGCTTTTCCATTACATATGTCTGCGCCTTTGGCATATTTAGTCCTACTTCAGCATTGGTATGAAAATACCTTCTGTTTGCAATGATTTCATCTTTTAGTTCGAGTGCACGTTCATAATAATTCATCCTGATTCCTCTTTTCTTTATTTTGTTTCTTCTACATCAACAACCTTGATGATGCCTTTCTTCCACATAATGTAAGAGCTTAAGATACCTATCGGAAGCATACAAACAATAAGGATACCTACAATTCCTAATAAGCTGCTGCCTGCTCCAACAAGTCTTGCTAATACAGATACGATGGATACAATAACAAGTACCGGGATAACACCTTTCATGGCTCCCTTTACTACTTTACCACTATTGCTTGAATTTGCAAATAGGCCTAATGCCATAGAACCAAATAATGCAGGGATAACGTAATCCTTTGCTGTGTTCATTGCAGGTGTTTCAAAAACAGGTCTGATAAAGCTTGAAAATAATGCAGCAACTGCAAGAATGACAACTGCTACAATAGAAGAAACAGCAATAGATACTGTTGCAATGGCATCTCCCTCAGGAGTATTCTGCTCAACATCTGCAACTTTCATACCATTGACTGCACAAGGAAACTTTAAGTTCATAATATTTCCTGTGATAAAGCCGAGATAACTTGAGGAACCTAAAACTGGAATATAGCTTAACGCTTCTGAAAATCCAACCGGAATATATATTAATAAAATACCAATGGTACTTGCATTGATTACATTACTGAATTTTGGCATGCAATCAAAGACAACACAAATGATAAATGGTAATGCAATCATATAAACAAGTGCAATCACTGTTCCCAATCTTCCCCATGAATGTGCCCATTTCTGAAACGGATCCATAACCTTTGTACTTTTTTCTTTACTCATAACTCTTTCTCCTTCCGTATCTTATCCAAAAATCTTTACCCAAAGTAAAGAAGATGCCATACCTGCAATTAATGTAAATGCCATAATTACCTGCAAGTTTGGACCACAGGTTCAAACTTGCAGTGTGAAAAATTCATTTTCACACTAATCCTCTTTCTTCCTCGGGTTCCTCTCTCATTTTGTATCATTTAATACACAAAAAAAGATGCACTCGCAAAAGAGTGCATCTTCGCATCATGCTATCTTAAATTTATCTTGTCAAAAGGAACCCATGTAATAATAAATGAAATATTATTAGCACTCTGTCCTTTTGCCTGAGAGATCAGTCATGTGACCTTACACCTTCGGCCCTCTTAATTGAGCTTCTCCAGAGAGTTATGTAATACTTTACCAAGGTATCACATTAAATATCTAATGTCAATCCTCGTTTTCTAAAACAATATATTTTTATTTCAATACATTCATTACAATTTCTTCTGCGCTCATTTTCGAAATTCCTTTTTTGTCAGAAAGAATATTGGGATACCAACGAAATTGAGCTGATTTTTCCAAATAGTCATAATTGACCCCACAACCGGGAAACTTTGTATACCACTGCAAATAGTACGTTTTCATAAACCAAGTTGCCAGCGCAACTGCCTCTGTTTCTTTTCCTTCCTGTGATAAGGTCCCACACACTCTGACACCCGGCGGACTTGCATGCACTAATAAAACGCTTCCATCCTTGCACATACCAAGACACAGCCACACATGCCCCGGCATGCTCATGATATCTCCCGGTCTATAGTTTTTGACTTTTTCTACCGGTGTATAGCTGCCCCAGCCATAAGAAGCAAAGGTTTCTGCCATTTTGCTAGAAGACATTACATAGCCTTTTTTTCCTGAGCTATCCTCAAATACATTGTAAATAAGCCATCCAATATATCCAGAGCAGTCCAGTCCATCGTGATTTTGATAACGTGTCGTTTCATAATCATAAGTTGCATCACAGATGGCAGCAAATTCTGCCCACCTCTTACTGACACCTATGGTTGTTGCTTCCTCACCAGCCGCATTATCCAAGCTGCTCCATCCACCGCCCCATACATACATGGTGTTTCCAACCGGCAGCATCGCTTTTTTCAGTAATTCCTCATAAGTATTTTCCGAGGGCAAAGCAGTTCTAATTATCCCCACTGCTAAAAAAATCATAGTCAAGCCAAATGTAATCATGAATTTATACTTTCTCATACTTTTCCTTTCTCTTGGAAAGAATTGACAAATACTGTCTGTTTTTCTAAAATAAAAATAGCTATAGGTTTTTTTGAATGATTTGGAGGCTTTCCAACAGATGATTGAAAAAAGTGAATTAGAAAAAAATATCCTACCGGATTATCATAAATGGCGTGTCTCCATGTGGAAGGTCAATTACGCTTCCTTTTTACTTATTCTTTTATTGGAAAATGTCATTTTTTTTGTTTTATATAAAACAGACATGATTCTGCAGACCATGCAGGAATACATGATTCGTTTTTATGTAACACCGATTGGTCTTTCTATTCTTGTTTTAGGTATTGGACATACTGCTGCACGTATTTGGAAAGACAAGCCTCATATTGTCAACGCTATTCCCATTCTGACTATTACCTGTATCATTACCATTATTTGCACAATACACTGTAATTTTTCTGTATTAATGTTAGTATATTGTTTCCCCATTATTATGAGTGTCATATTCAGTCGTAAAAGATTGACTATTCTCACCTGTATTTTTAGTGAAATCGGTATTATCATCTGTAGCATTTACAAATACCAACATAAGTATGAATATTATGATGTCTATTGGCTCCCATCTGCAATTATTGCCGGGGTAGTTTTGGTTGGATTAACCCATATTGCCATGGTTCTTATCAATCTATTAGATGAGCAAAATGCAAAACTCATTCATACAACAATAAAAGCCAAAGAATCAGAACAAAAGGCACAGGAGGCAAACTCAGCAAAATCCAACTTTTTATCCAATATGTCTCACGAAATACGCACACCTATGAATGCTATCATCGGTATGACAGATGTTTTATTACGTGAAAAGCATTCTGCAAAAGATACCGAATATCTTTTAACGATTCATAACTCTGGCAAAGCTTTGGTAACTATTATTAACGATATTCTTGATTTCTCCAAAATAGAAGCCGGAAAAATGGAATTAATCAATGATGAGTACGAACTTATGTCTGTTCTAAATGACCTTAGCATGATTTTTTGGAATAGAATTGGCGATAAAAATATTGAATTACTCTATGAAGTTGACAAAGACATTCCTTCCAAATTGTACGGTGATTCGCTTCGTCTTCGTCAGGTTATCATAAATCTGATGAATAATGCTATTAAATTTACCACAAATGGGTATGTTAAATTAACTGTGAAAGTTAATACCATTACAGATGATGACATAGAACTGTATTTTTCTATAAGCGATACCGGTCAGGGCATCCGACAGGAAGATATAGAAAAACTGTTTACCTCTTTCCAGCAAGTGGATACCAAAAAGAACTATGGAACAGAAGGCACAGGTCTTGGACTTGCTATAACGAAACAATTAGTAGAAATGATGGGTGGCTCCATTTCCGTATATAGTGAATATGGAAAAGGCAGTGATTTTTACTTTACTATTCGACAAAAGCTGTTGGAAAAAACACCCGCTGTACAACTTGAAGAAAATAATTTTAACCTTACAGTCAGTATAGATTCTGACGACCACTACCTGGAAGAAACAGTTCAAAAATTGGTTCAAACGTACCATTTACGTTTTCTTCCCTGCTCTGATAATATTCGTACAGAAAACATTGATATACTATTTACTGATTCCAATACTTATACCAGTATCTACAAAAATATTGACTCTGCATCTCAGAAGGAAGTAGCTGCACAAATATGTGTCCTGCAAAATCCCATGAGAGAAAATAAATGTGACGACCGTGTCATGTCAATCCATAAACCACTTTATACCTTAAATTTCTGTCAGGCACTGAACAAAGAGGTAATGCAGGCAAACGATATAGTAAACAAACTGTTTAATCTGTCCTTCCGTGCACCGGATGTTACTATTCTGTTAGCAGAAGATAACGAAATCAATGTGTGCGTTGCCACAGCAATTTTAGAACCGCTGCAACTCCGGATTGATACTGCTGAAAATGGTGCTATCGCAATTGAAAAGGTAAAAAGCAAGAAATACGATTTAGTATTAATGGATCATCTAATGCCCGTCATGGACGGCATTGAAGCCACAAAGCAAATCCGTGCGTTGCCTGATACTTATTTTCAGCAAATTCCTATTATTGCCCTTTCTGCAAGCGCGATGTCAGATGCAAGAAACAGTTTCCAAAAAGTCGGGATGAATGATTTTATTGCAAAGCCAATTGATTGTAATGAGCTCTACGCAAAACTAAAAAAATGGCTTCCTAATCAAAAAATATTGCACACAATTTCACACGAAAAAATGTAGTAAAACGTCCTTACCATTCGGATAAGGACGTTTTCATTTTTCAGCTCTGCAATATTTTTTGATATTCTTCATCTGAAATCAGGAGTACTCCGCCATGTCGTTTCTTATTTTTTCCAAAATCGTACTGGTCTTCCTTTAGAATTTCAAATTTTCCAGAAGAAAAATCCTTTGTCAGCATAGGTAAATATCCTTTTCCCTCTGCAAATCTATCTGCTATCAGACACCAGGTTTTTCCATCCGGTAGTAAATAGCACTCCGGTCCTTCCACTCCATACAGATTGTCCAAAGTTTCAGAAGGTAATAATGCAAATTTTCCATTTAAGCTCTTAGCACGCTCCAAAATTAATCTTTTTGTAGTCTCATCCTTAGATATACGATAATACCATCCATCTGTCTCCACAATAGTTGTATCGATTACATGGTTTTCTCTTTCCACATAGCAAAAAGGCTCCGTATACTCTTTAAAGTCCCTGGTATAACATGCGTAGATTTTTTGTTTGTTATCAACCATGGATGCAAAGAAAACAAAAAATGCACTTTTCTCTTTATCATAAACTGCCTCAGGTGCCCATACGCAGCCAGCCTCTGAAATTCCTACCGTACATGCTCTTGGCCCGCTCCAGGATACCAAGTCTGTGCTTTCCCAAACGATTAAATCTCTACTTCCTTCATACTGCGCTGCAGCCCATCCTTTTCCTGCCTCAATGCGCAAATCTGTCGCAATTAAATAGATGACACCTGTTTCCGGATTTCTCACCAAAAACGGATCACGTACACCCTTTGTGCCAATTTGCGATTTTAAAATCACGGCACCATCCTTCACATCCTGCCAATGTAATCCATCCTTGCTTAATGAAAAATAAATCTGTTCTCCATCCTTTTGTTCCCCAATAAAATGAGAAAATAAATACCCCGCCATACTTTCTGCCTCTCTTGTTTTTTCTCATAGTAGCACAAAAAATCCGGCAACACAATGCTGCCGGACTTTTCTTTTTTTATACTCTGAATTTTTGAATCATCTTTTCTAATGCTGTCGCCTGTGCATTTAATTCTTCCGCTGTAGCCGCGCTTTCTTGTGAAGAGGCTGCTGTAGAAGATAATGCATCTGCTATTTCATTGATACTCTTTTGAATCTGGTCTAATTTATCAAGCTGTTCTTGAGACATATTTGCTATTTTTCCGATATGTCCATCTACCTGTTTTGTCTGCTCTACAACCTGTTGCATGGATGCTGACGTTTTCTGAGCTACTTCCATACTGTTCTTGATTGCTGAAACAGTATCCTGAATCAACTCTGAAGCATCCTGTGATGCTACTGCTGATTTTTCTGCCAAAGATTTGACTTCCTCAGCAACAACCGCAAAGCCTTTTCCTGCTGTACCTGCTCTTGCAGCCTCGACAGATGCATTCAATGCTAAAATATTTGTTTGGAATGCAATATCTGAAACTGTTTTATTGATTTTTTCTATTGCCTGAGAAGACTCTTCCATTTTTTTCATGGCTTCAATGAGTTCTTCCATATACCGGCTTCCTTCCTCTACAAAAATCATTGCCTGAGAGGCTACTGTTGCTGCTTCACTTGCACTTTTTGCATTCACATCAGCACCATTAGAAATATCCTCCACATTTTCTCTGATATTTTCCATGATAGATGTCTGTTCCGTGACCGTAGATGCCAATGATTCTGATAACTGTGCCACATTCTGTGCTCCAAATAATACCTGATTAGAAGTAGTTCCGATTTCACGTAAAAGTTTACGAAGCTCATGCAATATTTTATTCAATGCATTTTTAAGTGGTAACAAGTCACCAATAAACTCACTTTCAATCTTAGTTGTAAAATCGCCCTCTGCCATTTTACCTAAAATTTCCCCTGCCTCGCTAATCATTTGATTCAATATAGCAATCGTAGATGCGATAGATTTCTGTAAAATGTAGGTTTCATCTAAGGTTTTGATATTAGGTACTTCTGAATGTAAATCGCCTTCTGCAAGTAACATCATTCTGTCCGTAGATTTCAAAATCGGTTTAGACATTCTTGCTCCTAAATAACCAACATAGATACAAATCACAATAAAAATAATTGCCATTACAACAAAAATGTTGTTCATACCTTCATAATAGCTTGCCATGAAATCTTCGATATTTCCGCTAACACAGACACTCCAACCATTTTCGATATCTACAGGAGCAAATACGGAGAAGAAAGTATCATCTCCCGCTTCAAAAATATCATATCCGCTGATGCCATTTACCATACTATTGCTGACATTTGCCATAACTGAAGTATCAAAAATACCTGTCGTATTATTACCTGTCAGAAAATTGCAATAGCTGGTCACCCAATCATACTGATTTGCCGCAATGACTGTACCGTTACTGTCTAACATAAAGGTATAACTTGAGCTGCCAATACTTACCTGTGACAATAAATCAGAAAGCAGTTCACAGCTTGAAGCACAGTATACAATACCTCCAAAACTACCATTTTCTTTGATGATAGGTGCTGCAAAAAGTACTGACATTGCACCATTATCCGTCTGGGATGCATAGACTTCTGAAACAACTGGCTTTAAACTTTCCTTTGCTCGCAGAAAATATTCTCTCTCCGAAAAGTCTAAACCTTTTTGATTAATACCCTTTGCATTTGTATATCCAACTCTGTCAAGTCCATTTCGTTCTGCACACGCTTCTATTGCCTTTTGTGCTTCTTCTGTATCAATCTGATTGCCCGTAAAAGCTTCCTCCGCTGCCAAATCCTTCATAGCAATCAAATACGAGTCCAATTCTTCACTCATTAAGGAGCTTGCTGTCTTCATCACAATCTGCGCAGTTTCTACAACAGCCTCTTGTACAGAACTTTTACTTTGTCTGGAAACTAATAGCATTAATACCACCAATATACCTAATAGTGTTGTCAAAAATAGCGTCAATATTTTTGTTCTGATATTCATTTTTACTTTCATAAACAACCAGGTCCTTCCCTTTTACACATACTACTCAATAATATGCAATACACTTAATTTTATTGTATCTATTTTGTCTGATAATTTCAATATTTTTCTGTTTTTTTACGCAAGAGTGAGATGCACTTTTTGCATCTAGCACTTCATTGTGGTCATCACATAAGAAATAGTTTCGCAAGCGAAACTCTGGCGCCGCTTTTGCGTCGCATTATTGCGACATTCTACCTTTGCAAAAGCGTGCGCATCCTCGCGGAGCGTTTTTGCTTTATAGGAATTTCCTATAAAGCAAAAAAAGACTCTTTCGAGTCTCTTTTTCTTCGTATTTACCACTGAAATACTTGTTTGATACTATCATAATGTAAAAAGATACCTTGCTTTGCAAAGGATTCTATTTCTGACACATCTGCCAGCATAAAACCGTCTGTTTCTTCCTCCTGTGGATGCACATCTTTTTCATCAAAATCTCCAACAAAACGGTAAACATCTACAAAATAGTTGTCTCCCTCTCCCGGATTCTCTCTTTTATAGGTAAACATATAGCCACCGTCCCAGTTTGACACATCCAATCCGGTTTCTTCCTTTACCTCACGAATTACGGCATCCATAGAATCCTCACCAGCCTGTGCTGCTCCACCAGATACCTCCCACCAGCCAGGTGCCCAGGATTTGGTCATTACTCTTTTTGTAATAAGAAATTTCTTATCACTTCTTGCGACCACTCCAAGTACCGTCAAATGATATTCGCCATCCTGTAAACACCAGTCATTTCTTTTCATGGTGCGTCCGGTTCTTTTTTTGTCTTTATCATAAATATCCCATAATTCCATGCATGTAATTCCTCTCGCCCAATGATATTTATAAACTATTGTTGATTATATTTCTTTTCTTTCCTCTGCTTCAGAAACCATTTTGTATACATCGATTCTTTGCAAATCAATTTCCGGCATGCCAATGAAAAGTCCGCCATAATCAAATCCTTCCGCCTGAATTTCAATACGCACAATCTCAATAAAGGCGTGAATGATTTCTTTCGTCCAAATTGTCAGATATGCCTCGTAAACAGAGCCAATCTCTAACAGTTCCTCACTTCGAAAACCAATTCCGGACTTTGAGACATTCAATACTTCAATCCCAATCTCTTCCTGTTCACCGGAATCAAGTCTTTTTACAATTAATTTGGAACGTAAATCCATTCTTTTGTTTTTCCTTCTCTCAACCATAGTATAACCTCCGTATGCTAAAATACTACTCTAGTTTCCAGCTTCTGTCAAACAATTATTCGTAATGAACATGGCATCCCCAAAAGAGAAGAAACGATATTTCATATCTACTGCTGTATTATAGGCATGCAATACGTGCTCTCTTCCAGCCAGGGCTGAAACTAACATAATCAGGGTAGATTCCGGTAAATGGAAATTTGTAATGAGACAATCTAATACTTTAAATTGATACCCTGGATAAATAAAGATTTCTGTATTATCGCAGCCGGGAACTACAATGCCTTCCTCATTTGCTGCACTTTCAATGGTTCTGCAGCTGGTTGTTCCAACGCAAATCACCCTTCCGCCTGCTGCCTTCGTATCATTAATGAGCTTTGCAGCCTCCGGTGTTACCTGATAGAACTCCGAATGCATATGATGATTAAGCACATTATCCTCTTTCACAGGTCTAAAAGTGCCAAGTCCCACATGTAAGGTAACATAGGCAATTTTGACGCCCTTTTCCTCTACCTTTTGTAAGAGTTCCCTGGTAAAATGAAGTCCTGCTGTCGGTGCTGCTGCCGAGCCCTCATATTTTGCATAAACTGTCTGATATCTGTTTTTATCCTGAAGCTTATGGGTAATGTATGGTGGTAATGGCATTTCTCCAAGCTTATCCAGAACTTCCTCGAAAATACCTTCATAGGAAAATTGAATCAGTCTGTTTCCTTCCTCTACTACATCTAATACAGTACCCTTCAGTAATCCGTCTCCAAAGCTGATAACCGCACCCGGTCTTGCCTTTTTACCTGGCTTTACCAAAGTTTCCCAGACATCGTTTTCTTTTCTTTTCAAAAGCAATACTTCAATGGTCGCACCTGTTTCCTCTTTCACGCCCATCAATCTTGCAGGAATCACCTTGGTATTATTCAATACCAGGCAATCTCCTTCGTGCAAATACTCTAAAATATCAGCAAAATGCCTGTGCTGCATTTCTCCTGTCTCTTTATCCAATACCAAAAGTCTGGAGCTTGAGCGATCCTCTAAGGGATCTTGTGCAATTTGCTCTTGCGGTAAATCAAAATAGAAATCTGATTTTAATAACTCTTCCATGATTTTTCATTGCCTTTCATCATGAGATATGTTGAACAAAGAATGTGCAAAGCACATTCTTGCGCCGCTTTTGCGTCGCATTCTTGCGACATTCAACCTTTGCAAAAGCGTGTGCATCCTCGCGGAGCGTTTTTGCTTTATAGGAAATTCCTATAAAGCAAAAAATGCTTTATATGCGCGCATTGTCTCGTACACATCTGCTTTACTTGTTACTTCGTATGGTGCATGCATATTCATGACCGCTGTACCACAGTCTACTACATTCATGCCATATTTGGCAAGAATATGAGATACAGTTCCACTGCCACCAAGGTCAATACGTCCATATTCTGCAAACTGGTAAACAACCTCTTTCGCATCCAGAATACCTCTTAAAGTGCCTAAATACTCAGCATTTGCATCATTTGCACCACTTTTTCCACGTGAACCTGTCACTTTATTAAACACCAGACCACCACCAAGCATTGCAGCATTTTTCATCTCAAAAGAATCTGCAAACATTGGGTCATATACACTGCTGACATCTGCTGATAACAGGTTAGCATTTTTCATCGCACGTCTAAAGTTAAGCTCTGTGTACTCGCCTTTCAGGTTCATAACCTCTGCAATCATATTTTCAAAAAATTTGGAGCTCATACCGGTTGCTCCGACACTGCCAATTTCTTCCTTATCTGCCAGTAAAACAACACAAGTTCTTTTAAAATCCTTTGCATGAAGCAAAGCATGGATAGCGGCATATCCACAAACCTTATCATCCTGACCATAAGCCATAATCATACTACGGTCTAATCCTGCTTCTCTTGCAACACCTGCCGGTACAATTTCCAACTCTGCTGATAAGAAATCCTCTTCTTCTATTTCATAATAAGCTTTCAAAATTTTCTTAACCTGTGCTTTTACAGCTTCTTTTTCTCCCTCTTCAGAAGTAAGTGGTTTATTACCAATCACTACATCCAATGCTTCCCCTGAAAATAAGTCAGCTGCTTTCTTTTCCATCTGTTCCTGTGCAATATGAGGCAGTAAATCAGAAATAAAAACGACAGGATCGTCATTTTCTTCTCCAAGATTAACCTCTACAATCGTGCCATCTTTTTTCACTACGACACCATGGATTGCAAGTGGTAAAGTAACCCATTGATACTTTTTAATGCCTCCATAATAATGAGTATCTAAATAAGCAACACCATCCTTCTCATATAAAGGATTAGGCTTTACATCCAGTCTTGGACTGTCAATATGGGAGGCTATTAAATTCATACCCTGCTCCATCGGTTCTTCCCCAATACGGAAAATAATCAAAGATTTACTCATACCTGCTGCATATATTTTATCACCTGCATGTATTTTTTTATTTTCTGTGATTAACTTAGCAAGGTCTACATATCCTTCCTTTTCTAACAGATTGATTGTAGTATCTACGCACTCTCTTTCTGTCTTAGATTGATTTAAAAATTCCATGTATGTTTTTGCATACTGTTCCATTTTTTCTATTCGTTTTTCACTATAGACTTTCCAACAATTTTTTCTTTCCATGTTTTACACGTTCCTTTTTTCCCAATAAGTTCCACTACATACAAGCAGTTTCCTATTACATAAACAGCACAACAGGGACTGACACATTTCTGCGTCAGTCCCATCTGCCTACTGTCTTAATTCAATGCCAAGTCCTTCCAGACCATTTAATATTTTCTTCATTGCTGCAGATACATCTGCTTCCTCTAAGGTTCTATCCTTTGCTCTAAAGGTGATAGAATAAGCAACAGACTTAAAGCCTTCCTTAATCTGTGCGCCTTCATAAATATCAAATAACTGATATCCCTCTAAGATTTTTCCACCACGCTGCTCGATTACCTTTTCAATATCTCCAACCAAAATATTTTTTGGTACTACCATACTGATATCTCTTGATACAGCAGGATACTTTGCAATGCCCTCATACTTTCTGTCGAAAGAAGCAAATGGTAAAATTTCAGGCATATCTAATACTGCCACATACACTCTGGTAGGAATATCATAGTTATCGCAAACCTGTGGATGTACCTCTCCCAAGTATCCAATCACTTTTCCCTCGTAAGAAACAAGTGCCTGACGTCCCGGATGTAAGAAGGTCTTTTCTGCATTTGGATCATAAGAAACCTTCTTAGTCATACCAATATGCTCTAAGAATTCTTCAATCACACCCTTCATGGTAAAGAAATCACCCTCACCATACATACCTAACGTAAACTGCATTCTTTCATCTACATAGTCTACAACAGGCACAGCCTTTGGAATATAAATATTTCCTAACTCATACAAACGTACATTTTTATTTCTTCTGTTATAGTTGGTAGCCAGCGAAGTAAGCATTCCGTTTAAGGAAATCGTTCTCATAACTGAGAAATCCTCTCCTAATGGATTTGAAATCGTTACGGTCTGACGAAGTGAACTAGCTTCCGGGATTAACAGCTTATCAAATACCTTTGGACTTTCAAAAGAATAAGTCATTCCCTGTGAAAATCCACAATATTCAGCAATATCTCTTGCCTTCTGCTCAATTCTAAGTTTGAATGGCAGTTTACCTAATGCAGAACCGCTTGGTAAAGTAGTTGGAATTTTATCGTAACCGTAGAATCTTGCAACCTCCTCTGCAATATCTGCAAAACCTTCCAAGTCCTGTCTGAAAGATGGGATAGTAATCATACCGGTATTCTCATCATAAGCCAAATCAATACGATTGAAGATAGTCAGCATATCCTCTCTTGAAATATCTGTTCCAAGGAATTTGTTGATTCTCTCATATTCAAACTTAATTTGATGAAGTGGCTTTAACGGTGCCTTTACATCCACCATACCGCCAACGACCTCACCGCAGCCTAATTCTTCAATTAACTGGCAAGCTCTATTCATAGCATCCTCTGCGTTTCTTGGGTCAAGACCTTTTTCAAAAATACCGGAAGCATCTGTACGAAGTCCGACTCTCTTAGATGCTTTTCTGATATTTGCTCCATTAAAAGTAGCAGCTTCAAAAAGTACAGTAGATACCTCATCTGTAATCTTTGAGTTTTCTCCACCCATGATACCAGCGAGTCCGATTTCCTTTTCTGCATCACAAATCATCAATACTTCGCTATCCAATTTTCTCATCTGTCCGTCTAATGTCTGGAATTCTTCTCCATCCTTTGCACGCTTTACAACGATTTTCTTTCCTGCAATCGTACTTAAATCATAAGCATGCATTGGCTGACCGTATTCAAGCATAACAAAGTTTGTAATATCAACTAAGTTATTGATTGGTCTGATTCCTGCTGCTGAAAGTCTTCTTTGCATCCATTCCGGTGATGGTGCTATTTTTATATTTTTACATACTCTTGCACAATAACGTGTACAAAGGTCTGTTGCTTCTACCTCAACAGAAATATAATCATTTACGTTTTCATTATTTCCGGTTTCTTTTACAACTGGTGGCACAAATGGCTTTTTGAAGGTTGCCGCTGCCTCTCTTGCAATACCTAAAATACTATAGCAATCTACACGGTTTGAAGTTACTTCATATTCCACTACTGTATCGTGTAAACCTAAAGCTTCAATTGCATCACTTCCAAGTGCAACATCTTTTTGGAATACATATACACCGTCTTCAGGTGCTTCCGGATACATATCTCTGCTTGAACCAAGTTCTTCGATACCACACATCATACCATTAGACTCAATTCCTCTCAATTTACCGGCTTTGATTTTAATTCCTTCCTCAGGAAGTGGACTTCCATCATGTCCTCCTGCGACCTTACCCCCATCTAAAACAACAGGAATAACATCTCCTTCTTTTACGTTTTTCGCACCTGTTACAATTTGAATCGTTTCTGTACCAACATTAACCTGGCAAACGACTAATTTTTCTGCATCCGGATGCTTTTCAATTTTCTCAATTTTTCCAACTACAACTTTTTCTAAGTTTTTATCTAATCTGACAAATCCTTCTACCTTTGTTCCGGACAGAGTCATTGCATCGCAATACTCATGATCTGTACACTCCAACTCAGGCACATATGCTTTTATCCATGATAATGGTGTATTCATTTTCCTAATCTCCTTACTCTATTACTAATCCAAATGATACTGCTTAGAACTGCTTCAAGAAACGAATATCGTTCTCATAAAGAAGTCTCATATCATCAATTTCATATTTTAATAATGCAATTCTTTCCAGACCTACACCAAATGCAAAGCCTGAATACTCCTCCGGATCGATATTACACATACGTAATACTCTAGGATGAACCATACCACAGCCTAAAATTTCAATCCAGCCTTCACCCTTGCAGAATCTGCAGCCTTTTCCGCCACACTTAAAGCAGGAAACGTCCATTTCTGCGGAAGGCTCTGTGAATGGGAAGTGATGAGGTCTGAACTTAACCTTCGTGTCTTCTCCAAATAATTCCTTTGCAAACTCTGCTAAAGTACCCTTTAAGTCTGCAAATGTGACATTCTTGTCAATAACCAGTCCTTCTACCTGATGGAAGGAAGGAGAATGTGTTGCATCTACTTCATCTGCACGGAATACTCTTCCCGGTGCAATCATTCTGATAGGAAGCTTTCCTTTTTCCATTTCATGCACCTGAACACCGGAAGTCTGTGTTCTCAATAACATATCTGCATTAATATAGAAAGTATCCTGTTCGTCTTTTGCAGGATGGTCTGCCGGAATATTTAAAGCTTCAAAGTTATAATAATCCTTTTCAATTTCCGGTCCTTCTACTACTTCATAGCCCATACCTACGAAAATATTTTCAATTTCCTGTAATGCAATTGTATTCGGATGACGATGACCAACATTGTTTTTCTGAGCTGGTAAGGTAACATCAATCACCTCTGCTTTAAGCTTGGCATCACGTACCTTTTTTTCCATGTCTGCTTTGGCATTATCTAATACTCTTTCGATCTCTTCTCGTACTTCATTCACCATCTGACCCACCTTAGGTCTATCCTCTGGTGCAACGTCCTTCATGCTTTTTAATACAGCCGTTAATTCACCCTTTTTACCAAGGAAATTAACACGAACATCATTCAGCTTATCAAGTGCTTCGCTCTCATGAATCTGACGAAGTGCTTCTGCCTTTATCTGCTCTAACTTTTCTTTCATTTTACATTCTCCTCCTAAAATAAAAAAATCCCTTGTAATCATTGATTACAAGGGACGAATTATCGTGGTACCACCCAGTTTCCCATACAGACTGATTATTATACTATAACCACACTATATGGCTCTTTAAACGTAACGTGTTCAAACGTCTCTACCTACTAACTTCAGTAAAGCTGCTCCGGTGGGAAATTCACTACTATATCTGAACTAAGGAAGCTCTCAGCCGGTGACTTCCATTCTCTGATAGAAAATATAGCGCTACTGTGCACCATCCATGCATTTTTTCCTTATAGATTGTATGATATCCAAACTTTTGGAAAAAGTCAAGAGTTTATCTCTTGCTTATTTTGAAATCATAGTAATAATCCAAGATTTCCTGATATCCTTTTCCCTTAATTGCCAACTGTTTAGCCCCATTTTGAGACATTCCACTGCCATGTCCGAAGCCTCCACCCATAATAGATAAGCCAATTTCTCCATTTTTTATGGTAACATTTGCAAAATAGAAAAACGGACTTGGTAATATTGTTCCCATTAAAAAGGTAGTGCCGTCCTTCTTATATACCATACTTCCATTTTGCGCCAAAAGTCTTCTTATCCTATATTGGTCTGTTACAAGGATTTTTCCTGCATCTGTTTTAAGCTCAATTTCCTCGACCCTGCCATTTTTATTGCGCTGACTGATGGTCACTTTTTTGAGTTTTTTCGCCTTTTGACAAATAGTACGTTCCTTTTCCGATAAAGATGTCTGCCCCAGTAATCTGTCACGTAAAGTTTCCCAGCTTACTGTAACCTCACAATTCCAACGGTACCATCCTTCCTCGTATTCCAAATCCTTCTCAGAACCATTTCTGATGTATTTTTGAAAACTCTTTTCTTTATCTGGACATGTACCTGCAGACGTGGAGTAATACATACACTCCTGTACCATTCCGGCTTCTATGAGCACCTGATCTTTTGTTTCCTCTACTGCCTGATTTGTCTTCGCTGTTGCAGTCACATTTTGATAAACCTGAAAGCCTGTGCTGTCATCCACATGAGCCCGATACTGTGGATACGCTTTTTGCTCCATATGGTAATAGGCATATGATCTTGCCACGATTGCCTGTGCTTTCAAAGCTTCCAAAGGATAAGAGGAAGGCATTTCACTTACTACTACACCCAATAAGTAGCTTTCCACAGGTAATTCATTGACCAATACCAATCCTTCTTTCTCACCAAAACACTCAAAATTCCCCTGATAAGTCACCTCATCTTTACGCTGTATATTGTAAAATCTCATATTTCCCTGTTTGCAAGGCACTAATCTGACTGGATTTTCTCGGCAGTCTGATGGCTTTAGATAGTATATTTCATTTTTGGAAAGCAGCTTTGTTCCTCTCTCTGTTACCATCAAAATATCTGTATCGCAGGAAAAACAAAGCATTTCATGATAAATTGCTTCATAACTGCTGTCTTTTATCAATACACGAATATTTTTTTCTTCATCTGCTTTTTGATTGCTTTGTGTTTTTTCTTTTTCTTTTAACCTGACATCCATGTCACAAATCACTTTTGGAAAATCTATACATAGTTTTTCCGTTTGTCTGGGATACCAAAGAAATCCATATAAAACAGCACTGATAAAAAGTAAAAAAAGAATTACCACTTTTTTCAAATAATGTCTCTCCTTCCCCCTTCACTATCATATGCTGTCTGTTTTTTACTATGTCAATTTTTTTACTTCTACTAAATTCGTATGTTGTGGATTTCCTTTGGCATAAGGTGTCCTGTTTAAAGATGTCAGTATATTAATCGAGCCTCCGACATCTACTCCATTCTTATCTGGTTTATACCAGGCTCCCTGTGAGAGTGCGACCACTCCCTGCATCATTTGTTCAGACACTTTTACAGGTATCCTGATTTTACCTCTATCGTTCCATACTTCAACCAATTCTCCCTCCTGCAGATTTCTCTTTTTTGCATCTTCCGGATGCATCCAAAGCATCTGCGGGTCTAATTTATGCATGCTAAGATTGTTGTCATGTATGCTATGACATCGTCTGTTTGTATGCCACCCTATCAACTGCAAGGGATATTTTTGTGCCAGCTTGTCCTGTGGTCCTTCCACCGGTTCTACATATCTTGGTATTGCAGGGAAAAAATCCGGATAAGTGGTATGATATACTTTTTCTGAAAAAATCTCAATTTTCCCACTTTCTGTAGGGAAAGGATGTTTCTGCGGATTTTGACATTCCTTTTCAAAAGCAATCTCTTCTTTATTATTTTGATAACGATAAATGCCTGCCTGTCTAAAAGTATCAAAATCAGGTAATTCAGGTTCTTTCATACGAAGCTCTTCGTAAACTGCCCGCAGCCATTCCTTTGCTGTTCTTCCCAGAGAAAATTCCTGTTTCAAGCCCAGCTTATCTGCCACCTCTACCAACCAGTCATATTCAAAGCGTCCCTCATATAAAGGCTCTATTACTTGATTGTTATACCCAATAAAATCTCCATATTTCCAAGGTACTGTAATATTTTCACTTTCAAACATAGATACACCAGGGAGTAAAATATCTGCATACTTTGCACTGGCAGTCATAAACAGGTCACTGCACAAAATGAATTCACACTTCGAAGTATCTTTTAAAATTTCTGCAGTCCGATTGATATCCCCATGTTGATTGATTAAGCAATTTCCTGCTAAATTAATAATCATTTTGATATCCGCATCCAGTCCTGCTCCTCCTGTCACTCCATCCTGTTCCTTCATCTGGCTGCCTCTTTCCACTGCCTCTGTCCATGCAAAAACAGGAATTTTATAGGGATACGGATTTTTCACGAGAGGCATTGCTGGCTTTGCATGTCTTTCATAGTCTGCCACACCGCTCGCCCAGCCGCCACTTACTCCAACATTTCCTGTCATACAGGCAAGCAGGATGCCGCCTCTGGCACTCTGTTCGCCGTAAGAATGTCTCTGTGCACCATAGCCTTGTATGAGTGCTGCCGGTTTTGCTTTTGCAAAACGAATTGCTAAATCACGTGTTGTTTCAGCCGGTACTCCTGTGATATTTTCTGCCCATTCAGGAGTCTTTGGTATACCATCCTGTTCCCCTGTTAAATAAGCAAGATAACATTCCTTAGGGTCAATCCCTTCAGGCATATGGGCATGATCAAAGCCCACACAGCATCTATCTAAAAATGCTTGATCTTGTAGTCCTTGTTCAACGATTGTATATGCCATTGCATCCATAAGTGCTGCATCTGTTGCAGGTCTGATAGGAATCCATTCTGCATCAAGCTGTACCACTGTTGCATTTTTTCTTGGATCTACTACAATAATCGGTATTCCTTTTTTCTTAGCTGCTTTTAAATAATACATCGTTACACTATCAAATTTTGTTTCAGCAGGATTATGTGCCCACAAAATAATCATCTTTGCCTGCAACCAATCCTTCGGATCATGTCCGGTATTTCTGGTACCATACATCAACTCTGTCGCCGCTCCAATACATGCACTACTATAAGAATTATAGTAATCTAAATAGCCGCCATCCAAGGATAACAATCTTTTTGCAAGATTATTTCCACGCAAAACGCCATCTATACCTGTTGCATAATTGACATAGCGAGAACCCACACCATAAGTATCCCTGATACGTATCCATTCCTTTGTAATAATGTCTACTGCTTCCTCCCAACTGATACGTTCAAATTTTCCTTCTCCACGCTTTCCAACTCTTTTCATTGGATATCGTAGTCTGTCTTCGCCTAAAAACGTTTTATGATAGTTCATTCCCTTCACACATGCGCACAGAGGAATTTCTTTTCCTGCCTCTTGTGGTGTATCTGTTGTTATTTTTTCTATTCTACCATCACAAACCTGCGCATGAATGATGCAGCGTCCTCCACAGTTATTTCTGCCCGTTGTATGTATCACCTGTCTATGCTCCATGGACGTTCTCCTTTTCTTTTTTGCAGCATTTTTCCATCAGTATAACACAAAAAGCAACCTTTACGGTTGCTTTTTAAACTCCAAAATGCCGGCTCCTGTATTTTGACTCCTAGCTTATGCTAGGTGGGTGACCGCAATCTTTCTCTCTGCCTTCCTCTGACCATAATGGGAGGCTTGACATCAATCAGACAATATAGGAATCCCGTTTAAAGTGATGTAGGTTCAAAATAACAAGAGTTATCGCACATTTCAGATTACCTATATTATATCCTATCAGTCAGGAAATATCAACGAAATCAGCATGTTGATATTTGACAAAATCTTGCAGGAAAAATCTTGTATTTTTTCTGTGTTCAACAGTCAAAAACATCTTGAAAAAGCAAATAATTATACTTCTTCGAAGGAAAGAATTACTTTAAACAAATCGCCATCGATAATCAGTTGCAAATCGCCATGCATTAAATTCATAAGACTTTGTGCAATAGAAAGCCCCAAGCCATGTCCGCTACTGTTTCTCGATTTATCCCCCTGTACAAATCTTTCAAGCAACTCCTCCGGAGCAATATTCAACTGAATTTTTGAAATATTCTTAAAAATTAATTGAATACGTTGATTTTTTTCAATACTAATATATACTCTGGAACCTGGCTGTGCATATTTGCAAATATTATTCAATAAGTTATCTACTACTCTCCACAAATGTCTGCCATCCGCATTAATATAAACAGTTTCCTCAGGTTTTGTAACAACCAGTTCCAGTTTTTCCTGCTCTAGCCGTTCCGTCCATTCACCAACCGTTTGTGTCAGAAAAACATGTAAATCCAATTTTTCCATTGTTACCGGAAGATTCCCGGACGATGCTTTTGATGCTTCTACCAAATCTTCTATCAATTTTTTTAATTTGGTAGATTGTCTGACTAAAATTTCTAAATATTCTTCTGCCTTATCATTATTTAGTTCTTCTTTTCCAAGCAAATCTACATAGTTAATAATAGAAGTTAATGGAGTTTTTATATCATGAGAAACATTCGTAATCAACTCTGTTTTGAAATATTCACTTTTCATTTTTTCTTCTACTGCTTTCGTTATTCCTTCACCAATGTGATTTAGGTTCTCCCCATGTTGTTTAAAAGCAGAAAACATTTTGGACGTATCGACAGGTTCCTGATAGTTACCCTTTGCAAGTCGACAACTTTGTTCTTGCAGTTTTTGCATTTGGATAATACATAAGGAAGAAAAAATTCCGAAAGTTACTATTTCAAAAATGGATAAAAGAAAAAAACTTTCAAAATCAATACCCAAAAGAATTACGATAAATCCTTCTATACATTTATATCCAGCAAACAAAAGCCAGAATTTCCAAATTATTTTTCTATTCTGATAAAGAACTGCAATGTATTTAAATGGTCCAAAAACAATTTTTTTAATCAGATAGCGCAATGGACACCAAACGTATTTCTTAAGTTTGGATATCATCCAATAACAACAGGTATACTTCCACCACTTACCGGCTTTCACTCTAACCGCACAATTTAAAAGTTCTGCAAGTGTCAGCCAGGCAACTAATAAACCAAAGAATAGGAAATAGATGATTAACTTATCTATTTCATTTGATTGTATTATCACAGTGCAGAGTGTAATAATAAAAACATTTATTGCACAATACAAAATCCACTCAACTTCCAATGGGACTTTTTGCCAAAATGTCTGCTGTAAATAAATCTCTTTTGTTTCCTTGTTTCTTCGATATCCGGCTCCACACATTAATATAATAAACAAAGCAAAAGTAATCATAGCACTCACAGCAAATATTACCCAAATGCTATATTTGTATTTTTCAACAAAATTTAGTAAATACATGGCTCTTTCATATAAATCACCATGAAAATCAGCAACTATTTTTTCCGGTGGAAGAACAACCACATAGTAGTTTTCATATGCATCAGATAACTTCACATGTAATGTATAATAGTCATCAAGATAATAGTCCTTGTCACCGGTAACCATTTTTGTATTATCTTTTATTTGAATGATAGTCAGGCTCTCATCCAATGCACTATACTCTCTAATATTATCAAAAACCATTCTATTCCAATTATCACAATTAAATGCGGTTTCATTCAATTTTCCAAAATCCATTCCCGCTTCATTTGTTAATATTTCTAAAATAGAATCCTTCTGATTTCCAATGTTTTGCATTAACATATCATCTGCTTCTGCTATGTACGATTCAGAAGTACTATTATCATCTTCATAATAATCAAGTGTGTACTGTTCTACATCATATTGATAGGAATAATGGTAGTTAGTTCCATCAAAAGTAATACACACCCTCTTAATCGGATAGAAAGTATCATTCTCTGATGCATGATAATAGAAAACACCTTTCTGCTTGTCAAAACAAATACTATCTATATACAAGGTATACCTTGATTCTTCAGAAAAATGATAAATGGAACGATCATGAAATGTAAAAATACTATCTTCAAAATAGTAGATTGTTTTATCATTTGTCGGCATATAATATATTTCCAAATCATCCTTCTTAACATTGGCTGGCAAATTTGATTCTATATACTTCGCATGATTAAAATCAACTTTATCAATATCATCTGATTTCATTAATCCATATCTAAAATTCGTATCTTTAAAATATGCAAGATTAGTTCCTAATTCACGATCACGCATTACTTTAACAGCATATTGTTCACCAACTTCTTCTATCATTTGTTTACTCTTATTCTCAAAATAATAGGAATCATAAACATTATCTTCATAGAACAGAGCACCTATAAGCAAACTTATTACCATCACAGTTCCTGACACCGATATCAGAATCCATGCAATCATCTTAGCCAAAATTGACCCCTTAATTTTTTCCATATGAATTCCTTTCCATCACATCTGCTATTTTTTATCTATTTTATAGCCATGACCCCAAACTGCTTTTAAGTATCTTGGTTCAGCAGGGTTGTACTCCAGTTTTTCTCTCAAATGCCTAATATGTACAGCTATTGTATTTTCAGCACCAAGAGGTGTATCCTTCCAAACTTTGACATAGATGTCATGTGGAGAAAGCACTTTTCCTTCATTCTCCATCAGAAATTTTAATATGTCATATTCCGTTTTTGTAAGGTTTACTGATTCTCCATCTAGTGTTACTTCTTTTCTCAAGTCATCAAGCACAATTGGACCAACAGTATATACATCCTTATTAGAAATAGACACACTGCCTCCAAATTGTAAATATCTTCTAAGCTGAGATTTTACTCTTGCCTGAAGTTCCACTGGATTAAATGGTTTTGTGACATAGTCGTCAGCTCCAATATTTAACCCAAGAACTTTATCAGTGTCTTCACTTTTTGCTGTAAGCATAATGACTGGAACATTACTGAATTTTCTAAGTTCTACCATCGTTGTGATACCGTCTTTAACCGGCATCATGATATCAAGCAAAACAAGGTGAATTTCTTCACGTTGTAAAATCTGTAACGCTTCTTCCCCATTATAAGCTTCAAACACTTCATGTCCCTCAGCTGTTAAATAAATCTTCAAAGCTGAAACAATATCCTTTTCATCATCACATACTAGTACGTTATACATTTTGGTCACCTCTTGTTGTTATGTAAATAGTGTATACTATTTTTTATGAAGATGGAATAAGGTAAAAGATTAATATTTGTTTAAGAAAAAAGGAGAAAACAAAAAGGGATAAGCATCTTGAACCAAAGTTCAAAATACTTATCCCTATTAAAATCATCTAAATACTATCGTGAATATCACGTCAGAATCCAGGCTATATCGATGCTAAGATTAGCACTGTGAAACAAGTTTCTTTAATGCTTCAAGAGCTTCATCTGGAAGCTTATCATAGCCTTCCTTCTTTGTAGCGAAGCCTTCAACTGCATCTACACGGTTCTGCATAGCAGCCTTTAATGCTTCTGTGTAAGCCTTATCATTCATATCAGGTTTGAATGCATCACTTGTCTTTCCAGACCAGTCATACATAATCTCGATATCATCAAAGTTGCCCCACTTCTCAAACTTAGCCTTGCCTTCAACGATTGTCTCAAGGATTCCTAATGTATCAGCTGGTTTAACCTTATGACCCATGAAATCACCTGTGTTAACGATGTAGCAGTCTACGTTCTTCTCTTCTACCAGCTTCTTGAACTTC
>CAMBAN010000025.1 GCA_945864145.1 uncultured Lachnospiraceae bacterium | reverse complement strand
TACAGTCTGGAGAAGAATATTTCCCGATTGGTACGGAAATGGAGCTTTTAGATATAGAGAATCTTACGGAAAATGAAGCAGTTAAGATAGAAAGCTTCGAGAAAAGGGGAACGCATATTTCAATGATTTGTACGAATACTTCTGAAAAGGAACAAACATTGGAATTGCCGTTATTATATTACAAAGGCTATCAGGCAAGGACGGGAGAACAAAAGCTTTCTGTTTTTGCAGGAAAGAATAATGTAGTGGCAGTCAGTATTCCAACAGGCAGTCACAGCATTCGTGTAAGTTTCAAAGAGCCCTGGTATTGGAGAGTGGCAGAGCTTGTATCAGCAGGTTGTCAGCTTGTATTTATAGGAAGGAAATGGAGAAAAAAGCATGCAATATGAAAGACAGGATGGCGTACCGGCATTTAGCTGCACAGAGTATGCACCTAAAACAAAGGATTATGTAGTGTTAATTCCTATTATTAACGAGGGAGAACGTATTCATAGAGAGTTACAAAGAGCAAAGGACAGCTTTGTATCTTCTTATGCGGATATTGTCATTTGCGACGGTGGTTCTACAGATGGCTGTACGGATGAAGAAATCTTAAAAAAATTGCAGGTAAATACACTTTTGGTAAAACAGGATGTCGGAAAGCAGGGGGCACAGCTTCGCATGGGCATGTGGTGGGCTCTGCAGAGAGGCTATAAGGGTATTATAACAATTGATGGCAATGATAAAGACAGTATTGAGGATGTGCCAAATTTCATTGATAAATTAAAGGAAGGCTATGACTTTATACAGGGTTCCCGTTTTGTAAAAGGCGGCAAGGCAATTAATACGCCTCTTGTACGTCATTTATCAGTAGTTCTTCTTCATGCACCTGTCATTTCCCTGACTGCAGGTCAGCGTTTCACTGATACGACAAATGCTTACAGGGCATATTCAGCAAAATATCTGACAGATGAGCGTGTAAAACCATTTCGAGATGTTTTCATGACTTACGAACTGTTAGCTTATCTTTCTGTCAGAGCGACACAGATTGGTCTGAAAGCCTGTGAAATTCCTGTGACAAGAGCCTATCCCAAAACAGGAAAGACTCCTACCAAGATTAGCTTTTTTAAAGGAAATAGTGAGTTGCTGAAAATTCTGTTCAGAAATGCAAGGGGAAAATATAATCCGTAAATTAGTATTTCTAACAACAAAGAAATGGTAATATGTGTTTTTTTGTGTGAATATGCTGAAAATCATTTTAGCACACAATAGAGATTTACATAGTTTGTTGACATGTGCTAGAATGTGAGAGAACTGTAGAGAAATACACAGTTTTTCAGTATTATGGAATTGTCCCCGAAGGAGTCAATGGGACAAAAAGATTGAGTGAGGGAGCAGTATGGAGAATATCAGAAGGAAAAGCAAGATGATAGAAACCTATAGTATTATGCTGATTGATATTGTCAGTGTGCTATTATCTTATTGGCTTTCAATTTTTATCAGATTCAGAATCATTAATTATGAAGTCTATCCAAGAGCATTCCATTGGACGGCATGCTTTTATCTGTTGTTAGTTTGTCTGGCATATGCATTATTTACGGATGGTAACCGTTATTTCTTTATTCGCGGTTATATGAAAGAGTTTATGTTTACGGTCAGATACACAGGTATTCTAATGCTGGGATTAGTCCTCATTTTGTATTTAACACAGCAGGCCTATGATTTTTCACGTTTAATTTACCTGATTTTTGCGATTACCAATACACTGATTACTTATGCGGCACATATTTTATTCAAAAAATATATGTTGGATTATTATCGTAAAAGTGACAGTAATAATAAAATGATGGTATTGACCAATACCATGCTGGCTGATGAAGTGGTTGACCGCTTAAAGCATGATAAGGCATGGAATTATGAAATCACATCTGTTGCTTTATATGATGCAGATAAGAAAGGTACAACCATTCAGGATGTTCCTGTTGTTGCCTCTATGAAGGATTTATATGATGTCGTTATTCAGATGATGGTGGATGAGATTTTTATCTGTTTACCTGGGGTACCGACCATTGAGATTCGAGAAATGGTAGAAAAGTTCGAAGAAATGGGACTTGTTTGTCACTACAATGTAGATATTTTCAGTCATGGTATGTCAAACACCTCTGTACAGAAGTTGGCAGGTTATTCTGTTTTATCTTTCCAAATGGCAGAGATGGATTCCCGTCGTTTACTGATTAAGAGAATGGTAGACATTGTCGGTGCGTTAGTAGGTATTATCATTACCTGCATTATAACGCCGTTTGTAGCTTTGGCAATTAAAATCGATTCGCCGGGGCCGGTATTCTTTTCACAGACTCGTATTGGAAAGAATGGTAGAAGATTTAAAATCTGGAAATTCCGTTCTATGTACATAGATGCTGAGGAACGTAAAAAAGAGCTGCAGGCACAGAATGAGGTAAAGGGATTGATGTTCAAAATGGATGATGACCCTCGTATTACCAAGGTTGGTAAGTTCATTCGTAAGACAAGTATTGATGAAACCCCACAGTTCTTTAACATTTTAGTTGGTGACATGAGTTTAGTAGGAACCAGACCACCAACAGTAGATGAGTTTGAGCAGTACAATGGCTATTATCGTCGTAGATTAAGTATCACACCTGGTCTTACCGGTATGTGGCAGGCAAATGGACGAAGCGATATCAATGATTTTGATGAGATTGTAAAGCTTGACTTAGAGTATATTGATAATTGGTCTTTAGGACTGGATATTAAGATTTTATTCCAGACCGTGTTTGCCGTAGTAGGTGGAAAAGGCTCTAAATAAATAATGTAATATTTGCCCTTGATGTTCTTACGAATATCAAGGGCTTTTTGATATCGGGGGCGGCTCGTTTTGCGTAAGTTATTGACGCTTGTACTAATAAAATGATATAATCATTGCAGTTATAGATAAAAAGAGATTGAAGGATAAAACATGAGTGAATTGCAATATTGTGAGATATTAAAGACAAACATTAATGTCACCAATATGCTGGATACTGTTTCTTATATAAATGAACATTTGAAAGAACTGAGGGGCAATTATATATGCGTTTCTAACGTGCATACGACAGTGATGTCCTATGAAAATGAACGATATAGAGAGATACAGAATAGTGCTGCGATGGCTTTGCCGGATGGGGCACCTTTATCCAGATATAGTAGAAGACATGGTTTTCCAAAGGCATGTAGAGTGACAGGACCGGACCTTATGATTGAGATGCTGAAAATTTCATCGCAGTATGGCTATAGGCACTTTTTTTATGGTTCAACACCGGAAATTTTGGAAAACATGCGTAAGGTCATTGAAAGAGATTATCCCGGAGCTATCATTGCAGGGATGTATTCGCCGCCTTTCAGACCGGTAACTGAGGCAGAAGACGATGAAGTGGTGAATATGATAAATGAGGCAGAGCCTGATTTTATCTGGGTAGGACTTGGCGCACCCAAACAGGAAGAATGGATGTATAGCCATTCTCTTCGGACGAAAGCAGTTATGCTTGGCGTAGGTGCAGGCTTTGATTACTTAGCAGGTGGTTTAAAGAGAGCTCCTATGTGGATGCAGAAAATTTCTTTGGAGTGGTTCTACCGTTTGATGCAGGAACCAAAGAGATTGTGGAGAAGATATATGACATCGAACTTGAAATTTTTGTTCTATGTGTATATAAAGAAGAGACATTGAGTAGAGTGAGGACTAGTTATTATGAAAAAAGGAATTGTGGCATTCAGCTTAGTATGTGCAATGTTGCCGTTAGCTGCTTGCAATAATGCGCCTGTCAGAGTTGTGGAAGCTCCGGAAACAGTGGCAGCAACAGAAGTGTTTGAAAATGCAAAGGAAACGGAAGAGCTAGAAAGTACAACAGAAACAGCAGTGGCAGAAGTAGAGACAACAGAGGAAGTGCAGGCAGAAAGTGAACAGACAACAGAGGAGTCTACCGAGCAGGAAACAAGTGCAACATTGGAATTTCTATCTTTGACAGAAGGCGAATTGGAAGCAAGAAGAGAGCAACAGGCAAATTTTGCAGTTGCAAGAGATTCTCTCTATATGGCTCCTAATTCTAAGGATAAAACAGAAAAGATTGTGCAGTTAGATAAGCAGATTATTGAGAATAATGCCTATGGATTTTTCTCTAAGACAGTTTGCTTTATTGGGGATAGTATTACAGAGGGACTTGAAGCCGCAGTAGATACAGAAGGGGATCGCATTAGCTTTCCCGAATATGCAGCAGATGCACTGCATATTGGTACAATGCTGAACCACGGGCTGGGTGGCAGAACCTTTGCTAATTATGGTGATGCTGAACTTGCTATTGTAGATAATTTTGATACTGTCATCAATAACAGTGCAGACATCATTCTTGTATCTGCAGGAATAAATGACTATTTGGCAGCAGTAGACGGAAAGCAATTTGGCGATATCTATAATAAGGACAGTACAGGTGGTTATTGTGGTGCAGTAAGGGCATTATGTAAATATATTGCAACAAATATGCCTGATTGTGATGTGTTCTTTATACTTATGTTCCCAATGGATAAACAAACGAATGGAGTATGTACAGATGTACAGACACAACCGACTTGGAATGATTATTTAGAGGTACAAAGAAAGCTTGCAAAAGAATATGGCTTTGAAGTGATTGACTTATATAAGCAGGGCTTTATGGATTGTACTTCTGAGGAGTCAAAAGAATATTATTTGAAAGACGGTTTGCATCCGAAGGATAATGGTAATATTGCATTAGGAACACACATTGCGGCAGAATTATCTCTGTATTACAGTCAAAAAGAATAGTTTGTATGTAATAAAGTGAGGGAATGGAAAATGGAGAGCCTGAATTGGTTGGAATCCAACATTTTGGTCTGGATTCAGGAAAATTTACGTATCACGGCATTGGATGTGATTATGCCGTATATTTCAAAGATAAACAATGCCGGGGCATTGGCGATTGCAACAGTGGTGGTTCTCTTATTGATAAAAAAGTACAGAAACGTAGGTATTACGGCATTTACTTCCTTATTTACGGAATTTATCCTGGTAAATGTGTTGTTGAAGCAGATTATATGCAGGACAAGACCTTTTTATGTAAATGATGCCTTGCAGTATTTGGGCACACTGCCAAAGGATTTTTCGTTCCCCTCCGGTCATACAGGGTCTTCCTTTGCAGTAGCTACGGTAATGCTTTTGTGCATGCCTAAAAGGTATGGAGTGACAGCCATTGTAGTTGCGTCATTGATTGCATTTTCCAGATTATATAATGGTGTGCATTATCCGACAGATGTGCTGGCTGCACTTGTAATTGGCATTTTGACAGGCATTTGTGCGGCGAAAATTGTTTTTCCAAGAGTGAGTGCATGGTTGCAAAAGCGTGAGACAGAATAAAGGAGCATAAATCGTGAATATGTTACATTGGGGCATGCTGATGCTGCTGGTATTGGCAGTGCCCTTCTTTTTAGGAATGATTCCAGTTTCATATACAGGAAAACAGCATCAGACACCGGCATTTGTTTGGCTGAGTGGCTGGCTTGTGATGTTTACCGTATTTGAGTTGGTAGGCATTCCTTTTATTTTGCTACAGAAGAAATATTCGACTTTGGTACTGGTGTATAGCATTGTAATCGGGTGCCTGGTAATCATTTCCCTTTTTGTGGGACGAGGACTTTGGAAAAAGCTTTTCAGCTTTTGGGGACAAAGAAAGAAAAATAAATGGAGCATCATAGGCTGGATTGTCTTTGGTGCGCTGCTGGCTTTTCAGGTTTATATGGCTGTTTTTTATGAATATTATGATGGTGATGATGCGTATTATCTGGCGGTGCCGGTATTAAGTGATGCCTTTGATACGATGTATTTGAGAGATTGCTATACAGGTTATAATTATGATTTGGATATCAGACATGCGATGTCTCCGGTACCGATTTTTATAGGCTGGCTTTCTAAGCTGAGTGGGATTCATCCGACTATAATCGCACATAGTGTGTTAAGTGTGGCATGGTTGCTGCTGATGTATAGCGTTTATGCAGAGATGAGCAAGCTTCTTTTTAAGAAAAAAGAGCAGTATCGTTCTCTTTTTATGTGCTTGCTTGCCTTGTGGTATCTGTTTGGAAATGTAACGATTTCAACGGCAGAAACCTTCATCATGACAAGGACATGGCAGGGAAAAGCACTTTTTGCAGGTGTTTTGCTACCATGTATTTATCTTTGCTTCTTGATGCTGGTGGAAAAAAGAGAAACAAAGGGGGCATGGTTGTTACTTGTCATGTTGGGAATTTCCTCTGTGTTTGCCACAAGTGTAGCTTTTATGTTGGTTCCGACTATGTATGGACTTGGATCCGTGTTTATTGGCTGGCGCAAAAGAGACTGGCGTTTTGTTTTCAAAATGTTTTTTGCATGTATACCTGTCTTGATGCTGGCGCTTTGCTTTGTACTAAATAGATAGGAGGTGTTCCATGAAGGAGGTCATGCAGGCTGTCTGGGAGGATTTTGTACAGTATAATGGAAAAAGTGCACTGTTACTTCTTTTTGGAGCAGCCTTACTTTTTCTTTGGATAGAAGAAAAGGACAGAAGGATAAAGACCGTTTTCGTTTATCTTGTATCAGCAATGTGTGTGATTTTTGTATGCCCGCTGTATGCAGCAATTGCCATGAAAATTGATGTGGAGGTATATTATAGGGTACTTTGGACACTGCCGATGGGTGTGTTGTTTTGCTATAGCGTAGTAAAGCTATTTGAAAAGATGAAAAAAACGGTAAGCAAAGTACTGATTTGCATCTTGGCGGTGTTGGCAATCTGTATCAATGGTGATTTTGTGTATACAAAGAGCATACATTTTAAATCAGTGAATGCCTATCATATGCCTGACGTGGTGATGCATGTATCAGATGCTCTGGACTTGGAAAAATATACACCACATGTGGTACTGCCGGCGGAGCTTTTACCCTTTGTCAGACAGTATTCCGGTGAGTTTTTCACGCCATATGGCAGAAATATTCTGGAAACACAATGGAGCTTTTCTCATGAACTGTATGATGCAATGGAAGCGGAAGCTTATGATACAGCATTGGTTGCCAAAAAGGCGCGAGAAGAATTTTGTATGTATGTGGTCTTATCTAGTATTAAGGAACAAATTGGTACGATGGAAGAGCAGGACTATGTACAGGTAGATTTTGTGGATGGCTATTATATTTACCTGGACAAGCAGGTATTTACCGAATTATTATCTTATGATGTGCTATCGGAAGGGGAAATAGAACGTTTTTCTGCATTAATGGATTAGATGCAATTGACAGATAAAAAAATGAAATGTAGAATAAAATTACAAAATAGCACAAAAAAGTGTGAAAGGAGTAGTAAGAGAGATGAGAAAGTTTTTAAGTTTGCTTTGTGCGTTAGCGATATGTATAACTGTTATGCCGATGACATCAAAAGCTGCGGGCACAACAGAATGGATAAGAAAGGCGGAAAACGATTGGATTTTACAGGATGCTGCGACCGGAACGGATATTGAAGTAGTTTTTTCTGATAATATTTTATATGTAAAAGGAACTGGTGCGATTCCCGATTATCCAAAGGATAGTTTGGGCTACAGACCTTGGAATGGGAAGACTGTTTTTGAAATATTTATAGAAAAAGGTATTACTTCTATAGGTGCAGATGCATTTTCTAATTTTCCATATGTGAGCAAGGTAACCCTGCCATCAAGTATCTTTATCGAGAGCATTTCTTCTTTTGGTGGTTTACGTGACGGATGTGCATTTTATTTTTACGGAACAGATATTGTAAGCAGGGATATCGGAAATCTTCCTAATAACAATCTGGATAGCCTGATTCCTACCTTACACAAGTATGATGGTAACTATTTCTTTACTTTTGATAATTATTATATGGTACAAATGGTGCAAAACGGTACCTCGCCAAAGATTAGTAATATTGCGGCTTCAGATTGCTTTACGCAGTATTACAACCCGAAATATCCACTTATTTCCTATAATGCAGAGGTTTTAACTGCAGGTGATTTTGCCATTTCCTACAGCAGACAGGGAGCGGAAGCCATGAAGGCTTTCTCTATTATGCTTGGCGATAATGGCTATGCAGGTATGTACAATCTCCATACAAAGAGTGGAAAAGATGCGAAAAATGCGTATCTGCAAAATCCCGTGCAGCTGACTGTAAAAATTCCGGACGTATTTGTTTATCCGGGAAGAACCTTCTCTCTGGTACAGATTGTACCGGGTGGTATTGTGCAGGTGCTTAGTGACGAGGATGTCAGTGATAATACAATCACCTTTACAACAAATTATCCAATCACAACTTATATGTTATATTATACAGATGCGGTGACCGTACAATAAAGGGAAAGCAACATCGAGATTTGCTGTTAAGTAAATCTCGATGCTTTTTTTTGTTTAGGGGCTGTGTTAGAATGAGTACCGAAAGGATTGGAGGAAGGATGAAAAAAGTAAAGAATATTTTGTTATTACAGCTTGCGGTCATTATTTATACCTTTTCGGGAGTTATGGCAAAGTTTGCTTCCGCTAATAAGGACAGTGTGATGAAAATGCTGTTTTTTATGGGGATGGAGGTCGTGATTTTAGGTGTATATGCTATTTTCTGGCAACAGCTGATTAAGCGTTTTGATTTGACGGTAGCCTATGCAAACAGGGCAATTGCAATTTTATGGTCTATGCTGTGGGCAGCACTCTTTTTTCAGGAGGAAATCACGACAAAGAATATCGTTGGTGTATGCATCGTGCTTGCAGGCATTCTGATTATGAATACGCAGAAGGAGGATGAGACCAATGTTTAATCCTTATATGCTTTGTTTATTTATTGCTGTTTTTATTGCAGCAGTTTCCCAGATTTTATTGAAGAAGGGTGCGTCTAAGAAATATCCTGTCTGGTGGCGGGAATATATCAATCCGTGGGTAATTGGCGGCTATGGCTTATTGTTTGGTTCCATGCTTTTGGACATTGTGGCTTATACCGGTGTTGAGTACAAAAACGGGCCGGTGATGGAGTCTCTTGGTAATATTTTAGTGCCACTTTTGAGCTTTCTGCTCTTAAAGGAAAAAATGACACCCCGCAAAATCCTTGGTACGATTGTTATCGTTTGCGGTATGATTGTTTTTTACATGTAACACGTGTCCCGGACAAGAATGACAAGTCTTGGAAAAGTGGTGATTATGGTTGTATAACTATGTTAACTTTGATATAATCATTACGAAAATGTTACAAAAAGAGATGAAAAAGGGAAGTAGAAAATAGGATTTCGTATGAAGAAAAAGACAAGACATTTATTAACAAACAAGAAGAAAAAAGCAGCGATTGCTGAGAAAAAACATAAGAATAGATTAGAAGAATTTTTGTATGATGACTCCTTTGAGGATGAAGAGAAAGGGGAATACACAGAGGATGAAGCATATTACGAGGATGAGGAAGCCTATTATGAGGAAAATGAGGCATACGTAGAGGACGAGGAAGCTTATTACGAGGACGGGACTTATTACGCTGAGGACGGGGAAGCTTATTACGAGGACGAGACTTATTACGCTGAGGACGAGGAAACTTATTACGAGGACGAGACTTATTACGCTGAGGACGAGGAAGTTTACTACGAGGATGAGTCCTATATAGAGGAGGATACTTATTACGCCGATGAAAACGAAGAGTATCTCTATGAAGAATATGACAACGAAGAAGAATATTACGCAGAGGAAGAAGACGAGGATGCGTTTGATGTAAACTATCAGCAGGACAATAGTGAAATCAAGGCACCGAGACCTCCCAAAAAGCATAGAAAACAAGGCTTTGATATTGCTGCATTTGCAGAGATGCTAAAGGGAAAAATGGCAGAAATGCAACCTTTTGATTATGTATTAGCAGCTATGACCGTGATTGTCTTAGCTTTTGCCATTATTGCTGGCAGCAATTTAAAGGATTATAAATCGGTAGAAGAACAGATGGAAGCTATCGTACCGGTAGGTACGACCTTGAGTGAAATCGGTATTGCCGGACAAAGCGGTTTACTTGCAATGGCGGATGCGATGGCAAATAGCGTGAATCTGTCAGAAGAAATCGAAGAAATAGAGACGCAAACAGAAGAAGAGGATGAAAATGTAACTGTTAGTGTCAGTTTTGAATCGGTAGAAAAGGATTTAAAAGTCCGTTTCAGAAATGCAACAACAGGAAGCTACATTACAGGAACGGCTTTTGAGGTAACGTTGACAGGCAGTAATGGGAAATCGGTTGTTCTGACCGACGATGATAGAGATGGTGTCATTTACCAAAGCAGCATGGCTCCCGGAACTTATAGTGCAATTATTACTTCGACTGATAAATATCAGTTTCCGACCACCCCACAGACAGTTACTGTAAAAAATAAGGTAGAATACGTAGTTGTCAATGTCGAGGATGAAGTTAAAAAGGAAAATCAGGTTAACGTTACGGTAGAAGATACGGCAAAAGCAGAAGCAAAAGAAGAGGAAGTGACCTTAACAGATACGGTAGAATGGGTAGAATCCACCAAAACCGCAATTGGCTCAGCAACCTATCAAAAAACGGATAAGAGTAATATTGCAGACCCATCCTTGAGCACTTCGGCAAGAAGCAGTTCCTTAAAGTTTGATTCCCTAAATGTTACGTTAGAACAGACAAGCCTTACATTACAAATTGGTGGCAATGCGACTTTAAAAGGAAATGAATTTACAAACTATTCTGACGATACAACGAAAAGGACTTATGAGATAAAGTGGTCTTCTTCGGATGAAAGCATAGTGACTGTTGATAATGGGAAAGTAACAGCTCAAAAGAAAGCCGGTACGGCAAAAATTACGTATTCTGTAAAGGAAACAGTCGTGACCAAAACAGAAGTACAGGGTGAAGATACTACAGAAATAAAAGAAGTTACCAAGGAAATTTCAGAGTCTGAATGGGAAGCACTTGATACGGAAAAACAGAGCGAGTGGACGAAAAAGGAAGAGGACGGAAAGATAAGCTATACCAAAACGGTACAGGAAGAAGTAGTTGTAAAGGGTGAGACTACTACTAAGGAAGAAACGACCACGAATGAAGGTTCAGCAACCTGTACCGTTACAGTAGAACCAGCAAGCATCAAATCCGGTGCTTTAACGCTCACAAAAACAGCAGACAGCTGTAGTGTCGGTTCTACCTTGACAGTAAAGCCGGAAAAGCTTGTTTACACAAAGAGCGACGAAACAACAGAGACGATTACCTCAGGCTTTCCAAGTATTACCTGGACAAGCTCTGATACTGGTATTGCGACTATCAATAGTGATGGCGTTGTAACCGGTGTAAAGACAGGAACGGTAACCATTACCGGAAAAGTAACCGGTGTAAAGGATAAGAGTGGAAATGAGCTGGATATTAAGGCGACGACTTCTGTGACAATCAATGCAGCAGCGACCTTAGCAATTTCCTTAGACAGTACAGAACGTCAGGTAAAAGTGAAAAATACTACACCGTTGGTTGCAACTGTTACAAACTATAAATCTGACAGTAGTGTCACATGGTCAAGCTCAAACACCTCTTTAGCAACAGTAGATTCCAAAGGTGTTGTTACCATGCTGGCAGTTGGTAAGGTGACAATTACGGCAACTACGGTAGAAAAGGATGTGACAAGCGGAAAGCAGGTATCGGCATCCTGCACAATTACTATTGTAAATGATGCCATGAGTGATACTAAGACAAAGCTGAAGGATAAAAATGGCAATCAGATTTATATTAAAGATGCAAATGGTAATTATGTAGAGGCTGTCTATGCAGATTATTACACTGCTTCAGAGTTCTATTTAAAAACTTCTGCACAGTATGCCTATACAGGCTGGCAGACTATTGATGGAAAAACCTATTATTATGATAAAAATGGAAAACCGGTAACAGGTACACAGATTATTAAAGGAGTAACCTATAACTTTGGCTCAGATGGTGCAATTGCAACCTCTGTCAATGGTTCTACCTTTGGTATTGATGTATCAAAATGGAACGGCAAGATTGACTGGAAAGCAGTAAAGGCTTCCGGTGTGGATTATGTAATCATTCGTTGTGGATACAGAGGTTCTTCTTCCGGTGCTTTAATTGAAGATTCTTTGTTTAAAACAAATATTCAGGGAGCAACGGCAGCAGGCTTAAAGGTCGGCATTTACTTCTTCTCACAGGCAATTACGGAAGCAGAGGCAGTTAAGGAAGCTTCCTTTGCGGTAGAAAAGGCAAAGGGCTATCACCTGACCTATCCGATTTTTATTGATACAGAGCCAAGTGGAGGCCGTGCAGACAGTCTTGATAAGGCAACCAGAACAGCAGTGGTAAATGCTTTCTGTAAGACAGTTACAGACGCAGGCTATAAGGCGGGTATTTATGCTTCTAAGAGCTGGTTTGAGACAAAGCTGAATACAAGTAGCCTGACACAATACAAAATTTGGCTTGCTCAATATGCATCCAAGCCAACTTACGCAGGAAGATACGATATGTGGCAGTATTCACATAGAGGAACCATTAGTGGAATTACCGGTAGTGTAGACTTAAATTACAGCTATTTGGGCTATTAGCTTGCAATATTTCCTTGGGTAGGATAAAATTGGGAACGAAATGTCATATTTTTGACGCTTCGTTCCTTTTCCGTATTTATAAATTTGGGGGAGAAAATGAAAATATGGATAAAACAAAAAGGGTATTAATGATAATCAGCATGCTTTGTGTCATCACACTTGTCATAGGACTGGTGGTGTTTCTGAATGAAGAAAGCTGGAAAACAAAGGAAGCAGGCGCACAGGAAATAGTGTCTGAAAAGGAAATTGATGAGGATGGAAAGGTGCATAATGCTAACC
The DNA here is from genome assembly GCA_945864145.1 of uncultured Lachnospiraceae bacterium. Classification (GTDB taxonomy): domain Bacteria; phylum Bacillota; class Clostridia; order Lachnospirales; family Lachnospiraceae; genus COE1. The sequence goes on along the minus strand of CAMBAN010000025.1, from coordinate 17,307 downwards.
TGTCAGCCTTTTTAAAGGATGAGGATTTCTTTGATAAGGAAGACACACAGACGAAGGAAATAACAGAAGAAGAGAGCGAAAAGAAGCTGTCTCTGATAGTGACTTCTGTCGAGAAGGACCTTCGTATCAAAGTAGTAGATGAGGATAATACTATTGTAGAAGGACAGCTTTTTCAGGTATCGGTAAATGAAACTGTTTATGAAGATGAGGACGAAGATGGTATCATTTATGTTTCTGAGCTAAAACCGGGAAGATATCAGGTAAAGCTGTTGCCGATAGAGGGCTTTCATGTGCCTGAGACAGAGCTGGAGGCACGTGTAAAAGCAGTAGTATCTTATACGCTCATTGATGATATCTCTTATCTTGTGCATGCAGAGTCTGAGGTTGATGTGGAGGCAGATGACACAGAAAGTCAGGATGCCGAGATTTATGACTCTGACGAGACACAGTATACCAACCTGTTAGACCCAGCAGAGGTGGAAGATGCGGTATCACTTGGTATTGATGTTTCAAAATGGAATGGAGAAATTGATTGGGAAGCAGTCAAAGCAGACGGTGTGGAATTTGCCATTATCCGTTGTGGTTATCGTGGCGCAAGCTCCGGCTGGCTGATTGAAGACCCTTATTTCTGGCAGAATTTGCAGGGCGCAAAGGCAGCAGGTTTAAAGGTAGGACTTTATTTCTTTACGCAGGCAATTAGTGCCAAAGAGGCGGTAGAGGAAGCCAGTACAGTCATTTCCCTGCTTGGGGAAGAAACAATAGATTATCCGGTTTATATAGATGTAGAAGGCGTTGGCGGTACGGGAAGAGCAGATGGTCTGGATGCAGTAACAAGGACAGCCGTTTGCACAGCCTTTTGTAAAACCATTGAAAATGCCGGATTAGAGGCTGGTGTATATTCCAGCAGATATTGGTACTATAACAATATTAACGTGGCAGAGCTGGAGGATTATCATATCTGGCTTGCAGAATATAGAGATACACCGCTGTATACAGGCAGCTACGAGATGTGGCAGTACACCTCAAGCGGTTCTGTAAATGGTATAGAAGGACGAGTAGATTTAGACATCAGATACCAATGATACAGAAAAAAGGTAGAAAGGCAAGAAATACGTGGAAACAAAGAAAAAAAGAGAAAATAAAGAAATTGCATTGATATGGAAGCTGGCAAAGAACGATTTTAAAAATCGTTTTGCAGGCTCCTATTTAGGTAGAGTATGGGCTTTTGTACAGCCTGTTGTAACTGTTTTATTGTATTGGTTTGTGTTTGATTATGTCATGGGAGCAAAGGCACAGCTCTTATCAGCGGGCTTGGATATTCCTTATGTTATCTGGCTGACCGCAGGTTTAGTGCCATGGTTCTTTTTCTCAGAGGCAATCAATAATGGCACGACTTCTTTGTTGGAGTATAGCTATCTGGTAAAAAAAGTAGTATTCCACATTGATATCATACCGATTATTAAAATCATTGCAGCAACATTTACCCATTTGTTTTTTGTAGGCTTTCTGCTTCTGTTTTATGTGCTTTTGGGCTTCGATTTGAATGTGTATATGATACAGATTCCGTATTATACTTTTTGTATGATTATGCTTGTATTGGCATTGAGTTATACGACCTGTGCATTGGTTATCTTTTTTAGAGACTTATTACAGATTATCAATATCGGCTTACAGGTAGGAATGTGGGTAACCCCTATTTTGTGGAATTTTGACGGTATTAATATGCCTGGCTGGGCAAGAGTGATTTTAAAGCTGAACCCTATGTTTTACGTAGTAAAAGGTTATCGTAATGCCCTTTTTGAGGGTAAATGGTTCTTTGAGGATATGTCATTGACCATTTATTTCTGGGTACTGACGCTTTTCTTATTTGTACTTGGCAGACAGATATTCAAGAGATTAAAGGTACATTTTGCGGATGTATTATAATAGAAAGGCATAGCTATGGGAGAAAATCGTGAAAAGGCTGCAGTAGCAGTAAAGGACGTCAGTAAAGTATATAAATTGTATGAAAAGCCGATGGACCGTATGGTGGAGGCTTTAGGATTGACTAAAAAGAAAAAATACAAAGAGCATTTTGCACTGGATAAGGTCTCTTTTTCCATTAAGCAGGGAGAATGTGTCGGTATCATTGGTACAAATGGCTCCGGAAAATCAACTATTTTGAAGATTATTACAGGTGTTTTAAATCCGACCAGCGGAAGTGTAGAAGTAGATGGCAGAATTTCTGCTCTTTTGGAGCTTGGCGCAGGCTTTAACATGGAATACACTGGTATTGAAAATATTTATTTGAATGGTACCATGAATGGTTTTTCAAAAAAGGAAATTGATGAAAAGCTGCAGGATATTTTAGATTTTGCAGATATTGGAGACTATGTGTATCAACCATGTAAAACCTATTCCAGCGGTATGTTTGTAAGACTGGCCTTTTCTGTTGCCATTAACATTGAGCCGGAAATTTTAATCGTAGATGAAGCATTGTCTGTGGGTGATGTCTTTTTTCAGGCGAAATGCTATCACAAGTTTGATGAATTTAAGAAGATGGGTAAGACCATTATCTTTGTTAGCCATGACTTGGGAAGTATTTCCAAGTATTGTGACAGGGTAATTTTATTAAATCAGGGTGTAAAGCTCGGAGAAGGCTCTGCCAAGGATATGATTGACGATTACAAGCGTGTACTTGTTGGTCAGTATGAAGTGAAGGATGACAAAAAGAATGAAAACCTCTTAGAGGATGAGGATATTAAGGATGCGGTGCTTCGTAAGGAGGCTGAGCAGAGTGACAGCAAGACTCTGGAGTATGGTACGCAGGCTGCAGTCATTGAGGAGTATTATCTGACGGATGACAAAGGAACACGCTCTACAGCAATTTTAAAGGGCTCGGAATTTACCATTCATATGAAGGTACGTTTCATGCAGGATTTACCGGCACCGATTTTTGCGTTTTCCATCAAAAATCCAAAGGGCGTGGAAATCACAGGTACCAATACCATGTTTGAAAAAGCGTTTTTAGAGTCTGTAAAGGCAGGAGAGGTCAAAAATGTGACCTTTACCCAGAAAATGTCTTTACAGGGTGGCGAATATTTACTTTCCTTTGGTGTGACAGGCTATGAGGGAAATGATTTTCAGGTTTATCACAGATTATATGATGCACAGGATATTACAGTTATATCAGATAAAAATACAGTGGGCTTTTACGATATGAATTCTAAGATTACCGTAGACTGAGAGAAAGGTATGGTTATTTAAATGACAGAAAAGATTGGAAAGGTCGTATTGGATTACACATATTATGCAGGCGAGGATGTGTATTCTGACGGCAGCATTGAAGATGAATTATTAAAAATTGTACAGGAGCATCCGGTCGAGGAATATCCTGAAATGATAGAAAAAGAAAAGAATTGGCCGGTATTTTATCATCTTTCTCCTTTTCGTACCAATATCATAGACTGGCTGCCTTTTAAAAAGACAGACCGTGTATTGGAAATCGGCTCCGGTTGTGGTGCCATTACAGGCTCTTTGGCTGAGAAATGTGGTCATGTGACCTGTATTGACCTTTCAAAGAAGCGCAGTATGGTAAACGCCTATCGCAATCAGGATAAGGACAATATCACCATTATGGTAGGTAATTTTAAGGATATTGAGCCACATTTACCAACAGATTATGACTATGTATTGCTTATTGGTGTTTTTGAATACGGACAGGCTTATATTGGAGGAGCAACTCCTTATGAAGACTTCATGGCTATTTGCAATAAGCATCGTAGTAAAAATGGCCGTCTGATTATTGCCATTGAAAATAAATTTGGACTCAAATACTGGGCTGGCTGCAGAGAAGATCATTTGGGCAGCTTCTATTCAGGACTGGAAGGCTATCGTAATGGTGGCGTGGCAAGAACCTTTACCAGAAACGGCTTGGAAAAGATTATGAAAAAGGTGGGTATTGGTAATTATTCTTTCTATTATCCATATCCTGACTATAAATTCATGACAGCCATTTATTCAGACAGATATTTGCCAAGAAAGGGTGAATTGTCGAATAATCTGAGAAACTTTGACAGAGACCGTATGATTAACTTTGATGAAAAGCAGGTCTTTGACCAGATTATTGAGGAAGAGGAGTTCCCGCTTTTTTCCAATTCCTATTTAGTGGTTATTGGAAAAACACCGGAGGTTATTTATACCAAGTTTTCAAATGACAGAGCAAAGCCTTGGGCAATCAGAACCGCTATTTTTGAGGACGTATTTGGAGAAAAGCATGTAGAGAAAATACCTGACAACAGAATGGCACTGGCACATTTAAAAAATACAGCAAAGGCTTATGAGCTGCTTTCCAAACGTTATGAAGGAACAAAGATTGAAATTGACCCTTGTAAGATAATTGGTGAAAAGAAGGAGCTTCCCGGTGGCAATCATGGAAGTCATTATGCTTCCAAAGGTCTTTCCTTTGCTTACTGTCAGGGAAAAACCTTAGAAGGCCTTTTGGATGAATGTCTGGCAAAAGGGGATGTGGCAGGCTTTAAAGCATTGATAGAGGAATACATGCATTGGCTCTCTTATGGGGAAAGTGCTGTATGTAGCAATATTGATTTTATTTTCCCCAATATCGTTGTAAATGGAGATAAGTGGCAGGTCATCGATTATGAATGGACCTTTGAGAAATTAATCCCTGCAAAGGAAATCGCTTTTAGAGCTTTTTACAATTATCTACTGGGAAGCGAAGTCAGAGAGTTTTGCAGAGAACTGCTTTTTGAGGATATTTTGCATCTGTCACAGGAAGAAATCGAGGAATATATTGCGGATGAAGCAGAATTCCAGCATTTTATTGCCGGCGAGCGTGCAGCAGTAGCTGATATGAGAGAGCTTATCGGCTTCAAGGCATATGATTCTAAGGAAATGCAGAAGTTTTTCCTTGCAAAGGATACAAAGTGCGTCTATCAGCTTTTCTTCGACCAGGGCGCAGGCTTCACAGAGGAAAATTCCATACATCAGACAGAGGGCTATATAGCAATCAATCAGCTTGAGACCACCGTGTCTTTACCGGAGGGAATCAGGCAGTTGCGATTAGATCCTTGTGAATTTGCATGTATTGTGCGTATCAGAGAAATTTGTGTGGACCATAAAGTGATTGCCAATGATAAGGTAATTACCAATGGCACATGGATAAATGGGAAGGACATTGTATTTGCAACAAATGACCCGAATATGACCATTCCCTGTGAAAATGCAAAGAGTGTCACCTTCCGCCTGGAGGTACATGAACTGCCACCTGAAACAGCAGAAAATATCGCTGATAAATTCAAAAAGAGCATGAAGAAGTTTTTCTAGAAATGAAATTCCGGGAAAGGACAGCAGGATGTTAAAAGAATTTAAGGCAAAGCTACAGGACAAACTATACCAGGAATGTCTGGAAGACTATAACAACACATTAAAGTACCAAAAGGACCCATATTTGATGTGGATTAGCAATAAGGAAAAAGGTCCTAAAGAGGCAAAAAAGGAAAATTATCCTTCCATTGCCTGGATACAGATGGAAAAGTGTGATGCTTCGTTTTCACTGCAGGAAATCACAAATGAGTATGTTCTTTTTACTTCAAAAAAAGGAAAAATTGCAGAAAATGCCTTTGATGTTATCGAGGAATATTTTACAACGCATCCGGAGGCTGATATTTTATATCCGGATGAGGATATCTGGATGCTTCTGCCACAAGAGGAAGAAGCTTTGGAGGATGAGAGTACGCATCGTGTTTTCCCTTGGCTAAAGCCTGTGTGGTCTCCGGATACTTTGCTTTCCTTTCAGTATTTTGGCAATATCTTTGCGGTCAGAAGAAGTGCATTTTCAGATTGCAAGTGGCTTGGAGACGAGGATTATCGGAAAAATGTTTATGATTTTTTACTTCAGGCAACACAAAAGGCAAAAAGCAAAGAGAAAATCGTGCATATGGAGCAGATTCTATTTCATGCCTTTGAAAAGGGAAATACAAAAGAGGAAATTGAAGACAGAGTTTACCATAAAACAGACCTTTGGGGTGCTTCTAAGGACTATGACAGCATAAAGCAGAAAGCTTTGGAAAGACAGGGAATCAAAGCGTCTTTTGTATCAGATGACTTGTTTCCTGTCAGTTATCCTGTTTATACAATGGAAAAAGAAGAAAAGGTCAGCATTGTGATACCATCAAAAGACCATTTGGACATTTTGAAGCGTTGTCTTACTTCTGTCTTTGAAAAAACAGCGTATTCTAATTTTGAGGTTATTGTTGTAGATAATGGAAGCTCTGCGCAGACCAGGATGAGCCTGGAAAGCTTTCGACGGACATATGAGTTTACCTATCTGTATCAGCCAATGGAATTTAACTTTTCCAGGATGTGTAATCTCGGCGTGGAAAAGGCAACGGGTACTTACATATTACTCTTAAATGATGATATGGAAGTCATAGAGCCAATGTGGCTGACAAAGCTGGTAGGGCAGGCGACACTTCCCCATGTAGGAGCAGTTGGTGCAAAGCTCTATTATCCAAATTCCCGGATTATTCAGCATGCGGGCATTTACAATACCTGTTCCGGACCGGGGCATAAGTTAAAAAAGCATGAGGATGATAAATGTTACTATTATGCAAGAAATAAGTGTATTTATGATATGATTGGCGTTACGGCAGCATGTCTTTTGATGCGCAAGGACAGATATATAGAGCTTGGAGGATTATACGAGGGTCTGCAGGTTGCTTATAATGATGTGGACTTGTGCTTCCGTATCCACGAAAAGGGCTGGTATCTGGTACAAAGAAATGATGTATGCCTTTATCATCATGAGTCCTTAAGCCGAGGCGATGATATGCTTGACCCGAAAAAGCTGGAAAGACTGATGGCGGAATTAGATGTGCTGTACAAAAGGCATCCGAAGCTGTATCGCTATGACCCGTTTTTAGGAACGCTGATGAATAGTGGAGAGGACAGTATTCATTGCCGTTGGATGGAGCTGTATGAGTTTTATGACACAAATGTCGCTTCTGCTGTGACACGAGGAAAGCATCTTCCTGATAAGGAGAAGATGAATCGTTCCCTCTATTTTTATGTAGATGATTGTCAAAAGGAGGAGCTTGGCTCTACCTATGAGCAGGCAACACCGTATTATCTATTGCGAGGCTGGGTGTATGTCCATGATATAGACAATGCAAAGTACCGTTTTACTTTGATTTTAGAAAATGAGGCAGGAGAAACCTGGGAAATCCCTGTGGAACGCAGATACCGTAGAGACGTTGCGGCTATTTTGCCACATGAGACAAATGTGGAGCTTGCAGGCTTTTGCTGTTGGCTGTACGAGCATACGCTGCCAAAGGGCACCTACAGACTATGGATTAGGGCAAATGACCGTTGTTCAAGGCAGAAGCTTTATGCCGATACACAAAAGGATTTGGTTGTTTTGGAATAGAGAGAAACAAAGGGGGAATAGGAATGGGACAGTATGAGGAAATGCTTTTTGCACAAATGGTGCCATACTTACAGTGGAAAAAGGAGCAGCCCAAAATAGAGAAGGGAGAAATGACACCACTTGTCTGTAAGCATGTTTTTTGGGGAGAAACACCAGACTGGAAAGAACTGATTGCGTCCTGTGATGTTTTGTTTGTGACAGGTAAAGCAGGTTTTGTGCCTGAAAACTGGGAAATAGCGCTGACAAAAGCATTTATGGATTCTCCACAGGCGTATGTAGCTTATGCTGATGAGGATTACTTAGGCGCACTGCCGGAGGATGTAACAACACGCTTTGAGGAAGCCTTGCTGCAGAAAGCGCAGTATGAAAATACAGGACTTTATCCACAGGAGCCTTGGTTCAAACCGGAGTTTTCCCCGGATACACTTCATTCCTTTCTGTATTTTGGTAATTGCTTTGCGATTCATATTGGTAGATGCAAAAAGGATAAAGTAGAACTTTTTGATAGCATAGAGCCGGCTGTCCTTCACAGATGGCTGCTATCATTACCACAGGAAAAATCCCGTTTTTGTCATATTTCCAAGGTGCTTTTTACCAATGACAGCTTACAAGAGGTCAATACAACCTTAGATGCCATTGATTTACAAAAGCCGGATACTCTTTCCGGTATGGCATATTTACGTCAAAAAAAGAATCTGACAAAGCTGGTGTCCATTATTATCCCAAGTAAAGACCATCCGGAGATTTTAGACAGGTGCCTGGTTTCTCTTTTGGAAAAGACGGCGTATCCACATTATGAGCTTATTATTGTGGATAATGGAAGCAGTGAAGAGAACAGGCAGTGGATAACAAAGCGTTTGGAGTTTCTTGCGAACAGCAAACAGAAAAGTATCAAATATCTTTATGAAAATATGCCCTTTAATTTCTCAAAAATGTGTAACATGGGGGTGAAGCAGGCATCCGGAGAGTATTTGCTGCTTTTGAATGATGATATGGAAATCATAGAGCCTATGTGGTTGACCAGGCTTTTATTACAGGCGGTAGAGCCGCATGTAGGAGCAGTAGGGGCAAAGCTTTATTACCCTGATAGTGATATCATACAGCATGCAGGTATTACCAATATGGGAATAGGTCCTGCTCACAAGCTTGGAGGCTTATCTGATGCAAAAAGCTATTACCATGGAAAAAATAAGCTTCCCTATGATATGCTTGCTGTGACAGCAGCGTGCCTGATGGTAAAAAAGGAAAAATATGAAGAAGCAGGTGGTATGGATGAGGAACTGACAGTTGCCTACAATGATGTCGAGCTTTGTTTTTCACTTTATGAAAAGGGCTACTATAATGTACAGCGAAATGATGTGATACTCTATCATCATGAGTCCCTCAGCCGTGGACAAGAGGATTCTAAGGAAAAGAAGGAAAGACTTTACAAAGAAAAAACACGACTTTATGAAAAGCATCCTGACCTAAAAGGGAAAGACCCTTTCTATCATGAGGCGCTAGTGCAGTGGAAAAAGGATACAGAGTATCATTGCAATGTAGTTTTTCCATATGAAAACAGACAGCTCATACAGGAGCTTTCTAAGAATGAGAGGAAGCATTTGCCGACCATTCATGGCAATAAATATGTGCAAAAGCTGACAGGAGAACAGCTTTCCATGCTGCAGATTGATAGCGTGGAAGAGGAAGATGATATTTTGATTAGAGGCTGGCATGTATTAAGAGAAGAGGATAATCGATTTTTGGAAAAATATCTCTTGCTTTTTGAAGAGGAAAGTGGAAAGATATATAAGGCTAAAATAGAGCCGGTGCTTCGTCTGGATGTGGAAGCATTGTTTCCGCAGGAGGCGGCACAACAAACAGTTGGTACTGCTTTAGCAGGATTTGAGGTAAGATTGGATCCCGAAGCATTACCGACAGGTCAGTACAGAATTGGTGTACTGACCCAAAATATTCCTAAGTCATGGAAACACATGATGCAGCGAGGAGGAAAAATATGGACTCAAAGTTTAACAGTCCTGAAGAAGAACTAGCCTATGTAAAAGAGGCGTATGAACAGGAAAGAAAAAGAGCAGCGTCACTTGCGGGCAGACTTGCCGATGCAAAAAATGAGGTAGACAGCTTGCAGTTTCAATTAGACCGTATCAAAAATAATCCTATGTGGAAAGCTTCTAAACCGCTTAGGGTCTGTATGCACTGGTGCTTAAGAAATGGCAGGAGACTAAAAAATTTAGGCGGTCCCAAGGGCATTGCAAGAAAGCTTAGACAAAAGAAAAGAGAAAGAGAAGCAAGAGCCTTGCATGGTACAGCAAGCTTTCCTACGCCGGAGCAGGCAAAAAAGGAACGTGAGACCAGGTTTGAACGCATGGTAAAAATCAGTATTTTAGTACCTTTATATAATACGCCGATGCAGTTTTTGGAGGAAATGATAGGCTCTGTCATAGCGCAGACTTATGAAAACTGGGAGCTGTGCCTGGCTGACGGTTCGGATGATGCCCATAGCGAGGTTGGCGAAAAATGCAAGGAATATGCTGCAAAGGATAAACGAATTGTTTATCATAAGCTGGAAAAAAACGAAGGAATAGCAGGGAATACCAACCACTGCTATGAGCTTGCAACAGGAGAATACATTGGACTATTTGACCATGATGATGTGTTGCATCCATCGGTATTATATGAATATGTGAAGGTCATCAATGAAAAAAATGCAGATTACATTTACTGTGACGAAACGACCTTCCAGGGAAACAGCATTGACAATATGATTACGCTGCATTTTAAACCGGATTACTCTATAGATAATCTACGTGCAAACAATTACATTTGTCATTTTAGTGTCTTTTCCCGAGAGCTTTTAGAGGGAACAGAGCTTTTCAGAAGCGGTTTTGACGGTAGTCAGGATCACGATATGATTTTAAGACTGACTTCAAATGCAAAAAATATTGTACATGTGCCAAGAATTATGTATTACTGGCGTTCACACAAGGCGAGCGTGGCAAGCGATATCAATGCAAAGCCATATGCAATTGCGGCTGCCAAAGGTGCGGTAGCAGATCATTTGACACGTTGTGGCTTTAAAAACTTTGAAATCAGAAGTACGAAGGCATTTGAGACTATTTTTGAAATCAAATATGAAATTTTATCAGAAGACAAAATCTCGATTTTAATACCAAATAAGGACCATGTGTCAGATTTGAAGAGATGTATTGACTCGATTAAGTCACGCTCTACCTATGCAAATTATGAGATTATCGTTATCGAGAATAACAGCACGGATGATTTGACTTTCCAATATTATGAGACCTTAAAAGGAGATGCTTCTGTTAAGGTAGTGACCTATGAGGGACCATTTAACTACTCAAAAATCAATAATTTCGGTGCAGAATATGCGACAGGAAAATATCTGCTTTTATTAAACAATGACACAGAGGTCATTACAAAGAACTGGATGGAAGCCATGCTTATGTATGCACAGCGTGAAGATGTAGGAGCAGTTGGTGCAAAGCTTCTTTACGAGGATAAGACGATTCAGCATGCAGGTATTGTATTAGGACTTGGTGCACATAGAACAGCAGGACACATTCACTACAAGGTAAATTACGAAAACTTAGGCTATATGGGTAAGCTTTGCTATGCGCAGAACGTTTCCGCAGTGACAGGCGCCTGTCTGATGGTGAAAAAGAGCCTGTTTGATGAGATTGGCGGCTTAGATGAAAGCTTTGAGATTGCTTTAAATGATGTAGATTTCTGCTTAAGACTTCGTGAAAAGAACTATTGGAACGTCTTTACGCCGTTTGCAGAGCTTTACCATTATGAGTCGGCTTCCCGCGGTATTGATATTGAGGATAAGGCAAAGGCAGAACGATACAATAAGGAATGTGAACACTTTAAGGAAAAATGGAAGGATGTGCTGGCAGCAGGAGATCCATTCTACAATCCGAATTTCTCACTCGACCACAGTGATTACTCTTTAAAGACAGAGCTTTAAAGCTAAAAAAAGGATAAAAAGGGTAAATTTTACGCATATACTTGAAAAAAGGACACAAATCTGATTAAATAATGCTAGGCAAGTGGGTGCTTTTTCATTGCTATTTGTGCCGGCTGCCTAAAGTTTGCAAGTTTTAGAAAGGACATGGTTAGTGAAATGAGTTATATGGATGAATTTAATTTTTGGTTAAATGATGATTATTTTGACCAGGCAACAAAAGAAGAGTTATTGGCAATCAGAAATAACCAGGCTGAAATTGAAGAACGTTTTTATAAAGAATTAGAGTTTGGTACTGGTGGCTTAAGAGGTGTTATCGGTGCAGGAACCAATCGTATGAATATTTACACAGTTAGAAAGGCTTCTCAGGGTCTTGCTAACTACATCATCAAGGCAAATGGACAGAAAAAAGGCATTGCGATTGCATATGATTCACGTTTCATGTCTCCTGAATTTGCAGATGAAGCAGCATTATGTATGGCAGCAAATGGTATCAAGGCTTATGTTTTTGAGTCATTAAGACCAACTCCTGAGCTTTCCTTTGCATTAAGAACACTGGGCTGTATTTCAGGTATCGTTATTACAGCAAGCCACAATCCACCAGAGTACAATGGTTACAAGGTATATTGGGAGGACGGCGCACAGATTACCGCACCAAAGGATAAGGACATTATCAGTGAGGTAAAGGCTGTTACAGATTACCATACTGTAAAAACAATGGATAAGGATGAAGCTATCAAGGCTGGTCTTTATGAGGTTATCGGTCAGGAAATCGATGACAAGTACATGGCTGAGTTAAAGAAGCAGATTATTCATCCTGAGGTCATCAAAGAAGTTGCAGATGACATCAAGATTGTATATACACCATTATGCGGAACAGGTAATAAACCGGTTAGACGTATTTTATCAGAGCTTGGCTTTAAGAATGTGTATGTTGTTCCAGAGCAGGAAAATCCGGATCCTAAGTTCACTACCTTGGATTATCCAAATCCGGAGGACCCAAAAGCATTTACATATGCTTTAAAGCTTGCAAAGGAAAAGCAGGCTGATATCGTACTTGCAACAGACCCGGATGCAGACAGACTTGGTATCTATGCATACGATACAAAGAGCGGTGAATACAAATCCTTTACCGGAAATATGTCAGGTATGTTAATTGCTGAGTACATCTTAAGAGAAAGAACAGCAACAGGTACAATGCCGGCAAACCCGGCCTTAGTAACAACTATCGTTACAACAAATATGACTGCACCTATTACAAAGGCATATGGTGTAAAACTGATTGAAGTATTAACAGGCTTCAAATTTATTGGTGAGCAGATTAAATTATTTGAGCAGACAGGCTCTAATAACTATGTATTTGGTTTAGAGGAGAGCTACGGATGTCTTGCAGGAACACATGCAAGAGATAAGGACGCTGTTGTAGCAGTTATGTGCTTATGCGAGGTTGCTGCATGGTGCAAGAAGCAGGGCAAGACACTCTATGATATGATGCTTGAAATTTATGAGAAATATGGATACTATAAAGAGTCTCAGTATGCAATTACCTTAAAGGGTATTGATGGTTCTAAGCAGATTGCAGCAATTATGGATAAGCTTAGAAGCAATCCACCAAAGAGCTTTGGCGATTTGGATGTTGTAAAAGTTCGCGATTATGAGAATAATAAAATTGTGGAGCTTGCAACAGGTAAGGAATATGAGACAGGACTTCCAAAGTCAAATGTTCTTTATTTTGACCTTACAAACGATTCCTGGTGCTGTGCAAGACCATCCGGTACAGAGCCAAAGATTAAGTTCTACATGGGAGTAAAGGGAACAAACTTAGAGGATGCACAGAAAAAGCTGGATGCTTTAACAGAGGCTGTAAAAGCAAATCTATAAGATTATAGATAGACGGCGAACGGTGCTTTGGCACCGTTCGTCGTTTGTTAGGCTTTAAGGAAAACGGAGAGAGTATAATGAAAAAATTAGTGGAACAAATCATGAAATTTGGGGTAGTAGGCGTTGTCTGTTTTTTAATTGACTATTTGATTGGCTTGATTACCCTTCATCTTTTAATGGCAATAGCAGGAGAAAGCTTTTTTGAAACTGCTTCTATGATTGGGTCAGCTTTAGGATTCACAATTTCTGTCATTGTGAATTATATATTAAGCTTTAAATTTGTATTTGCAAGAAAAGAAAATATGAATCGTAAAGCTGAATTTGTGATTTTTATCGTTTTAAGTGTGATTGGACTGGGATTAAATCAGCTGATTATCTGGGTATGCATCGGACCGGTTTATTCTAATGTAGCCTGGCTTCGTGCCTTGTTGAATTATAGTCTTGCATACACAGGAGCAAAGGTCATTGCAACAGCAATTGTTATGGTCTATAACTTTATTACCAGAAAACTGTTTTTAGAGCAAAAGGATACAGAGACCAGTAAATAAACTAAAAGAGATAGGGAGTTGAACCGTGTCTATTATTCAAAATATTTCAAAAACCATAAATTATGGTCGTAAAAATGGATATAAAGAGGCTGCCTGTGCTGCTTTGGAAAGAGTAGTTTCCAAATATTATGCAGATTATACCTATAAGGAACCGGCATCTTCTGTATTAGAGGAACAGAGAAAGCAGGAGATATCAAATTGTAAATTTTCGATTGTAGTTCCGGCTTATGAAACACCTGAGAATTACCTGCAGGAGCTGATAGAAAGCTGCCTTGCACAGACCTATGGAAACTGGGAGCTGATTATTGCAGATGGCAGTCAGAGCGACAGGGTTTCTAAAACAGTAGAAGCGTATCAGGATGAAAGAATCAAATATGCAAAGCTTGCCGGGAACGGCGGTATTTCGGAAAATACCAATGCGGCAATTAAGCTTGCAACAGGAGAATACTGTGGTTTATTGGATCATGATGATTTACTGACAAAAGATGCTTTGTATGAAATGGCAGTATCATTAGAGCAGGCAAGAGAGCAGGGGATTTCTCCTATTATGCTGTACTCTGATGAGGATAAATGTGATGCAACGGGACAAAGGTTCTATGACCCGCATTTCAAACTGGATTTTAATCTGGACTTGATTCTGACCAATAATTATATCTGTCACTTTTTAGTCATAAAGACGACAGAATTGAAGCGTCTTCAAATTAGAAAACAGTATGATGGCGCACAGGATTTTGATTTGGTGCTTCGTGTTGTCAGCAGTCTGTATTTAAAGGAAAAGGAAGGCGTTTTGGATAAGGTAGAAAAATATATTATCCATGTACCAAAGGTCTTATATCATTGGCGATGCCATCAAAACTCCACAGCAGATAATCCGCAAAGTAAGATGTATGCTTACGAGGCCGGGAGAAAAGCACTGGCTGATTTTACAAAGCGTGTGGGCTGGAAGGCAGATATCAGGCACAATAAGCATTTAGGTTTTTATCGTATTGCATACAGAAATCCGGTTCTGACTCATAGAGAGGATTTAGCAGCAGTTGGTGGCTATGTGGTACACGGTGGCAAGATAATGACTGGTCCATACAGAGGAATACCGATTTTTTATGCAGGCTATATGAACAGAATAGATTTGTATCAAAATATAAACTATCTGGATATCAGAAATCTTGCAGTAAATAAAAAATACATTTCTGTTTACGAGGAAGTAACCGGACATGCTTATGTAGAAACCTTTGCGGTAGAAACAGAAGAGAAGCTTCCACAGTGGATGCAGGAATTATCTGCAGAGGAATTGGATAAACTGAATAGGAAGCTGAGTAAAAGCTTAAAAGCACAGGGAAAAAGACTTTTGCTTGACCCGGAGAGTGTGAGAAAATGTGCAAATCAACGATAGTGATTCCCAATTATAATGGGATAAAATATATAGAAAATTGTTTGAGAAGCCTTTACGAAAATTTATTGGTCGATTTTGATGTAATTGTAGTCGATAATGCTTCAAAAGATGGAAGTCTGGAATTGATAAAGGAAAAATTTCCGCAGGCGAAGGTTATCTGTAATGAAAAAAATGAAGGTTTTAGTGTTGCTGTCAATCAAGGCATAGAAGCCTGTGATACAGAATATGTGATTTTGTTAAATAATGACACGATTGTTACAAAAAACTTTGTAAAAGAGCTGGAAAAGGCTATGGAAGCAGATGAGAAAATTTTTTCGGCAAGTGCAAAGCTTATTTCCATGAAAGATAAGGAAAGTCTTGACGATGCAGGGGACTATTATTGTGCACTGGGCTGGGCATTTGCACGCGGAAAGGGAAAAAAGGCAGAGAGCTTTGACAAAGCCTGTCCTGTTTTTGCATCCTGTGCGGGAGCAGCGATTTACCGAAAAAGCATATTGTCAGAAATCGGATTGTTTGATGAAGAACATTTTGCCTATTTTGAAGATATTGATATTGGTTACAGAGCACGCATTTACGGTTACAAAAATATATTTGTACCAACAGCAGCAGTATATCATGCAGGTTCTGCGACAAGTGGCTCCAGGTATAATGAATTTAAGACAAAGCTGGCGTCTAGAAACAGCATTTATCTGGTATACAAAAATATGCCGCTTTTTCAGATTTTGCTGAATCTGCCCTTTTTGCTGCTTGGTTTTTTCGTTAAAACAGCATTTTTTTTCAAAAAAGGATTTGGAACAATTTATGTAAAAGGACTTTGGAATGGTTTGGTATTATCTGCCTCGAAGGCAGGAAAAATGCACAAAGTGAGGTTTCAGTGGAAGCATTTACGAAATTATGCAAGGATACAGCTTGAATTATGGGTTAACATGTTCCGTATTTTTTAAGTTGTACTTTAGTGCTAAATATTGTACAATACTCGTAAGTATGACTGCACTGACTCGTGACTAGATTAGGGAGCTTTGGTGATATTGTGATAAGAGATAACCAGAAATATTTTAATAGATTTTTAGTGCTGTTAGATGCACTTGTTCTAATAATCGCCTATTTCCTTTCCTGGTTTATATGGTTAGGTGGTAGGATTGTTGAGTTGACTCCGGGAACTGGTATTTTGGCGAATGAGATTTATTTCTCAGCGCTATTAGGGGTAGTGCCCGGTTATTTGTTGCTGTATAATACCTTTGATATGTATTCCTCTCAGAGGACTGCGAAGCAAAAGACGGAATTTTTCAGCATTGTCAAGGCAAATATTATCGGTATGCTGGCATTCATGGTTGTTTTGTATGCAGTAAAATTGCCGGATTTCTCACGTGGTATGATTGCCATGTTTTTTGGAATCAATGTTGTACTCGAGTCTCTGATGCGTAAGACTGTCAGAGTCTGGCTTCGTTATGTCAGAAGAAGGGGATATAATCTAAAGCACGTTTTGTTGGTTGGATATTCCAGAGCAGCAGAGAGCTATATTGAAAAACTAAAGGAAAACCCGCAATGGGGATATGATGTTACAGGTATTTTAGATGAAAAAATCCCATTGGGGACGTCTTATCGTGGCGTCAAGGTAATCGGAAAAGTGGAATGTCTGGAGCAGATGCTTACCAATAATGACTTAGATGAAATTGGCATTACACT
Source organism: uncultured Lachnospiraceae bacterium (assembly GCA_945864145.1). GTDB lineage: Bacteria > Bacillota > Clostridia > Lachnospirales > Lachnospiraceae > COE1. Next base: position 391 of record CAMBAN010000025.1, on the reverse strand, counting down.
CTCCCTGGAGGATTACGACCGGTTGGAAGAGATTGTCAATATATGTGAAAAATCAGGTGTACATACTAAGTTTATACCTGATTACAATCGTGTCATTCCAAGCAGTCCTTATTTAGAGGATTTAGGCGGACTTGCGGTTGTAAATATCAGGCATGTACCGTTGACCAATACCGCGAACATGTTTGTAAAGCGTGTGATGGATGTTGTAGGTGCAATATGTGCCATCATCCTCTTTTCTCCTTTGATGCTTCTTGCGGCAATAGGTGTAAAACTCACCAGTAAGGGACCTTTGATTTTTAAGCAGGAACGTGTAGGCTTGCACAACAAGCCCTTTATGATGTATAAGTTCCGCACAATGGAGGTTCAAAAGGCTGAGGATGAGAAAAAGGGT
>CAMBAN010000024.1 GCA_945864145.1 uncultured Lachnospiraceae bacterium | reverse complement strand
GACTTATGGTGTAGGTGTAAGCTCAAATATTACCAGAGCATCTGTGAGAGCACTTTTCTCAGCAATTAATCGTTTAGGACTTGGAAATAAATAGGAAATAATAAATGGGGCATATCAATTGCTATTGATATACCCCATATTTAATTTAGAAAACCCAAAGATTTAACAGTACAGCAATTAAAATACCAAGGATGGCACCGACCAATACCTGAAAAGGAGTATGTCCTACAAATTCCTTCAAGCGTTCTTCTGTCGAAAGACCTTTATCCATACTGTTAAAAAGTTCCATCATCTCATTCAAAATCTTTGCCTGAATCCCTGTTTCGCGGCGTACACCAATAGCATCATACATAACGACAATGGCAACAATGGCGGCAATGGCAAATTCGGGACTGGAAATGCCACATTGGAATCCTGTAGCGGTGCTTAAAGCACAGACCGTAGCGGAGTGCGAGCTTGGCATGCCGCCACTTCCGACAAGACGCTCTGCAACAAAGCTTTTGGTGAAGTATAAATGAATAAGAGTCTTTAAAACCTGTGCTACGAGCCAGCCTACAACAGCTGACATAAAAATCTGGTTATGAACCAATTCTGTAAAAAAATTCATATATCATATCCTGCCTTTACCTAAGTTGCAAGTTTTCAAAATCAAACTTCCATATTTTTTTAGTATAAAGAAAATTCGCAGGAAATACAATACAGAATTAATAGAAATAACTTGCAGAAAGTAGGTATCTTGTTGTAGGATATACAAGTAAGAATAGGGTTGAAGGTTTGCTTTTACAACACAAAGGACAGGCAGAATGAAGGAAGAAGAGCGAGTAGAAGTGTTAGAAAATACCACTCATATTTTATTGAGGTTAGGGTTTCATGCAAATCAATGTGGATATCGATATGTGAGAAATGCCATTTATCAGGTAAAGGAGTGTCCGGAGCTGATTACCAGCGTCACCAAGCTTCTTTATCCGGCGATTGCAAAGGAATATCAGGTATCTGCGGGGAAAGTTGAGAGAGCAATTCGCACCTCGATAGAAACCGCTTGGAGTAATCCACAAAAAGATATGATACAGATGATATTTGATACGCCGGAGGAATATTTGGAAAGGCGTCCCACAAATACAGACTTTATAGAAGCAATGGTCAAATATTTGAACAAGGAGAATACTTAAATTGAAGGCATATACAAAAACATTGAGTATTATTGTTCCTTGCTATAATGAAGAGGAAAGCGTTCCTCTCTTTTATGCTGAAATGAAAAAACAGGAAGAGTTTTTTCATAGCAAGGATGTAGAATTTGAATTTATTTTCGTAAATGATGGCTCAAAGGACAGAACAGTTGAAGTCGTAAGGGAACTTCACGAACAGGATGAAAGAGTACATATGGTATCTTTCTCCAGAAACTTTGGAAAAGAGTCTGCAATTTTAGCAGGACTGGAAAAAGCTACTGGTGATTTTACCGTATTGATGGATGCTGATTTGCAGGATCCACCGGCTATTTTACCGGAAATGTATCAGTATATAGAAGAAGGCTATGATTCTGTTGCTACAAGACGTGTCGACAGAAAGGGAGAGCCGCCAATCCGTTCCTTTTTTGCAAGAAGATTTTATGGTTTGATTCGTAAAATTTCAAAGACAGAAATCGTAGATGGAGCAAGAGATTACAGACTGATGACAAGACAGGTGACAGATGCCATTTTGTCGATGAAGGAATATAATCGGTTTTCTAAAGGTATTTTTGGCTGGGTTGGCTATAAGACCAAATGGTTGGAATATGAAAATGTGGAAAGAGCGGCAGGAGAGACAAAATGGTCCTTCTGGAAGCTGTTTTTATATGCTTTAGACGGTATTATGGCATTTTCCACAGTACCATTGTCCATGGCATCCATGTTTGGTATTTTATTCTGTGTATTAGCTTTTGTATTCATGATTTTCATTTTTGTCCGGGCGCTGATTTATGGAGACCCGGTAGCCGGCTGGCCTTCCATGGTTTGTATTATGACCTTTATTGGTGGTGTGCAGCTCTTGTGCATTGGAATCATGGGACAATACATGAGCAAAATGTATATGGAAGTAAAGGATAGACCAAAGTATCTGGTAAAGGAAGAATTTTAATGATTAGTATTGTGGTGCCTGTTTATAATGCAGAGGCTTTTTTGCCGGAGACCATACAATATGTAAAACAGCAGACTTATACAGACTGGGAGCTGCTGCTGGTTGACGACTGCTCGACTGACGGAGGCTTTGCTTATGCCTGTGAGGAAGCCAAAAAGGATGAAAGAATTCGTCCAATCAGGCAGGAGAGAAATGCCGGTGCTGCACAGGCAAGAAACCGGGGTATCAGAGAAGCAAAGGGAGAAATCATATGCTTTCTGGATGCAGATGATATCTGGATGCCGGACAAGCTGGAAAAAGAGCTTGCCTTTATGCAGGAAAAAAAAGCTGGTTTTGTGTTTACAAGCTATGAGTTTGCGGATGCTTCTGGAGCGGGACTTGGGAAAATTGTGCAGGTTCCGGAAACAATTACCTATAAACAGGCTTTGAAAAACACCACGATTTTTACTTCTACCGTTATGTTGGATTGCAGACTGATTAAGAAAGAAGATATGTATATGCCGGATATTGCCAGTGAAGATACGGCAACCTGGTGGCATCTGTTAAAGACCTATGGCTCAGCCTGTGGTTTTGGGGAAAATCTGGTAAAATACAGAAGAAGTTCCCATACTTTATCTTCGAATAAAATGGTAGCAATTAAACGAATCTGGAATTTATATCGAAAACAGGAAAGGTTTTCTGTAATAAAAAGTGCCTGGTGCATGTGCTTTTGGGCAGTACGTGCGGTGCTAAGAAGAATGTGAGGATAGCGTGTGAAACATTTTGAGTCAACGAAGCGCATCGTTGTGCTACAAATGTCATTACTTGGACTTTTGGTGCATACGGTTGCGTATTCCTATGTCTGGTATACAATTTATAGTGAAATCATGCAACGATATATGTGGCGTACCTTTTATGGTAAGGGATTTTTACTTTTAGCGGCAGTCTATTTTGTATTACTGTTGTTTTTCACAGGTACTTATGGCGGCTTGAAGATAGGCTATTTGAAACAGTGGGATGTTTTCTTCTCACAGGTGATTTCTCTTCTGTTTGTAAATGCCATTTCTTATTTACAGATATGCCTGTTGTCCCTTCGTATGGTAACTGTTTACCCGATTTTGGGGCTGACAGTGGTACAGATTGCTTTTGCAGCACTATGGATTTTTATTTGCCAAAAAGTGTATACGCAACTGTTTCCACCAAGAAATTTGCTGTTGATTAGTGGTGAGAGACCAATTGAGGATATTCTTCATAAATTTGCCAGTAGAAAGGATAAGTACAACATCGCCAAGTGTGTCAGAGAGGAGCTTGGCAGAGAGGCACTGGAAAAAGAAATCTTAGAGCGCTATGATGGAGTCGTACTATGGGATATCAATACAGGTCTTAGAAATAAGCTGTTAAAGTTCTGCTACAGCAAAGGAATTCGCGTTTATATGATGCCTAAAATTCCTGATATTATGATACAGGGCTCTGCCCAGTTACACCTGTTTGATACACCGATTTTATTTACCAGAGAGTACTCCATGACTGTGGAGCAGCGTATGATAAAGAGATTCATAGATATTGTCTGCTCGCTTATTCTGATTGTGCTCACCTCTCCGTTTATGCTGATTACTGCGATTGCCATTAAGCTTTATGACCATGGACCGGTTCTGTATAAACAGATCAGATGCACCAGAAATATGCAAGAGTTTCAGATTTTGAAATTTAGAAGTATGCGTACGGATGCGGAAAAGGATGGAGTTGCAAGACTGGCATCTAAAAATGATAGTCGTATTACGCCAATCGGTAAATTCATCAGAGCCTGCAGAATTGATGAATTACCCCAGCTTTTTAATATTTTAAAGGGAGAGATGTCCTTTATCGGACCAAGACCGGAAAGACCTGAGATAATTAAGCAATATCAGGAGGATATGCCGGAGTTTACCTTTAGAACCAAGGTGAAAGCCGGACTTGCCGGCTATGCGCAGGTATATGGAAAATATAATACGACTCCTTATGATAAATTAAAATTAGATTTATTTTATATAGAAAATTACAGTGTGTGGCTTGACTTAAAGCTTATGCTCCTTACGTTAAAAATTTTGTTCCAGCCTGATAGTACAGAGGGTGTGGAGGAAAATCAAACAACTGCTATGAAGGAAATCAAGCAAGAGGAGGAAGAAAAGTAATGCAGGATAGAGTGGATAGTAAGGCTTGTCTGGTAACTTTTTGCATGCGTATTCCATATCTGCTTTTATTTGCAGTGACCGGTGCCGTTTTGGGCAGCGGTCTCTATTTGCTTATAGCGGCTTTTCATGCAAGGACGCCTGTTTATATGGCAGAGACGGAATATTACATCGATTTTGCAGATGGCAGACTTGAGGCAGCAGATTATTATAATGATTTCACCTGGAATGATGTATTGGCAATCGACCCGATTTTAGGAAAAACGATGGAAGCACTTGGTGATGGATATGACAGGGCTGTAATAAAGGAAATGATAACAGCAGATATTTTATCAGATGTACGTTATCTGACCATCACAGTAAAAGGCGAAAATGCGGAATTGGTTGGAAAAGTCAGCGCTCTGACAAGGGAATCCTTAGAGGGTTATGGAAGCCAGGTGGATGAGTTTGATCGAATTTATCAGGTTGAGGATAATGGCGTGGTACAGGTACAGGCAAAGCTGTTTACCTGGAGAACTGCAGTGCTTGGTGGACTTATTTTCTCTTTATTGTATATCGTAGCATTTTTGATTCATTTTCATATGGAAGATGCCTATTATACCAGGACAGATATCAGAAGATGCTTTGATTTACCGGCACTCGGTATTTTGGTGAAAAATCAGAAAAGCTCTGAAGAAATAGACTCCCATGTGGCGTATCTGACACAAAAAAATGGGAAACGCAAAGAGGATGTTTTCTATCTGTCATTACAGGATTTGGAAAATCCAGCTTATGAAATACTCAGAAAAAGCGCAGGAATTGTGTTACAGCTACCATGGGGAAAAGACTGTGGTACCAAAGCAGCAAGTGTAATAGAGAGTTTGAAGCTGCAGGATTGTGATATATTAGGGATTATCCTAGTCGATGCGGATGCAAGTTGGCTGGCACTGTATGGACTGGGTAAGCGATAGGAGGCTTTTGTGAAATTACAGGTATTGGTTTCTGCTGTGAAACAGGATGTAAAGACGTTAGCACAGCGTATGCATTTAGAAAGTGATGCAATTATTATAAATCAGACAGATACCTTTGCCCATGAGGTGTATACCCATGAGGGAAAACAGGTAGAATGCTATAGCTTTGCAGAAAAGGGCGTAGGATTAAGCAGAAATAATGCACTGCTTCGTGCCACCGGAGATATTCTTCTGTTTTCAGATGAGGATATTGTCTATGACAAAGGCTATGAAGCTAAGATACTGGATGAGTTTAAAAAACATCCTGAGGCGGATATGCTTTTATTTAACATGCGTGTGGGAGAAAGCAGGGCAACCTATTATACGGAAAGCTTTCATCGGATACACATTTGGAATGCAGGAAGATATCCGACCTATTCCTTTGCGATAAGAAGAGATATTTTGCATAAATCACATATTGCGTTTTCTCTGCTTTTTGGCGGAGGAGCAAAATACAGTAATGGTGAGGACAGTCTCTTTTTAAAGGATTGCCTGAACTATGGCATGAAAGTATATGCGGTTCCGGTTGAAATCGGTGCAGAGACAGAAAGAGAATCTACCTGGTTTCATGGTTATGACAGGAAATTTTTCTTTGACAGAGGGGTTTTATACCATTTTCTGTATGGAAAACTGGCGTACCCAATGGCAGTACGTTTCCTGCTTGCGCATGGTGCAGTAATGTGTCAGGAAATTCCAAGAAAGGATGCACTTGTTTTGATGAAAAAGGGCATAAAGGAGGAAAAATGACAATAGCGAAGCTATGCTCTATTTGCTTTTACCTGTTGCTGACAATAGTAACGGTATGGATGGCAAAACAGATAAAAACAGAGCAAAGACTACAAGCAAAGCAAATCGCAATGCAAAAATGCTATTTACTGGGTATTTTCCTGGTCTTATTTGTGTGCTCAGCCCTACGCTTCGATGTAGGAAATGATTATCATCAATACACACAGACTGCGCATGAGGCATATGTGGGTGGTTACGTGGTCACGGAAGCCGGTTTTAATCAGCTGGTAAAGCTGGTCTATGGTCTGTTTGGCGGTGAATACTATGAAATTGTGTTTGCCGTTTTTGCTTTTGTAACGATGTTTCTCTTTTTGAAGGCAATGTATGAGCAAAGTGAGGATTTTGCATTAAGCTTTTTTTTGTTCATGACACTGGGTTTCTACTTTCAAACATTTAATACCGTGCGTTATTATTTAGCTTTGTCCATTGCTCTGTTTGCTGCAAAATACGTACTGGAAAAGGATTGGATACGTTTTATACTCTGGATAATCATAGCAGCCCTTTTTCATAAATCTGTACTTTTGGTCATACCTGTTTATTTTGCAGCGACCTTTTTCTGGAAAAAAAGCTATATCATTGTGGGACTGCTTTTCAGTGCATCCTGTTTTCTGCTGAAAGGTCCTGTATTACAGCTGGCTTTAAAGCTTTATCCCTCCTATGAAAATACCGTGTATTTGAATACAGAGGTCAGTTATACGAGTATTTTTCGTATTTTTCTGGTAGTAGCCTTTTATGTGTGGTTTTGTTTGAAATATCCGGAGGAGAGCAAGGATAAAAGGCTTTGTTTTTATGGTCAATTGCAGCTGTTGGCATTAGATGTATCTGTTTTCTTTTCTTTTTTACCGGTGGTAACCAGAATTGTTTACTATTTTACGGTAACACAGCTTTTTCTATTACCGATGCTTATCGTGCGTATTCCGGATGAAAAGAATAGAAAGAGAGCAAAATGGCTGGTATTTGCAGCCTGTGTTATTTATTTTGCCCTGTTTCTTTATACGGCAGACAAGCCGGGTGTGGCGTTGTTGCCGTATCGTAGCTGGTTTTTTGAAGAAAGCAGATTTGTATACAAATAGCTTTGGAGAGGAAAGATATGGAACAAGAGATTTTTTACAGCATCCTGGTTGTATGCTTAAATCCGGGAAAAAGAATAGAGAGTACACTGGAGAGCATTTTCAGACAAACCTATACCAATTATGAGATTATCATTAAAGACGGTGGTTCTACGGATGGAAGTAAAGACAAAGTACATCAACTGATAGAAAAGTCCGGTATGCAGGAGAAGGTGCGTTGGATAGAAAGCAGGGACAATGGTATCTATGATGCCATGAATCAGGCAATTTCCTATGCAACAGGAGAGTATTTTTTGTTCCTTAATGCAGGGGATGACTTTTATGCAGATACTGTGCTGGAGGATATTACAAAGGCTGCGCATACGGATTCGGACTTGCTTTATGGAAATCTGTATCATAAGGCATTAGATACTGTAATTTACGCTTCACCGCAAATAGATGCCTTCACCTGTTATCGAAATGTGCCTTGCCATCAAACCTGCTTTTACAGGCGCTCACTTTTTGCACGGAGAGGCTATGAGCCAAAGTATAATGTCAGAGCAGATTACGAACATTTTTTATGGTGTTATTTTGAAGCAAAGGCAAAGATGGAGTATGTACCTGTGATCGTTGCAGCCTATGAAGGCGGCGGATATTCGGAAACAAAAGAAAACAGAAAGCGTTCTGCCGCACAGCATAGAGAAATCGTGGTAAAATATATGGGTAAAAAGCAGGCAAATCATTACAGATGGATTATGTGGCTGACACTTGCACCACTTCGCAGCTTTTTAGCAGAAAGTACCGTATTTTCGGGTATTTACAATGGGATTAAGAACACGGTATATCGTTTGATAAGAAAGAAAGAGGGATAGAAATGAAGGTTTTGTGGTTATGTAATATCATGCTTCCTTTTATCGCAAAAAGCCTGGGACAGAAGATTGTTGTAAAGGAAGGCTGGCTTTCCGGATTGGTAAAGCAAATCACAGAAGAGGAAAATAATCAGATAGAGCTTGCCATTTGCTTTCCTGCTGCAGATATGATGCAGTTTGCAAAAGGAGATGATTCTCTCTATTTCAAAAACAAAGCACAGGGAATTCCATACTACATTTTTAGGGAAAATACGGTAAAGCCTGAAATATATGATGATTCGATGGAAGAAAGTCTGAAAGCAGTATTGGCAGATTTTCAGCCTGATATCGTGCACATTTTTGGAGCGGAGTATCCGCATACCCTGGCAATGACGAGAGCCTTTGCAAGACCAAACAGAACCTTGATTGGGATTCAGGGTATTTGCTCAGCCATTGCAGAGGTATATATGGCTGATTTACCTTACTCTGTACAGAAACGAAAAACTTTTCGTGACCGCTTACGAAAAGACAGCCTGGCAGAACAACAGGAAAAGTTTGAAAAGCGTGGTGAATATGAGAAAGAAGCTCTTCAGATGGTTAGTCATGTGACAGGAAGAACTGATTTTGACAGGGAAATGACAGCGAAGCTTGCACCACAGGCAACCTATCACTTTATGAATGAAACATTACGGGATGATTTCTATACAGACCATTGGAATATTGACAGAATAGAGCGTTATTCCATTTTTCTAAGTCAGGGCAACTATCCGATAAAAGGCATGCATTTTGTTTTGGATGTGTTACCTGATATTGTAAAAAAATATCCGGAAACCATGCTGTACGTAGCAGGGGATATTATTACTGCAAATGAGACCATTAAGGATAAAATCAAGATTTCCGGCTATGGAAAGTATTTGTTGTCGCAAATACGCAAAAACAAGCTGGAAAAGCATGTAAAATTTGTAGGGGCACTGCATGCAGATAAGATGTGTGCCAGATATTTGCGCTCTCACGTATTTGTGTGTCCGTCTGTGATTGAGAATTCACCAAATTCCGTCGGGGAAGCAATGCTTCTTGGCGTACCTGTGGTAGCCTCTGATGTGGGTGGGGTACACAACCTTCTGACAGATGGTAAAGATGGCATTTTGTATCCGCTGGATAAAAAGGAGCAAATGAAGGATGCCATACTACGCATTTTTGCGGATGATAAGCTGGCTATGGCTTATTCCTCCAGTGCAAGGGGGCATGCAATGCAGACTCATGACCCTGCAAAAAATTATCGTCGTTTAATGGAGATTTATCATGAAATTAACCATAGTATCTAACTATATCAATCATCATCAGATACCGCTTGCCAATGAGCTGTATGCAAAGCTTGGTACTGATTTTGCCTTTATACAGACGCAACCCATGGAGGAAGAACGTGTGAAAATGGGTTGGGGCAGTGAGGTGGCAAAGTTACCCTATTTAAAATTGTATTATGAGGCGGAGCAGACATGTGCAGCACTGATTATGGACAGCGATGTGGTAGTATTTGGAGGTGTAGAAGAGGAAAGCTACATCAAACCACGTCTGCAGGCCGGGAAAATCGTGATTCGTGCCAGCGAAAGACTTTATCGCGAAGGACAGTGGAAATCCATTTCTCCGCGCGGCAGAAGAAAAAAACAGGAGGACCATACACAGTATGCCCAGGCACCTGTGTATTTGCTTTGCCATGGTGCTTATGTAGCATCTGATTTTGATATTGTAAAGGCATATCCGCACAAAAAATTTACCTGGGGATATTTCCCGGAAGTAAAAACCTACGATATGGAAAAGCTTTTTTTTAGAAAAAAGCATGTAGATGAGAAGGGAAATCCAAGCGTAAAGCTTTTATGGGCTGGCAGATTTATGCCACTCAAGCATCCGGAATATGCCATTCGTCTGGCAAATGACTTAAAAAAAGCAGGTGTTTCTTTTTCTTTAGATATGGTTGGTGGCGGAGAATTGGAAGAGACCCTGAAACAACAGGTAGAAAAGGAAAAATTGACCGATTGCGTGACCTTTCATGGCTTTCAGCCTCCTAAAAATGTACGTTCCTTTATGGAGGAGGCAGACATCTTCTTATTCACCAGTAACCATTTAGAGGGCTGGGGGGCTGTAGTAAATGAAGCGATGAACAGTGCCTGTGCAGTGGTAGCCTGTCATGCAGCAGGAGCCGTACCAACCTTGATTAAATCCGGAGAAAACGGATTAATTTATCAGGAAGGAAGCTACAAACAGCTTAAAGAACATGTGTTATCTCTTGCAACGAATGTTTCCTATAGAAGATGCATGGGAGAAAAGGCCTATGAGACGATTGTGAACGAATGGAATCCCAGGGAAGCTGCAAAACGACTGTTATTTTTTGCAGAAGGTCTATTGCAGGGAGAAATCAGAAGTGCCCTGGAGGGTCCGTTAAGTCCGGCCGTTTCCATGTCTCCACGAGAATATAAGAAAATGGCAAAGAAAAAAAGCCGTATTTATGTCTGTCATACCTACTACCATGTATATGTTTCTTTATTGAAAGAAATGAAAAAGCAAAGAGAAGCCCTGGAACAGGGGTTGTCCTATCAAAAGGCGGAAATTGCCCTAAGTCAGATTTCCACCAACTTTGAAACATTACCTGAGCGTCTGGAAAAAACAGCGTTTTTTTCAAAGGTAATCCGTTTGGATGAAAAAAGAGAGCAGGAGTTTCCAAAGCTTGCAAAATACAGGAAAAATTATAACAGCATTGCAAAGCATATGTGGAACCGTATGATTTTTACCAAAATGCTGCCAAAATGCGAAGAGCCTTATTTGTCAGTGGTAGATTGGAAAAGCTATGAGGATATTTATGTATTCTGTGACAGTGACCCCATAGGCTATTATCTTAATTATAAAAAAATCCCTTACCACGCAGTAGAGGATGGTTTGGACTGTCTGAAAAATCTGGATGATGCCTATGTAGCTAACAGCGGTCATTTTAAACTGAAAACGTGGTTTTCACGTCATAATCTGATATTTATCATGAATGGATGGGGAAAATACTGTATAGATATGGAAATCAATGACAGAAGCGTTGTCCCTACAGACTGTCCGCGTTTTGTGGTAGAGCCAAGAAAGCCTTTGGAAAAGGCTTTGACTCATGAGCAGAAGCAGATTATGTTGAAGGCATTTATTGAAAATGCAGATGCACTGCTTGCTCAGATGCAGCCAACAGCAGACAATCAGGATTTCATTATGTTTTTAACAGAGCCGCATCCTGTGGATGAAAAGGCAAGAGCCAAGGTTTGCCTGGATATTGTAGAAAAGTACGGGAAAGGATATCGGGTATTGATAAAACCGCATCCAAGAGATATGATAGATTATGTAAGCCTATGTCCGGATTGCATAGTGCTTCGCGGCAAATTCCCGATTGAAGTGCTGAACTTTATGGAAGGTATTCACGTAAAAAAAGCCATTTCCATTCTGACAACAGCGATGAACCAAATGGATTTTGTGGAGGAAAAAATTAATTTGGGAGCAAGCTTCTGGGATGCTTACGAGGACCCGGCGCTTCATGCTTTTAATAAAAAAGCAGGGCTTAAGGTTGCAAATGAAAATGAAGTGAAAGAGAGAAAGCATGATTAGGATTTTAAAGAAAATCAATATATTGATGGATAAAAAGCAAAAAAGGGCGATGTTTGGCCTGTTGTGTATGATGGTTATTTCCGCTTTTCTGGAAACAATAGCGGTTATGATGGTCATGCAGGTAGTGCAGTTGATTCTTGACCCTCAGACGTTGGTACAGGGAGAAACTTATCAGACAATCTGCAGGCTGTTGCATATTGACAGTGTAGTGACCTTTTCTGTGCTGGCAATTTTATTTTTGATTTTTTTATACATTGCAAAGAATTTATTTGCCTTCTTTTTACAAAGAAGCCTGTACCGATTTACTTATCGTAATCAGTTTAAAACAGCGGCAAACCTGATGAAAAGCTTTGTAAACAAGAACTATGAGTACTATTTAGATGCCGAGACCTCTGTTATTCAGAGAAGTATTACCGCAGATGTCAGCAATATGTTCGCTTTGATTCAGTCTGTCATGCAGATTGCATCAGAAGCTATTGTAGCTGCATTTTTAGTTGTGGCACTTGCCATGCAGGATCCTGTCATGACTGTAGTTATCGCTGTTTTACTTTTGACAACGCTTGTTATTATTAAAAACATTATCAAACCGATTATGAACCGCACAGGTAAGGAAAATCAGGATTACGGTGCAGCCATGTATGCCTGGATTTCCCAGACAGTACAAGGAATTAAGGACATTAAAGTGGCTGGTAAGGAGCAGTATTTTATTGGAGAATATTGTAAAGTCGGTGAGGGCTATGTAAAAGCAATGGAGCGTTTTAGCCTGTTTAATAATACACCGAAGCTTTTGATTGAAACTGTCTGCTTTGCCGGACTTTTAGGCTATATCATGGTATTAATTGTATCAGGTGCCAATGTGTCAGGCATGATTTCTTTGTTTGCAGCCTTTGGTATTGCAGCGATGAGACTTTTACCCGCAGCCAGCAGAATAAACAACCAGATGACCAGCATGGCATTTAATGAACCTTTTTTCTTTAATGTCAGTGACAATCTGGTAGAAGAGACAGATGAAGCACATACAGATATTTCCTATGCGGTAGTAGCCAAGGAAAAGCTTCCTGTAACAAAGGCAGTTACTTTAAAGGATATTACCTATCATTATCCCAATAGTGATAAGCTGATTTTTGACCATGCCTCTGTAGAGTTTCCAATTGGAAAATCCATTGGTATTGTGGGGGCAAGCGGAGCAGGAAAAACTACCATTATCGATATTTTACTGGGTCTGTTAAAGCTGCAGGATGGACAGGTATTGGCAGACGGCGTGGACATTCAGTCCCATTACCGTGAATGGCTTTGCAATGTAGGTTATATTCCACAGATGATTTTCCTTTTGGATGCAGATATCCGAAAAAATGTAGCTTTTGGTGTGCCTGAGGAAGAGATTGACGAAGAAAAGCTTTGGTATGCATTAAGAGAGGCACAGCTGGAAGACTTTATTAAGACGCTTCCTGAGGGTATTTATACAGGCATTGGTGAGCGTGGTATCAGACTTTCCGGTGGACAGAGACAGAGAATCGGTATTGCAAGGGCCTTATATAATGACCCTGAGGTACTGATTTTGGATGAAGCGACCTCCGCATTAGATAATGATACAGAGTCAGCGATTATGGAGTCTATCAATCGTTTGCACGGAAAGAAAACACTTGTTATTATTGCCCATAGACTGCAGACGATTGAGAAATGTGACATGGTATTTCGTGTAGATAATGGTTCTATTTTGCGGGAACGCTAGTATGAAAAGATACGGGGTTAGTGTAAAAAATGAGAGAAAGGCAGGGTTGTTAGCATGAAGCTAAGTATTATTGTACCGGTTCATAACATGGCAGCAGGAAACAAGCTGCGCTACTGTTTGGAATCGTTGGTAAATCAGACCATTGCTGATTATGAGATTATCGCAGTGGATGATGCTTCTACAGATGAGTCTTTTGCTATCATGAAGGAATTTGAAGCAAAGTATCCTTGGAAATTCAAAGCTATTCAGTCTTATGAAAACAGAAAACAGGGCGGCGCAAGAAATATGGGACTGGATATTGCACAGGGAACCTGGGTCGGCTTTGTGGATGCAGACGACTGGGTTGCTTATGATATGTATGAAAAGCTGATAAAAAAGGCGGAGGAAACAGGCGCCGATGTGGTTGGCTGTGATTATAACCTTACAGATAAGCAAAGTATGGAAATTGGTAAGGTACAGCCTAATAACACGATGGAACAGACAGGTGAATTGACGCCTGAAAAATATAAACTCTTAGTCATGAACCCGGGAAGCATGGTAATTAAAATTTACTATAAGGCTGTTATTGATGAGTACCATTTACGTTTCCCTGAGAAATCCTTCTATGAGGACAATTGTGCAGGTCCCATCTGGATGCTGCATTTTACTCATTTTGAGTTAGTGGATGAGCCGCTGTACTACTACTATCAGCATGAGGAATCTACGGTACATGCCATTGATATGCAGAAAATTGAAGATAGACTGCTTATGGGCAAAAAAATGATTGAAGAAAGTAGAAAGTGTGGCTTCTTTAAGCAGTACCGCAGGGAGTTTGAGTTTGCTTTTTCCAAGCTTTACTATATGAATACCTTATATACGTATATGCTTGGTATGAAGAATCCACGTGTTTCTTTTTTAAAGATGCTTGCAAAGGGCATGGGAGAGGAATTCCCTGAGTTTCAGAATAACAGCTATTACCAGGCTGCTTTTGATGCGGAGCAAAAGAAAATGGCAGCCTTACATATGAAAAATCCACGCTTATTCCTTTGGTATTTTAAAGCCTTATATGCTTACAGAAAGCTGACGGGAAAGGCGTAATGATAAAGGAGCGGACAGATGCAATTTACATCCTTTAGCTTTGCATTATTTTTCCCAATTGTTGTACTACTGTATTATGTAATGCCGAAAAAGGCAAGAAGACTTTGGCTTCTTATTGCAAGCTTCTATTTTTATATGAGCTGGAATGTGGTTTATGGTCTGCTTATTTTGGCATCTATTTTGATTACTTATGTCTGTGCAAGACTATTGGAGAAAACAAAACAAGAAGAAGTGGGAAAAAGAAAGGGTATTTTGACAGCAAGTATCCTTTCTAACCTTGCGATTCTTGTTTTTTTCAAATATTTCTATTTTCTATATGATACTTTGGCTGCCATTTTGTCTGTTGCAGGGATAAAGCTTGGACCAGCCAGTCTCTCTATCGTACTTCCTGTAGGTATTTCCTTTTATACCTTTCAGGCGCTTGGCTATACCATTGACGTCTACAGGGGAGAGGTAAAGGCAGAAACAAATTTCATCCAATATGCCTTATTTGTGTCCTTTTTCCCACAGCTTGTGGCAGGTCCCATTGAGCGAAGCAGGCATTTACTGGGGCAGCTTTCCCGCATGACAAAGGAAAATACCTGGGATTTTGAAAAAGCCACAAGAGGGCTTCTTTTGATGCTTTGGGGCTATTTCCTAAAGCTTGTGATTGCAGACAGGGCAGCCATTTTTGTAGATTTTGTATTTAAAGATTATTATGCCTATTATGGGGTTACCCTATTGGTAGCAATTCTACTGTTTTGCCTACAGCTGTATTGCGATTTTGCAAGCTACTCAGCGATTGCTATTGGGGCAGCAGGCGTGCTTGGTATAGAGCTTATGCAAAACTTTGCGGCACCGTTCTTTTCCAGGAGTGTAGGCGAGTTTTGGAGAAGATGGCATATTTCCTTGAGCTCCTGGCTAAGAGACTATGTATATATCTCCTTAGGGGGCAATCGTTGCTCTAAGGTGAGAAAGCATTGGAATACCCTTGTAACCTTTTTTGTCAGCGGTTTGTGGCATGGCGCAAGCTGGCACTATGTATTATGGGGCGTTTTGCAGGGCATTTATATTAACATAGGAGATTGGTTAAAGCCTGCAAAGGAAAAATGGACGAAAAAGTATCAGATAAAAACAAACAGCATCGGATATCGTGTAGGACAGGTGTTGATGACTGATTTTTTGCTTTTGGTTTCTTTTATCTTTTTTAGAGCAAATAGTATAAGAGATGGCGTTGCCTATTTGTACCGCATGATCAGGCATTTTGATATATGGTCCTTGTTTAATGGCACGCTTAGTGCGTATTCTTTAGACCAAAAGGAGTGGCATGTGCTGCTGATTTCGCTTGCAGTGCTCTTCTTGGTGGATTTGTACTATCAAAAGAAAAAGCTGTTTTTTGACAGTCTGGTAAAAAATCAGTGTCTGGTGGTGCAATATTTGATAGTAGCAGTACTTTTTATCATGATTTTAACATTTGGTGTATATGGAGAGGGTTATGATGCGACACAGTTCATTTATTTCCAGTTTTAAAAGAATAGTGCTATGCCTTCTCATGCTGGTATTGTTAGGCGTGTGCTTTTTTAGCGTGCAGACTGTTGTGAAGGCAAAGTTTATGGGGGATTCCACGACAATTGTAAATGGCTTTTATGCGGAAAAAGAGAATACCATAGATGTTGTACTGATTGGCAGTAGTAACTGCTTTTGTACGATAGACCCTATGGTACTTTATGAGGAGTATGGCATCACTGCTTACGATTTTGCAAGTTCTTCACAGCCCATGAATGTTTCTCTTTTGTATGCAAAGGAAGCCATGAAAACCCAAAAACCAAAGGTAGTGGCATTGGAAGTAAACTGTTTAATCGGTATGGAGCTTGATAATTTGCCGGAAAACAGCTTGCGATGGGGCTTGACAGATATCCCATTTTCTCTGGCTAAAATGAAATGCCTGTCTCAGGCAAATATCAAATTTGGCAGTGAATATGTGTCCTACCTTTTTCCTGTTTTTCGCTATCATGAACGTTGGAAGGAAGTTTCCAAAAATGATTTCGTATATGCTTTTGAAAAGAACAGGGAAAATTATAGCAAGGGCTATTTAAGAACGACGGAGGTTTCTCCTGAAC
Organism: uncultured Lachnospiraceae bacterium; assembly: GCA_945864145.1. Classification (GTDB taxonomy): domain Bacteria; phylum Bacillota; class Clostridia; order Lachnospirales; family Lachnospiraceae; genus COE1. The sequence goes on along the minus strand of CAMBAN010000024.1, from coordinate 13,799 downwards.
CGGTGATTCTTTCTGATTTTGTACAGGAGGGGGAGTCCTGGGTAGGTGAAGGCGTGCTTGCCTGTCTGGATGAGCTTGTAGCATTGTGCCAGGAAAATGGTGTGGAGCTTGTGCTTTTTAAATCCCCAAGGGCAGGGTGGTATTCCTATCAAAGTGCGCTTGTAGAAGAACTTGCTAACGAGAGAGGACTTCTGTTTGTAGACTATCAGACAAAAATAGACGAAATTTCTTTGGATGCGACTACTGATTTTCGTGATACAGAACATCTGAACCATAATGGTGCGTATAAGGTATCAAAGGATTTTGGAGCTTTTTTAAAAACCAATTTTGACCTTGCAGACAGACGGGAGGAAGGCATATACGATAGCGCAGTCGTTTATTATGACCGTTTGGAGTCACAGCCCTTTGCAGAGGCAGCGACACTTATGGAGTGTTACGAAATGGTCTCTGCAGAACCGGATTATCTGCTGATTATGACCTATCAGGGTGGTATCAATGCAGAAACAGGAGAAACAGTGTCTCCGCATCACTGGGTGTATGTGGATGGCAAGCTTTGCATGGAAGAGGAATGGACCCAAAGCGGTGTACGATTAAAGGATATTGACGGTGTACAGGTGACATTAAGACAGACCGGAAACATAGCACAGGTGTTTATCAATAACCTGCCTTATGCAGTTACAGCGAATAATTGGACCGTTATTGTATATGATAAGATAACAGAACAGGTTGTGGCAACACTTGGCTTTGATGCATAAAATTTTTGACGTTTTTATGTGTATGTGGTAAAATGAGTTGTTTCAACGGGATTTGAATTATATTAGATGGAAATAGATGATGGAGGACATTTATTATGTTGGATAATAAAACCATTTTAGTAACAGGTGGAACAGGGTCTTTTGGTAAGTGCTTTACCAAGTACGTACTGACTCATTACAATCCTAAGAAAATCATTATTTATTCTCGTGACGAGTTTAAGCAGTGGATGATGGCAAATGAGTTTGCCGAGTATAAGGATAAGCTTCGCTTCTTCATTGGTGATGTAAGAGATTATGAGCGTATGAAGAGAGCTTTCGAAGGTGTTGACTATGTCATTCACGCAGCAGCGATGAAGCAGGTTCCGGCTTGTGAATACAATCCAAATGAAGCAATCAAGACAAATGTGGTTGGTGCACAGAATGTCATCGACGCTTCTTTAAATACAGGTGTAAAAAAGGTAGTTGCCTTATCTACTGATAAGGCTGTTAATCCGGTAAATCTTTACGGTGGTACAAAGCTTGTATCAGATAAGCTTTTTATCGCAGCCAATGCTTACTGTGGAAACAGAGATTTAAGCTTTTCCATCGTTCGTTACGGTAATGTAGCAGGCAGCCGTGGTTCTATTATTCCATTATTCAAGAAATTAATTGAGGAAGGTGCGACAGAGCTTCCAATTACTGATTACCGTATGACACGTTTCTGGATTAGCCTTGAAGAAGGTGTAAAGCTTGTAATCAAAGCCTTAGAGGAAGCAAAGGGTGGAGAAACATTCATCAGTAAGATTCCTTCCTTCAAGATTACCGATTTGGCAGAAGCAATGGCACCGGGCATGAAAACAAAAGAAGTTGGTATCAGACCTGGCGAAAAGCTTCATGAAGTGATGGTTACGGTAGAAGACTCTATGACGACCTATGAATATGACAAGCATTTCATCATTTACCCACAGATGTTCTGGCAGGAGTCAAAACGTCCAAATCCAACAGGAAAACAGGTAGAAGAGGGCTTCTATTATTCTTCGGGAAATAATAAAGAATGGCTTACAGTAGAGGAAATCAGAGCTTTATTAAAGGAAATGGACTTAGAGAAATAGAAAGGCAGACATATGGAAATACCAGCAATTGCCGGCGGTAAACCGGTCAGAGAAAGTAAATTATTTTATGGACATCAGTATATAGATGAGGCAGACATTCAGGCTGTCTGTGATGTACTCAGGAGTGATTATCTTACCTGTGGACCAAAGGTTACAGAACTGGAGGAGAAGCTTTGCCGTTTAACCGGTGCAAAGTATGCTGTTGTGTGCAGTAATGGTACGGCAGCACTCCATATAGCAGCTTTGGCAGCAGGCGTAAAGGAAGGCGATGAGGTCATTACCTCTCCAATTACCTTTGCAGCCTCAGCAAACTGTGCTCTTTATTGTGGTGCCAAGCCTGTTTTTGCAGATATTAATCCAAATACCTATAACATCGACCCTGCTTGTGTGGAAAAGCTTATCAATGAACATACAAAGGCCGTTGTTGCCGTAGATTATACCGGTCAGGCCGTTGAACTTGCACAGCTCAAAAAAATGTGCCATGAAAAAGGTATTACGTTAATTGTAGATGGCGCACATGCCATAGGTACAAGCTATGACGGACAGATGGAGGGCAGCATTGCGGATATGACGACCTTTAGCTTCCATCCGGTAAAAACAGTGACCTGTGGAGAAGGCGGTGCTGTACTGACCAATGATGAAAAGCTCTACAAGCGTCTTCTGTTATTCCGCGCTCACGGTATTACAAGAGACCCTGAGCTTTTAGAAAAAGAGTCTCACGGTTCCTGGTATTATGAGCAGATAGATTTAGGTTACAATTACCGTTTGACAGATATGCAGTGTGCACTTTTAATCAGTCAGTTAGACAAGCTTCCCATGTTCAAAGCAAGAAGAAGCGAAATCGTGAAAAAATACAATGAGGCCTTTGGAAAAATGCCTGAGCTTTTTGTACAGCAGGAGATTCCGGAGTCAGATACCACAAGACATTTATACATTCTCCGTATCAGACCGGAACTGTTAAAAATCGACAGAAAGGGATTTTTTGAGGCGTTAGCGGCAGAAAATATCTGTTGTAATGTACATTACATTCCTGTTTACTGGCATCCATACTATGAGAAACTTGGATACCGAAAAGGATTGTGCCCAAATGCAGAAAAGCTTTATACAGAAATGTTAAGCTTACCGTTATACTATTCCTTGACAGATAAAGACGTCGACGATGTCATTATGGCAGTAGAAAAAATCGTAAGCTACTACAGAAAATAAATTAATAGAGTTCGTCGCTTGACGAACTCTTTTTTGATAAAGACACTGTGTAAGAAAGGCAGGGGATTAGAATGAAACGCGTAGCAATTATTACAGCAAGAGGCGGAAGCAAAAGAATACCGAGGAAAAACATTAAACCATTTTTAGGACGACCGATTATGGAATATTCTATTGAAGCAGCTTTGCAGGCTGATATTTTTCAAGAGGTCATGGTCTCTACAGATGATGAAGAAATAGCAGAGGTTGCAAAAAAAGCAGGAGCTAAAGTACCATTTTTAAGAAGCGAAAATACAGCAAATGATTTTGCAACAACAGCAGATGTAATTGCTGAAGTCATTGCTTCTTATGAAAGAATTGGACAAAGCTTTGACGAGGTCTGTTGTATTTATCCGACGGCACCATTTGTGACTGCAAATGCCATTAAAACAGCAATGATGATTTTAGAGCAGGAAAAGGTAGACTGTGTGATTCCGGTTGTGAAATTTTCCTTTCCTCCTCAAAGAGGTGTGGTCATTCAGGATGGAAAAATTACACCAAAATGGCCGGAAAATATGAAAAAACGTTCTCAGGATTTAGAACCAATGTACCATGACTGCGGTCAATTTTACTGCTTAAATGTCAAGAGCTTTCAGGAGCAAAAGGTTATTTGGATGAAAAATATTGCTCCATTTGTTCAGGATGAGAGCAATGTACAGGACATTGATACCTTAGAGGACTGGAAAATTGCAGAAATGAAATACAGAATACTCAGAAACCTATAATATAAAGGACTTTGTAATACATAGAGGAGGATAGCTATGAAAATCAACGGCAGACAGGTTGGAGAAGGTGCACCGGCTTATATTATCGCAGAAATGTCCGGTAATCACGCCGGAAGCATAGAGCGTGCAAAGGATATTATCTATGCTGCAAAGGAGTGTGGGGCAGATTGTATCAAGATACAGACCTACACAGCAGATACCATGACAATAGATTGTGATAATCCTTATTTCCAGATTACAGAAGGAACCTGGAAGGGAGAAAATCTTTACAAGCTGTACCAAAAGGCATTTACACCCTGGGAATGGCAGGAAGAGCTGTCGAAAGAGGCAAAAAAGGTAGGGATTGACTTTTTATCTACGCCATTTGACCAATCATCTGTAGACTTTTTGGAAAAACTGGAGCTTCCGTTTTATAAAGTAGCTTCTTTTGAATTAGTAGATATTCCGCTTTTGGAGTACATCGCTTCTAAGAAAAAACCGATTGTTATGTCAACCGGAATGGGAAGTCTGGAAGAAATTGAAGAGGCAATCGCAGCAATATACGGGCAGGGTAATCATGACCTTGCATTGCTGAAATGCTCCAGTGCTTATCCTGCAAAAAGAGAAGAGATGAATTTACGAACTATAAAGGATATGCAGGAAAGATTTCATGTACCGGTAGGTCTTTCTGACCATTCTATGGGGTCTTTCAGTGCAACTACAGCAGTAGCCCTTGGAGCAAGCATTATTGAAAAGCATTTTTGCTTAAGCAGAACGATTAAAAATCCTGATTGCACCTTTTCTATGGAACCACATGAGTTTAAGCAGATGGTAGAGGAAGTCAGAGAGGTAGAAAAGGCATTAGGAAAGGTAGCTTACGGCGTTTCCAAACAGGAGGAATACAATACACGGTTCAGACGTTCTTTATTCGTAGTAAAGGATATCGCAGCAGGTGAGACCCTGACAAAGGAAAATATCAGAAGTATCAGACCTTCCAATGGTTTAAAACCAAAATATATGAAGGATGTGCTTGGTAAAAAGGCAAACAAGCCATTAGCGAAGGGAACACCGCTTTCCTTTGAGGATATTGAGGGATAACTATGACATTACATTTAAGAGAAGCCGCAAAAGAGGATATGGATACCATATTTTACTGGGCAAATGAGGAAACTGTTCGAAAAAATGCCTTTCATACAGAGCCGATTCCCTATGAAAATCATGTGGCGTGGTATACAAAACGACTGGCAGATGAGGACAGCTATATTTTTCTGTTAGAAACAGAGGAAGAAACCATTGGCCAGATACGCTTTGATATCGAAGATGGTATAGCTACTATTGATTATAGTGTTGCAGTCCCTATGAGAGGAAAGGGATATGGTACACGACTGGTGCAAATGGGTATGGAAAAGCTGACAAAACGAAGACCCGATGTGAAAGAGTATCTTGGTCAGGTAAAATATGAAAATGCCTCCTCAGCAAAGGTATTTGAAAAATGTGGTTTTACCAGAGAAGAAAAGGCAGCATACATTGAATTTAAGAAAAGAGTGGGCTAAAAGAGAATGAAAGTAATCATTGCAACGATTAAATCATGGAATATAGAACGGGCAAATGAGCTGAAGAAACAGTATCAGGGTATCCATGAAATCATGGTATTTACGAAAAAACAGGAAATGACAGTAGAAGCATTGGAAGCATTTGAACCGGATGTAGTCTTTATGCCACATTGGTCTTATTTACTTCCGGAAGAAATTACAGACAGATGGAATTGTGTCGTTTTTCATATGACAGATTTGCCCTTTGGAAGAGGAGGCAGTCCTTTGCAGAATTTAATTGTCAGAGGCTTTAAGGAAACTAAGCTTTCGGCAATTCAGGTAACAAAAAAGCTGGACGCCGGTCCGATTTACATGAAACGTCCGCTTTCTTTAGAGGGCAGTGCAACAGAGATTTTGATGAGATGCTCTGACATTATTTTTACAGAGATGATACCTGCATTTTTGCAGGAAATGCCAAAGCCAAAGCCTCAGGAGGGAGAGGTGGTGCTCTTTAAACGCAGAACACCGGCAGAAGGAGAAATCAAGCCGGATATGGCTATGGAGCAGATTTACGATTATATTCGTATGCTGGATGCAGAGGGCTATCCGAGAGCATTTATCCCTTTTGGGGAGTATGTGATGCAGTTTGAATCGGCGCATTTTGATGCAGCAGGGAATCAGATAGAAGCAAAAGTGATATTTACCAAAAAATGAGAAAGGCATGGTTGTTGAGATGAAAACAGTATTTGTAGTAGCAGCACACCCTGATGATGAAATTTTGGGCGTAGGTGGCACCGTTGCAAAGCATGTTGCCAAGGGTGATAAAGTCTATGCCATGATTTTGGGAGAGGGACAGACTTCACGTGGTGACCATAGAGAGGATATTTCACAGGAGGTTGTAGAGGAGCTTCATAAAAATACCCTGGAAAGTGCTAAGGCAGTAGGTTATGAGCAGGTATTTTTTGCTGATTTCCCGGATAATCGCTTTGATCAGGTAGACCTGTTAGATATCGTAAAGGTAGTAGAAAAAAAAGTAAAGGAACTGCAGCCTGATATTGTTTATACGCATTATAGCGGAGATTTGAATGTGGACCATCAGTATACGGCTAGAGCAGTATTGACGGCTACCAGACCAATTGGAGATTATTCGGTAAAAGAAATTTACGCCTTTGAGACCTTGTCTTCCTCAGAGTGGAATTTTGATTACAGCGCGCAACCGGCATTTTGCCCGAATACCTTTGTAGATATTACTGAGTTTTATCAGAAAAAGGAAGTGGCTATGAAATGCTATGTTTCTGAACTCTGCGAATTTCCACATCCAAGATCCTTAGAGGGAATGGATGTACTTTCTAAGACAAGAGGTATGACAGTGGGTAAGGAACGGGCAGAGGCATTTATGCTTGTTCGTAAGGTAGACTAAAGGAAAGGCTTGGCAGTAGAGATGTTTATCATACGTGCAGATGGAAATGGAAAAATTGGAATGGGACATGTCATGAGATGCATGTCTGTTGCTTACAGTTTACAGGAGATGGGGCAACAGCCTGTTTTTTTGACAGCTTGTGAGGAAAGCAGGGAGACTATAGAAAAGAATGGATTTCCCGTACATATGCTACCCACAGATTATACCCAAATGGAGACAGAGATTCCTTATATCAGAGAGCTTTTACCGCAGCTTCGTACGGGAATGGGAGAAAAAGAGTTACCTATAAATGGAAAAAATACGGTAACTGCGAAAAAACCGGATGTTATTTTATTAGACAGTTATCAGGTAACAGAAAAATATGTCATGAAGCTTCGTGAACTTGCTATGCTTGCTTATATAGAAGATTTGGGCATTTCCATGCCGGTAGATTTGCTGATAAATTACAATATTTATGGGATGCGTTTTTACTATAGAACGATTCCTGATGTAGAGCTAAAGGTATTGCTTGGTACAGAATATATGCCCTTACGAAGAGAATTTGCATATGATTTAGACTATGAACTTCGCCCGGAGGTAAAAAATATTATGTTAACCACAGGCGGTGCAGACCCTTGCTTTGTTTCCAAAAACTTTCTAAATGCATTTTTAAGATGCAAGGAAGTAATAGAAAGAGATATCAAAATTCATGTGGTGAGTGGTCCATACAATATCTATGTAGACCAGTTAAAACGTATTTTTGGAAAAAATGAGCATATCATCATCCATGAAAATGTATCCTCCATGAAAGAACTTATGAAACAGTGCGATATTGTAGTTTCGGCAGCAGGAAGTACCGTGTATGAGGTCTGTGCGTTAGGCGTACCTTTGATTTGTTTTCATTATGTGGAAAATCAGAGAATGATAGATGAAATGCTGCCAAATATTCTGCCGGTGAAGAGTGCAGGTGACTATACCAAAGCACCTGTTTATGTCAGCAGAAGGGCTGCCGGTATTTTACAGGAATACATTGAGAATAAAGAATTAAGAGAACAGCTCTATGAAGAAGAACGTAAGCTGGTGGATGGACAAGGTGCAAGACGAGTGGCAAATGCCATGATTGACTTAAGTAAGGAGTATTGGAAAGATGCGAAAAACCGGAATTGAGCTCTTGAGAATCATAACGATGCTGATGATAGTCTGCCTGCATTATATAAGTAAGGGAGGCGCATTAGCCATGCCTACGGGCGAGTTAGGGATAAATGGATATCTTGCCTGGCTCGTGGAAGCGTTCTGTCTGGTGGCAGTTAATAGCTATGTTCTCATAAGTGGTTATTTTGCATCACCTTCTTCGGCTACTGTAAAGAAAGCAGGAAGAATTTGGAAACAGGTGTGGTTTTATTCAGCAGGAATTGGTGCTGTGGCATTCCTTTTGGGACAACGCTACAGCATTTATGAGCTTATGAATCTGGTATTTCCAACAATAACAGAACATTATTGGTTTGCCACTTCCTTTTTACTGCTAAGCCTGTTTGCACCATTTCTGCAAAATGGTGCAGAGAAAATAGATAAAAAAAGCTTTCAAGGCATTCTAATTGGGCTTTTACTGTTTGGCTCGATTGCCAAAACAGTGCTTCCTGTGCAACTTCCCTGGGATAAACTTGGATATGATGTGATTTGGTTTGTGACCTTGTATATAACAGGAATGTATCTGAAAAAGTTTGGCATACCACAGCTGTTACAGAAAAGAAATCATGCGTTATTTATGTATATATGCTGTGAATTATTGATTTTTTGCAGCATGCTGCTTATCAGACAGATTTATTTGCAGACAGGAAAGCTTGCAGATTTTATCAGCTATGGATATTCTTATAATTTCTTTTTCTGCTATTTAGGAGCGATAGGCTTATTTTTATTCTTTTTACAGGGAAAAGAGGTGGCAGAGCCTGCGAGAGGTATCATCCAGAATTTGGGCGGAGCTACTTTTGGCGTCTATCTGATACATGAACATCAGAGCTTACGTTATCAGTGGCCTGTTTGGTTTTCCTGTGAAACAATGATAAAAAAACAACCGCTGTTATTTATTTTACATATGATAGGTACGGTAGTGGTGGTGTATTTGTGCTGTACAGTAATAGAATTGCTTAGACAGAGAATATGGAGAGTAGTTACAGAAAGAAAAACAGGAAAGTAAAGGGATATCACATGAACAGGAGAAAAGTTAATTGGAATATTATAGCGGTCGTTATTTTAATATTATATCCTTTGCGGCATGTAAATATAGGTATTGATTTGATGGATGCAGGCTACTCTTTGGGAAATTATCAGTATATGGCTACGATGAATGAAACCTGGAAGCTTGCGACCTATTTTTCTAATTTATTAGGGACATTGCTTATGAAGCTTCCTTTTGGTGAGCTTTGGGTTGGTATGAATGTATATACAGGACTTTTGACAGGAATTGTGGCTTCCGTCGCTTATTTGTATTGCAGTCATCAGCTTCAAAATAAAAAACTGTTGCTATTTATTTCGGAGCTTGTGGCACTTTCTCTTTGCTGGGCACCTTCCACCATTTTGTATCACTATGTGGGCTACTTCTTTATGACTGTTTCTGTTATGTTGCTTTTTCAGGGAATACAGACGGGGAAAAAGAGATATGCTATCATAGCAGGTGTTATATTAGGACTGAGCGTTTTGGCAAGAATGCCAAATATCACTTATATGGCATTGATTGTACCTGTTTGGTATGCCTTTTACCTGAAAAAGGAAGGAACTCTGCTACAGCTTTTGCAGAAAACACTTTGGTGTATTGCCGGGTATCTTCTGGGGCTGGTGCCGGGACTTTGCTGGATTTGTATACACTATGGCATAGATGCTTATCCGCGCATGATTACTTCCTTGTTTGCCATGACAGACCAGGCAACAGATTATAAACCAACCTCTATGATTACAGCCATGTTCGATGATTATCTTACTTATAGTATTTGGCTTATTTTATTCCTTTTTTATCTGGCTGTGGGTATTGTATTTTTTAAAATGGCAGAGAAGCACCTGAGTGAAGGTTTGCAAACAGCAGGAAAAGTCTGTTATGTCCTGGGACTTTTGGTGGTACTTCGTTTTTGCTACGGCAGAGGAATGTTCGGGTTTGATTATCAGAGCTTTTTCAGCTTTTATAAGTGGATTACCGTGTATTTACTGGTTACGATTCTGCTGTGTTGCTATCTTCTTTTTGCCAAAAGGGAAAGTGCGCAAAAGCGTATTTGGGCATGCTTTTTGCTGGTGATGATTTTTGTGACACCACTTGGCAGCAACAATGGATTGTATCCGATTATCAATAATCTGTTTTTGGTAGCACCGGTATCGGTATGGCTGCTATTTGATACCTTAGAGCCTTTGAAAAACAGCTTCCCGGTGAAAGCTATGACCTGCTTTTTATGTCTTTGCGTGACTATACAAAGCGGCCTTTTTGGTATATTTTACTGCTTCCATGATGTGGCAGATTCGACCAGAGTGGAGGTGGCTATTCCTGGTTCTGTTTCCACAGCAGGCATGAAAACAACTGTGGATAAATCACAGAATTTACAGGAGCTTGGTGGATATTTACAGAAAAACAGCCTTTTAGACAGTAAGGTCATTCTATTTGGCAATATTCCGGCTATTTCCTATATTTTTGATTTGGAGCCGGCAGTATATACTACTTGGATTGATTTGGACTCCAACAGTAAGGTACGGTTTGAGGAAGAATTACAGGCGCTGTCACCTGAAAATGTGATTGTTATCACTTCTACAGAAATAGAAAAAGGAGAAAAACAGACGTTATTGAAAGACTGGATGAATGCCCATCATTATGAAGGTACTTTCCAAAATGAAGCATTTTGTGTCTATCAACAGAAATAAGAGGGAGTAAAGCATGTCGGCAGATTTTGACGTACAAGAGGAATTAAAAAAACTTCCCAATAAGCCGGGAGTTTATATTATGCATGATGCAGACGATACGATTATGTATGTCGGTAAAGCGATAAACCTGCATAATCGTGTACGTTCTTATTTTAGAAAAAATATCGGCAGAGGACCACAGATTGACAAAATGGTTTCTTTAATTGCCCGATTTGAATATATTGTGACTGATTCAGAGCTGGAAGCTCTGGTGTTGGAAAACAACCTGATAAAAGAGCATCGTCCGAAATACAATACGATGTTAAAGGATGATAAAACCTATCCTTATATAAAAATTACGATGCAGGATGCCTATCCGCGTATTTTACTGGTCAGACAGATGAAAAAGGATAAGGCACGGTATTTTGGTCCCTATACAGGCGGTAATGTCAAGGAGACGATAGACCTTTTAAATAAGCTGTATAAACTGAAAACCTGTAATCGGAAGCTCCCGGAGGACTTTGGCAAGGACAGACCCTGTTTAAATTATCATATCAATCAGTGCTGTGCACCCTGTCAGGGCTGTGTGCCGCAGGAGGAATATGCAAAGCAGGTAGAACAGGCAATTGACTTTCTAAATGGTAAATATCAGCCTATTATCAGAGATTTGAAGGAAAAAATGCAAAAAGCTTCCGAAGATATGGAATATGAGGAAGCAATGAAGTACCGGGATTTGATTGAGAATATCAAAAAAATCGGTGAAACTCAGAAAATCTCAGATAATGTGGGTGAGGATAAGGACATCATCGCACTTGCAATTGATGGAAATGAATGTGTGGTTCAGGTGTTCTTTTTACGAAATGGAAAACTGATTGGTCGTGAGCATTTTTATATGACACAGATTGAAGAACCAACCACAGACAAGATTTTGAGCAGCTTTGTAAAGCAGTTTTATGCCGGAACGCCGTTTATTCCACGAGAGATTATGCTTCAGGAAAGCATAGAGGATATGGAGCTTGTGGAAAGCTGGCTAAGCAATAAAAAGGGAAATAAGGTCAGACTCCGTGTGCCACAGCGTGGCGATAAAGAAAAATTAGTGGAGCTTGCTGCCAAAAATGCAGCATTGGTACTAAGCCAGGATAAGGAGCGTATCAAACGGGAAGAGGGTAGAACCATTGGCGCAGTAAAGGAAATAGAGGAGATTTTAGGTATTCAGGGCATTTCCCGTATGGAGGCCTTTGATATTTCTAACACCAGTGGTTTTGCCAATGTAGGCTCTATGGTAGTTTTTGAAAAGGGAAAGCCAAAGCGAAGTGACTACCGAAAGTTTAAAATGAAAACAGTAGCAGGTCCTGATGATTATGCATGTATGCATGAAGTATTGACCAGACGTTTTTCGCATGGACTTGCTGAAAAACAGGAAATGCAGGAGCTGGATTTGGATGAAAGCTTTGGCAGCTTTACCAAATTCCCGGATTTATTACTGATGGACGGCGGACGCGGTCAGGTCAATATTGCATTACAGGTTTTACAGGAGCTTGGTATTGATATTCCGGTATGTGGTATGGTAAAGGATAATAATCATAACACCAGAGGCTTATATTATCAAAATGTGGAACTGCCAATTGACCGTAACAGTGAAGGATTTAAACTGATTACCCGTATACAGGATGAGGCGCATCGTTTTGCGATTACGTATCACCGTTCCTTACGTAACAAAGCACAGGTACATTCCATTTTAGATGATATACCGGGAGTTGGACCAACCAGACGTAAAAACCTGATGAAGCATTTTAAGACAATGGAAGAACTCAAAGTGGCTACCGTTGAGGAGCTTTGCGAGGTAGAGCAGATACCACAGCATGTAGCAGAAGAAATCTATCGTTTCTTTCATACAGCGCCTGCGGAATAAGCAGTTGCAAAATAGATAAAAAAAATGTAAGATAAAGTGAAAAATGAGCGGAAAAAGAATCGAGGAAAGCTATGATTAATTTTAATGTTCCACCCTATACAGGAAAAGAAATAGAATATATCAGACAGGCAGTAGAGAACCAGAAAATTTGTGGAGATGGTCCTTTTACCAAAAAGTGTGACGCATGGATTGAAGAAAAAACAGGGGCAGCAAAGAGTCTGCTAACGACCTCTTGTACCCACGCTACAGAGCTTGCGGCACTTTTGGCAGATATCAAGGAGGGTGATGAGATTATCATGCCATCCTATACCTTTGTATCTACAGCAGATGCTTTCGTATTGCGTGGTGCCAAGGTGGTATTTGTAGACATCAGACCTGATACGATGAATATTGATGAAAATCTGATTGAGGATGCCATAACAGAGCGAACAAAGGCAATTGTACCGGTGCATTATGCGGGCGTTTCCTGTGAAATGGATAAGATTATGGAGCTTGCAAAAAAATACAATCTTTATGTGATTGAGGATGCGGCACAGGGCATTATGGCAAGCTATAAAGGACAGGCACTTGGCAGCATTGGAGATTTTGGCTGTTTTTCTTTCCATGAGACCAAAAACCTCAGTATGGGTGAGGGCGGTGCCTTACTCATTAAGGATGCGAAATATATCGAACAGGCAGAGATTATCCGTGAAAAGGGAACAAATCGTGCTAAGTTCTTTAGAGGACAGATTGATAAATATACCTGGGTAAACTATGGCTCTTCCTATTTACCAAGTGATATGAATGCTGCTTATTTGTGGGCACAGTTGGAAATGGCACAGGAAATTACGGATGTAAGACTTGCCAGATGGGAGCAGTACAGGGAAGCCTTACAGCCGCTTGCTGACAGAGGCATTTTAGAGCTTCCTGTGATTCCGGAGGGCTGTGTACACAATGGTCATATGTTCTATGCAAAGGCAAAGGATTTGGAAGAACGTACAGAATTGCTGGATTTCTTAAAGGCAGAGGGCGTGTACTCTGTATTTCATTATATTCCACTTCATACAGCACCGGCCGGTAAAAAGTTTGGTGTATTCCATGGAGAGGACAAGTATACGACAAAGGAAAGCGAGCGTTTATTCCGTTTGCCGATGTACTATACGTTAACAGAAGCTGATGTGGATTATGTTGTTCAAAAAGTAAAGGAGTTCTATCACGTATGATGAAGAACCAGAGAGCGCTGCCTGTAACGAGACTTTTAGAGGTGCTTCTGGTGACTGTTCTGGTAGTTTGTGCACTGGCAGCAGGT
>CAMBAN010000023.1 GCA_945864145.1 uncultured Lachnospiraceae bacterium | reverse complement strand
GGATAGTATGGACGAAATGAATATGCAGGAAAATGCAAGACTTGTATTAGGTCTTCGAAGTGCTGGATGGAGTGAAAAGAAAATTAATGACTTTTTGCTCTACATAGAAACAGGGGAAGAACAATATAAGCCAACAAAAGATAAGTTCGAATAAATCAGATTGTAGCAGACAGAAAGGTCGAACTTGTTACTGTCCAAAATGAAGGGAAGAAAAAAGATGAGTGAAGAAACAAAAATGATTTTAGATGCTATTCAAGGCATCAATGTAAGACTTGATAAGATGGAAAAAGAACAGGAGCTTACAAACCTTAAGTTAGACTACTTAAAAAATAAAGTAGAAGCTTTGGATATTTCTACACAAATGAGCATTTGGCAAAATAAGAAAGACCACCAAGCAATAGAGCAAAAGTTTGACACAGTAAAGGAGTTATTAAGAGAACACGATTTACTCCATATGAATTAATCAAAAAAATGGAGCGACTTGAAATATAGTCGTTCTTTTTTATTAGTGTCTAGAAATGACAACAGGAAAACAGTATAAAACATAGGAAAAGGATGCCTATAAGAGTGATTAACTGTCTTAAATATTTTTGCATTCGGCAGGATAAAGTCAAAATATATACTGTATAAAATGCTACCATGACGGATACCAGGAAAGTTGCAATATCAAAAATAAATATATGATGTCCAATGATTGCAGTATATGCATAGAAAATAAATGGAATGAGAGCGGTACCGACTAAAATGCCAGTGAGCAGTGCTGAGCCGATACAGGGGTAAATTCTTTTTAGCTTACAGTAGGCATAGAAGGAAAAAAGTAACATAGGGAAAAACAATAGTTTCATGTGTTCCCAGGTGGATTCATTTACAGGAGTAAACAGTCCAATAAGCCAATTTTGGTCAGACCATTTATAAAAAAAGTGTGCAAAAGTTCCTAATATGATTACAAATATAGCACCAGTTAGGGTATAGTGTTTTAATTGATTCATCGTGATTACCAACCTTTAGATTTGTTATAGTAGTATATGCAATTATGGAATAAAAAAAGACATCTGTGTCAGAAAAACTGACGTAGATGTCTTTTTATCATTTGTATTCTATTTTATGGCGTTACTTCTGTAGCTGCCTGCTGTTGTTGAAGTAGTAGCTGCTGACGCTGTTGCTCGATAACTGCTTCTGCATTTGGAGCAGAGAAGAAAGCAGCATTGTGAGGACACATTTGCGTCGGGTCAGTAGTTACAGTGTCTGAATCAATAATAGAAGATGCTTCTCCTATTTCTGTGGTATCATTTGTTGAATAAGAACCAAGTGAACTATCCTGTAGTCTGTTTGGAATTGTTTCAATGATAGAGGCAACCTTAAACGGACATTCGTCTGTTGCAGTTAATCCTGTTAATGCACATACATTGCTGTATGAATGAACGTCACAGCTTTCTGTAGGAACGGTACCTTCAGCAAAGTATTCTGTGACAATACAACCATCGCAAACACCGGGAATAGGTAACTTACCTGATTTAGAGCATACGCTTGCAGTAACAATACCACTTGCCATAGGGAAAGATTTATCAGGTAAATCTTCATGAACCTTTTCCATGACAGCTTTCCAAAGTGTTTTTGCAAGATTCTTTTCAGACGAAGAGGTAAGCTTCACATTGTTATCATAGCCTGTCCAGGTAGTACAGGTATAATACGGGGTGTAGCCGGAGAACCATACATCGTTGTAATCAGAAGTGGTACCTGTTTTACCGGCAATTGTCATATTGCCAAATTTAACAAGACCACCAGTACCACCATTGACAACATCCATCATAGCGCTTGTTAAAAGCCAGGCAGTAGATTCCTTGATGACTTGGGTGGATTCCGGTTCTGTATTGTCAATTAAAACATTACCATCATGGTCTACAATCTTAGTATAAAGCTTAGGCTTGATATAGGTTCCTCGATTTGCGATGGCAGCATAGGCGGCATTCAATTCCATATTTGTAACACCATCAGTGATACCACCAAGAGCAAGAGGCTGACCGATATCAGATACAATAGTACCATCATTTTGTACACGTTTATCAACCAAAGTAGTAAAACCAAAGTTCAACAGATAATCAAATCCAAGCTGTGGAGTAATCTGTGTCAGCGTTTTTACTGCTACGATATTTGCAGATTGTACAATACCATAACGAAGACTTACAAGTCCTCTGTATTCATTTCCCCACCAGTTGCTGACCGGTCTGCCGTTTGCGTAGTTATAGGGAGCATCATTCTGAACATCTGCCAGAGTTAATCCAGCACTGTCAAGAGCCGGGGCATAGGTAGATAAAATCTTAAAAGTAGAACCAGGCTGTCTTGTCGTGTTAGAAGCTCGGTTTAAGGTACGGCTTGCTTCTTTGGTACCACGACCTCCGACCATGGCTACAATATAGCCGGTAGACTGGTCTTCTATGGTGATAGATGCTTGTGGCTGAGGTGTCAATGTAATACGTTCACCTTCCACTGTATCGCCATCCTCCATGATTGCAACTTTATAGGCTTCAATAGCTGCCTCGGCATCCTCCTTGGAGTTGTAGAGCAGGTTAAAGGATGGATTAATATCCTTATAATATGCCTTATACATTTCTGTACTGTAGTTTACTTTTTCGCCATTCGCTTTTCGAATGGTAAGTGCATAATTTAAGTACCATTTTACATTAGATGGGTAATTTTCTTCATTAGAAAATACCTCATCACAAATTGCCTGAATATCAGGATCCTGTGTAGTGTAAATGCTGAGACCGCCACTGTAAAGCAGGTTATAGGCCTGAGTTTCATTATAACCCTTGATTTCCATTAAATCGGCAAGCACCTGCTCAGTCAGTTCATCTACAAAATAGGTATAAACAGTGCTGCTTTCATTTTCATCATTGACGGCAGCAATACGGCTGTACACATCGTCTGCAGCAGCTTCGTTATACTCAGCCTCTGTAATATAGCCCTGTTCTAACATGTTGGATAAAACCTTTGCGCGTCTTTCGGCATTTTTATCCGGGTGAGAAATCGGATTATATTTGGACGGGTTCTGGGTAATGCTGGCAATGACTGCACATTCTGAAAGATTCAGCTGATAAGTGGATTTATTAAAATAACGCTTGGCAGCAGCCTGTACACCTAAAGTATTCTGACCAAGATTGATGGAATTCATGTAATATTCCAGAATCTGGTCTTTATCCATGATTTTTTCAAGCTCCAGAGCAAGATACTGTTCCTGGATTTTTCTCTTGATTTTTTCCAGAGTGGTTTCGTTTGTCCAACCATCGAATACGTTATTTTTTAATAACTGCTGTGTAATGGTAGAAGCACCCTGTGTCAAATTCCTTGCTTTGATAGCTTCCATACCTGCACGGATAATACCTTTGATATCGATACCATTGTGCTCGTAAAATCTTTCGTCTTCGATAGCAACGAAAGCATGGGCAAGGTTTTCAGGAATTTTATCCATTTTCACATAGCTTCTGTTAGAATCAGCAGCAACGAGCTTTGTTGTTTCGTTTCCCTTTGCGTCATAGACCACAGTAGCATAGCCGGTGGGAATAACGTCCAGATTGGTGATACTTGGGGCCGAATAAAGGATACCTTTAAAGGCACCAATACCTAGGCATACGCCAATAATACAAAATGCAAGTAATGCAAGCAGTATCAATTTAAGGGCAGAAATACAACACATTTTCTTTAGTTTCGTAGACTTGGAAGTCAGGGATTTTTGAATCTTAGTGATTCCACGTTTCCCATAATTCATTGTGTCACCTCCGCATAATATTTCCATTTTAAGTAAACTTGTACATATACCATTCCATTATAGCAGATTTCACTTTATTTGCAATTATTAACATAGGTTTTACAATTTGTACCTGATTATGCTAAAATAGCAGCATAACAAAGAAAGGCATTAAGAACGATGGAAAAAACGACAGAATATGAGCATTTTATCATGCTTTCCAAAGGCGCAGAGGCTGAGCTTGTGGAAAAAAAATCAAGGTTTATTGCTACAGTCAGACCGGTGACTACGGAAGAGGAAGCCATGGCATTTATTGAGGAAATGAAAAAGAAATATTATGATGCAAGGCATAATTGCTCTGCTTTTGTGATTGGGGAAAAAGGACAACTGACCAGAAGCAGTGATGACGGTGAGCCAAGTGGAACAGCAGGTCGCCCTATGCTTGAGGTATTGCTTGGTTCTGAAATAAGGAATGTAGCAGCTGTCGTAACCAGATATTTTGGTGGTACCTTACTTGGCACAGGAGGTTTGGTAAGAGCTTACTCAGGTGTACTAAAGGAGGCTCTTGCAGCCTGTGAAACGGTAGAAAAACGCTTTGGAGTCAAATTAAAAATAGGTATAGATTATAATGGAATTGGAAAAATTCAGTATATTCTTGCATCTAAGCAGATTGAGACACTGGAGTCAGAGTATGGAGCAGACGTAAGTATGACTGCTATGGTACCTATTGAACTGTATGAGGGACTAAAAAAAGAACTTGTAGAAGCGACCAGTGCAAGAGTAAAACTGGAGGAAATAGAAAGAATTTACTATATAAAATAGCATTAATGAAAAAGAAATTTGGGGCAGTGGCTGCCCCAAAGCTATCAGGTGCCAGGTTCGGCGATACGAGTAACGGCAACGTAAATGGCAGAAATCTTATACCAGGTTGGATAGTCGACAGAGCCTGTTTGCGGTAAATTAAAGATTTTCTGGAATGTTTTTACAGCATTTGCAGTGGAAGACCCATAGATACCGTCTTCTGCGATTTTTGGAAGCGCCGGATAATTTTCGGCGATACGGTTTAACTGCTTTTGTAACTGTAATACCTTTGAGCCACTTGAACCGATGGTTAAGTCATAGCCGGGCCAGGAAGCCGGAATACCGGAAATATAGCTTGTGGTGTTGATATACATATCATTTCCATAATAATAGCGGATGATTTCGATAGGTGTATAATTCTGGTCACCGAGATACTTACTGCCCCATTGGGAAAGACCCTCACAGTTCACTCTGTTGCCATCACAATAAGAAGTGAAAATAGGCTGTCTTATACCTGGTCTTGATAAATAATTTGAAAAAATAGAGTCAACGATACGACTGATATTTTCGTAAATGTTTCTGCCGTAAATCCATTTTTGGTCGTAGGCGGTAGAAGAAGTAATGGTAAAATTATATCCTTGATTTCTATACCATTCCGTGTAAACCCTGTTCAGGGTGAAGCTCATAATTGCCAGGGTATTCGCATAGATTGCAGATTCCGGCCATGTCGCATAAATTTCTGAGGATACGACATTTTTAATATAATCAGTGTAACGAACATAGTAATTTGGAGCGGTGTAGTCAGAAGGAACACCGTCATGAACAATGACGTATTCAGGAAGAACAACACGGCTTAAAACGATTTCTCCGGACTCATAGATTGGCTTGATTTCGTCTTCGGGAATTTTTGGAGGATAATCTCCGAATAAGGTGTGTTCAGGGATGATGATAGGTGACTCTTCCTCGCTGGTTTCAATGGGATTTAGGGTTACCGGCTGAATTGCTGTGACATCCGGTAAAATTTCTGTACCTTCTATCATAACAGGCTCGTAGCCAGGTGCGGAGACACTGATATCGTAGGAGGCGTAGGGCTGTTCCTCACCAGGCTCCTGACTAAGCTCAAAGTTAGGAGCCGGTAAAGATAAGGTAGGGGAAAGACCGGATTCATCAGTAGTTGTAACCTCTACTTTGGAGTCTGGGTTTCCTGATAAGGTAATGGTAATATTTGCCTGTTTAATGGGAATGTATCCTAGAGAAGAGGTCGCACGGATAAAAAGGGAACCGGTGGAAGTATTTGAAGTAGCCATAAAAAAGCCTCTGCATTTTTTTAATATCTTATGCAGAGGTTTTCTTTTTGTTCCTGTATTTTTTATGTTTTTGAAATTATACTAATGTGTCCAATAAGGACTCAACGGTCTGGTTTTTAGTGGCATTGCTGTTATAGGTAATGTTTTTGGAAGAGTCACTCTCTGATTTTTCAGAGGAAGTGGCTTTTTTTGTTGTTTCCTCTGTTGCTTCTGTCTGCTGTTTTTTAACAGCAGCATAATAAGATTTCATCAACTTTGAATAACTGCCACTTTTGATGAGTGCGGCATCGCTTAAGCAATCATAGAGTGAGGAACCGGATTGATTAAGTGATGTTTTAAAATAAGAATTAATGGTAGAAGAATTCCATTGAATACTTGGCATAGGCATCCCTCCTGTGTATAAATACTTCTTTCCTTCATTATCGGCAGGCTGGGAAAAAAGTTTACCCCTCTTTTGCACTCGGACACACATTTTTCACACATTAAACAAAAATTAATTACAAATTTTTCCTATACTAATCTATGATATACCACATGAAAAAATGAAAGGGCAGGGAAAGTATGGAAAACAAGCCGAAAAAGGAACATTTAATAGGGTACGATGAATATGACCAGGCCGGGTCGCAGGCGCCCAAAAAGAGAAAAAGAAAACAGATAATTAGTATGATTTTTATTGTCTTACTACTTGTTGCTGTAATTGCAGTAAGTCTTGGAGCCTATTTTTTAACAAGACAAAGTACAAGTGAAAATGGAAATGATGACTTTATGAGAGGGAACAGAGGAGAGAATACCAATTATGTATCTGCATCAGGAACTACCTCCATTGGTATGGATGCGGTCGTATTTGATATTGATTTCCTGGAAGATACAGAGCTATATGTGGAGGAGGTATATCTTTCTTCGGGAGATGAGGTAACAGCCGGTACAAAAATCCTGAAGTTTACGGATGAAAGTCTGGAGGAAGCAAGAACAGAGCTTGAGGAAGCATTGCAGAGTGCAAAGCTTTCCTATGAAAGCAGTGTGATTACCATGCAGGAAAATGAAATTACTTTAAAATACAATTACAATAAAACAATGCTTGAGGCAACGCAGGCACAAAGCGTGTATGACGATAAGGTAGCGGAGCTGGAAGCAGAGCTTGCAGACGCATTAGAAGCATATGAAGAAGCACAAGAGGATTATGACGAGCTGAATGAACAGATTATAAATAATACGTTTTATGAGGACTATGAAGTAGCAGAGAATAAACAGGCTTATATAGAAGCTGAGGAACTCTATGGTGAGCGTTACGAATATTGGGAAATCACAGCAGATGAGCTGAATTCCTCATCCTCTTCAAATTCCTCCTCTTTAAATGCCTTCTCATCTACTGAGGCAACTACAGGAACAGAAATGATGGGAAATGGAATGGGTAATAATTCTATGAGTGCAGAAGAACAGGCAAGTAAACAGGACAGAAACTGGATTATCAAAACCATTCAGTTATTAGCAGAGGAAGTAGAAACAGCAGAGGCTGAATATGAGCAGGCTGAGTCAGACTATGAAAAGGCAGTAGAAAATGCAGAGCTGAATTTGAAGGTGCTGGCCAATACCTTGGAGAAAGCAAAAAATGACTATGATGAAATGACTTTAAAATATCAGCAGGATATGCTTTCTGCAAAAACAACCTATGAAACTGCCGTGGCAAACAGCCAGATTGCTCAAACAGAGTATGAGACAGAGCTTGAAAGCCTTTCTGAGGATTTGGAGAAATTAAAGGATGCAAGAGACGAGGCACAGGAAAACTTAGATGAGTTTGAGGCAGAAATCGGGGATGGATTCTTATATACAGAAGAGGACGGAACGATTTTAAAAGTACTTGTTGAGGAAGAACAGGAGTTAACCGGCTCTGATGTCATTATGGCATATAGTAAACCAAGTGAGATTTCTGTAACAGTTTCCGTTGACCAGGATGATATTGCACAGATTGCAGTAAAGGATACTGCTCATATTTACATAGATGGCTATGATACCTACGAGGGTGTTGTTACTTCTATTAATCCGGTATCTTCTTCAAGTAGTAAGACTACTGTAACTTATACAGTTATCGTATCTGTTTCAGGAGATGTCAGCGCACTTTCAGAAAATCTGACAGCAACTGTTATTTTTGGTGATGTAGAGCTTCCGACAGGAGGAAATGGAATGCGAAATAAAGGTAATATGCAGGCTGGTCAAGGAATGCCTTCTGATATGACAGATGGAGAAAATATGGGAGAAACACAGAATGAGTAAAAAAATGAGTAAGAAAACAAAACATACCCTATTTGTAGTTGTTGTATTAGTTGTTGCTTTGTTACTGATGTCTGCGTATACAGTTTTTATACAACCAAATCTGGAACAGGAAAACTATGTGTACAAGGAAAATCAGGCGCAAAAGGGTGTACTGCAGAGTGGCGTAACAGAAAGTGGTACAGTGACTATGGGTTTGACCACGCAGGAATATGACTTGGATGTCAGCACGGACGAAGATGATGAAGATGACGATGATGAAGATGATGATATCAAATATTTGCAG
This sequence comes from uncultured Lachnospiraceae bacterium, assembly GCA_945864145.1. Classification (GTDB taxonomy): domain Bacteria; phylum Bacillota; class Clostridia; order Lachnospirales; family Lachnospiraceae; genus COE1. The sequence goes on along the minus strand of CAMBAN010000023.1, from coordinate 22,236 downwards.
GTGGAAAAGGTATATGCAGCAGTAGGTCAGGTCATTTCCGAAGGAGACCCGATTTATAAGTTTAGTGATGTCAGTATAGAGGCGGTCAGAAAAGCACTCACCTATGAGCAGACAGAGGCAAGAATCGCATTGTCTCAGGCACAGTCGGAAATGGAGGTAGGTGCTATTACTGCAAGCCTTTCCAAGGATGAAACAGAGCTTGCATATGCACTTGCTCAGCAAAATTATGATGTTTCTATTGCTAAAATCAATCAGGAAGCGAGTGAGCGAGTTTTAAAAATTGAACAGCTGCTTTCAGAAATTGTAGAGCTACAGTATTCCTTAGTAGAGGATGATTACAGAGAGCAGATGCACGATTTGTTGGATGCATATGAAGATGCACAGGATGATTACGATGAAATTATGAGTGATGATGAGTATGCCTTTACAAAGCAGCTTGAAGTAATAGAAGCTTTAAAGAGTGCAAAAGAGTCTTATGAGCAGTTTATGGATTCCTATGATAGCTCGAATGATGAAATTGATGATAAATTAGAAGAGATTGCAGATTTACAAAAGGAAATTGCAGAGCAGAATCAATTAGTAGAAAAAACGCTTTTATCTGCAAGCCAGACTTTGGAGAGTACCAATGTTAGTGGAAGTATTGCAGACCAAAAATACAGTAATAGCTTAAAGAGTTACGAAAATGCGGTTTCTAAAGCGCAGGCTATGTTAGAGGAAGCAACACAAAAATTGGAAGCCTTTGAAGTCTTTATAGGCGATGGTACAGTATATGCAGAAGGCTCTGGCATGATTACTGAGCTTGGCTATGAGGAAGAGGATTATCTGATTAATGCAGGTACGTTAATCTCCTATGCAGCAGAGGCTGATAAGACAGTATCTGTTGATGTTTCTGAGGAGGATGTTGTAGCAATCAGTGTAGGAGATTCTGTAAAGATAAGCTTTTCCGCATATCCGGATGAAGAGTATGAAGGTATCGTTTCTTCTATTACAACAACGGCAACCAGCAGAAGTACAGCAACAGTCAGCTATCCGGTAGAAATCGCTATCCAGGGAGATACTTCTAAGCTATATGGTGGTATGACCGCAGATGTATCCTTTGTAACAGAAGAAGAGAAAGGAGATACGGCAAATGAAGCGAACTCATAAAAAAGTATTGTTTACGGTTGGTGGCGTTTTTACCGTATGTCTTGTAACCACAATCGTTTTAGTAGTTTCTAAGAATTCAGAGGAAGCACAAGCAGTTGTCTATCGAGAGACAACAGTAGAATACGGAGAGCTGACAGTAGGTATTACAGAGGATGCTACTGTGAATATCGGTACCACAAATCAGACCTTCGATTTGGATATCAGCGCCTTGGTAGATAGTGACAGTAGTTCTTCTTCCTCCTCTGCAAGTGGTGGAAACGGAGATTTTGGATTTGGAAATGTAGGCATGAGCTTTTCTTTTGGTGGTAGTACCGTTTCTTCCGAAGAGCAGGAAATGGATGTAGAAAGTGTACATGTAACAGTTGGTGAAGAAGTGAAAACAGGAGATGTTTTATACACTCTGACAGAAAGCAGCGTGAATGAAATCAGGTCTCAGCTGGAGGAAGATGTGGAGGATACGTTAGAGGACTATCAATCGTTACAGGTAGAGCAATTGGAGTCTAAAACAGAGGCACAGCAAGGATATGACACATATGTCACAAATGGAAAACTGGCACAGCTTGTCTATGATATGGCAGTGGAAGAATTAGAGGAAGCGTTATCAGATGCAGAGGAAGCAGTAAATGAAAAGCAGGATCAGGTAAATGAAGACACGCTGAAACTGATAGATCTACAAGAACAGCTTGCTGTTGCAAAAGAAGCTTTAACTGAGGCAAATGCAGCGGTAGAAGCAAATTATGAAAATCGCTTTGAAAATGCTTATTACTATGTGACCTTTAAACAGGCACAGAAATCAGCACAGGAGCTGGTGGATGGTTTAGAGGATGATATGGAAGATTTACAGAAGGAAATTGAAAGCTTACAGACAGAAATTCAGGAGGCAGTAAGAACCTACAATCAGGCAGTCAGAGATTTAGAAACAGGTAAGCTTGAGGCTCAGAATACATACGATACAGACACCTACTATGCGAACGTGGCATCCAGCTGGTATCAATTGCAGCTGGAAAGTTTGAACTATGACAAAGAAGCCTCTTATAACAGTTATCAGTCAGCGGTTTCCAAGCTTGAGAATTTCAATGCCTATATTGTAGGAAATGATGTTATTTCAGAATATGACGGTATCATCACAGATGTCTATTTATCTGAAGGTGATAGCGTGACAAAAAATACAGTATTGGTTTCTCTTTATAATACAGATGAAATTACCATGGATGTGGATTTGAGCGAGGATGATTACGAAGCCATTGATAAGGATGGTAAGGTATACATTTCCTGTGATGCTTACCCGGATGACCAGTTTACAGGTTATATCAGTGAAGTTTCAGATGCAACTTATGATAGTAGTACGGCAACTGTTTATTATACTGTTACCGTTACTCTGCAGGGAGACAATCTGACGGGATTGTATGAAGGCATGAGTGGAGAGGTAACCTTTGTTACAAAAGAGACACAGGAGGTAACCTATGTATCGAACCGTGCGATTACAAGAGAGGGTACAAAATCCTATGTCAAGGTAAGAGATGAGTCAGGAAATATCGTAAAGAAGGAAGTTACAACAGGATTTTCTGATGGAACAAACGTAGAAATAGTGGAAGGACTTTCAGAGGGCGATGTGGTACTGATTGAAAGTAAGGTAAGTGAATCATGAGAATATCTGAAATTTTAAGACTGGTAATGCTCAATCTTTCCCAAAATAAGTTCAAAGTAATCTTGACCTCTGTGGGAATTATTGTAGGCTCGGCAACCATTATGATGGTACTGGCAATCGGAACAGGTGGAAAACTGGAGGTCGCAGAACAATTTAAAAATTTGAATGCAGGTGCAATTGATATTTCCTATGAATCTAATGCTACTGAATTTGGTAGCGGTGGCAGAGATGGTGGAGGCGGTATGCCGAATATGGGAGGCGGCTTCGGTGGCGGAGGCGGTTTCCCAAGTGGGGGCGGAATGCCTGATATGGGTAATGGAATGCCAGATATGGGAGGTATGAATGATGATAGAATGAATCAGGAAAAAATCGTTCTTTCCACAGAGGATATGGAGGATTTAGCTGTATTTGTTCCAAACATTGCTGATACAACTATCTCCTACACCACAACCACAGAAGTGGAAGGTGGAGACTTAGACAGCGCTTCTTCCTATACGATAGCAGGTGTCAAGAGTAACTATATGTCTATCAGTAATTTAGAGCTGGCTATGGGGGAGTTTCTTTCAGATGAAAATGATGAGAATAAAGAAAAGTACTGTGTACTTGGTTATTCGATAGCAAAAGAAATCTTTGGAAGTGTATACGAAGCATATGAAAGTGTCATATACATAGACAGCAGGCCTTATGTGGTAAGAGGTGTTTTATCTGAAATGGGAAGTGTGGCATCTGGCATCAGTCCGGATACAACGATTTTCATTCCTTACGAAACAGGTATCAAATATATTACTGGAGAAGATGTCAGCCCTACGATTACTGTTATCGCAGAGGATGTTGACGAGGTTGATATCGTAAAGGAAAATATCGAAAGTGTACTGGCAGACAGTTATGCGAATGCAGAATTTACCATTACAGATGCGGGAAGCAAAATGGAAGCAGCATCTAAATCGAATGAAACGTTGCAGATTTTACTGGTTGCGATGGCAGTCATCGTATTCTGCGTAGGTGGTATTGGTATTATGAATGTATTATTCGTATCTGTGAAAGAACGAACAAATGAAATCGGTATTCTAAAAGCGCTAGGCTGTTCACAAAAGGATATTTTGATGGAGTTCTTAATGGAGGCGTGCTTTATGAGTTTTATCGGTGCGGTGCTTGGCGTTATGCTGGCATTAGGTATTACACCAATTGTTGAAAGTTTTTCTGTTCGTGTAGAGCTGTCAATCAGTGGTGGACTGTTATCACTGGCATTTGGTGTTATTACCGGAACTATCTTTGGCTTCTATCCGGCTTACAAGGCATCTACCTTAATTCCGGTTGTAGCATTAAATCAGGAATAGGAAAGGTGTATGGATATGAAACCAAAAAAGAACAAAAAGAAGTGGATTATATTGATTATCTGTATTCTTGCATTGCTACTTGGGGCAGCCTCATTTTTACTTTATCAAAGAAATGAGGCTGCGGCTAAGACAAGTACCAACGAAGCAGTAGCAGGTGAAAATCAGACTTTAGTAACGGTGTCTATTCAAAAAATGATTGGTAATGAAATGACAGGTGTGTCAATTTCTGATGAAACAGAACTGCAAGAAGCGCAGACCTGGATGATTCCGGTGGGTACAGAGGTAGTGACAAAGCTTGGAACTATAACTACTTTTGCAAGGCTTGCAAGCGGAGACCAGGTACAGGTATTGTTTGATGACCAGACACAGGAAATTCTAAAGATTTGGATTACACAATAGCGGAAAGGATAAGCTTTTTTATGAGTATCATAGAAATCAAACATGTCAATAAAGGATACATGCTGGGGGATGAAAAGGTCCCGGTATTAAAGGATATTAATTTTTCCGTAGAAAAGGGAGAGTTTGTAGCAATTCTTGGACCCTCCGGTTCCGGTAAAACTACATTGATGAACATTATCGGTTGTATGGACTTGTTGGACTCAGGAGAATATTACTTAAACGGCAGAGCCATTCATGAAACAACAGAAAAGGATATGACACAGGTAAGAAATAAGGAGATAGGATTTATTTTCCAAAACTATCAGCTGATTTCAACTTATAATGTCATGCAGAATATTATCATGCCTCTTTTAATGAGAGGCATGGGACATAAAGAAGCAGAGGAAAAATGTCAGGAAATTGTAAAGCTGTTGAGCATCGATCATCGTTTGGAGCATAGACCCAATGAACTTTCAGGTGGACAAAAGCAAAGAGTGTCTATTGCAAGAGCTTTAGCATCTGAACCGGCTATTTTGCTTGCTGATGAACCGACAGGTGCTTTGGATACGGTCAGCGGTCAGGAGGTATTAAAGCTTTTTGGAAAACTAAATGAAATGGGAAATACTATTGTAATGATTACGCATGATTTAAAGGTAGCTCAGGCTGCAAAAAGAATTGTAAAAATCGTAGACGGAAGATTGTCTGATTATGATGGCACTTATAATTGAAAAAGTGGAGCCCAGCTCCACTTTTTGACATGTGTTATTATTTCTTGAATCCTGCACGTTTTCTAAGTGTTGGATCAAGGATTTTCTTTCTGATACGTAAGTTGGTAGGTGTTACCTCTAATAATTCATCAGTATCGATGAAGTCAAGAGCCTGCTCCAAACTCAGAATACGAGGAGGAGTTAATCTTAATGCTTCATCAGCACTTGAGGAACGAGTATTGGTAAGCTGTTTTTTCTTACATACATTGATTTCGATATCCTCACTCTTACCTGTCTGACCGATAACCATACCTGAATAAACCTTTTCACCAGGTCCGATAAATAAGGTACCACGCTCCTGTGCATTGTAAAGACCGTAGGTAATTGCTTCACCTGCCTCGAAGGCAATTAATGAACCCTGCTTACGATACTGGATATCTCCCTTGTAAGGACCATAACCATCAAAGCTTGTATTTAAGATACCGTTTCCTTTTGTATCAGTCATGAATTCGCCACGATAACCGATTAAGCCTCTTGATGGAATAGAGAACTCCAGTCTTGCATAGCCACCGCTTGCTTTACCCATATTACGAAGCTCACCTTTACGCTCGCTTAATTTCTGGATAACAGTACCTGAAAATTCTTCAGGAACATCTACATAAGCAAGCTCCATAGGCTCAAGCTTTTTACCGTTTTCATCAGTTTTATATAATACTTCAGCTTTACTTACTGAGAATTCAAAACCTTCTCGTCTCATATTCTCGATTAATACAGATAAGTGAAGCTCACCACGACCGGAAACCTTAAAGGCATCAGCACTTTCTGTTTCCTCTACACGAAGAGAAACGTCTGTATTAAGCTCACGGAATAAGCGGTCACGTAAATGACGGCTGGTTACGAACTTACCTTCCTGTCCTGCAAGAGGAGAGTCGTTTACGATAAACTGCATAGCGATAGTTGGCTCGCTGATTTTCTGGAATGGAATAGGTACAACATTTTCAGGTGAGCAAAGGGTATCACCGATATGGATATCGGAAATACCGGAAATAGCAACGATAGAACCGATGCCTGCTTCCTTTACTTCTACTTTATTTAAACCGTCATACTCATATAATTTACTGATTTTTACTTTTTTCTGTTTATCAGGCTCATGATGGTTACAGATGATAACATCCTGATTTACCTTAACAGTACCGTTATCAACCTTACCTACACCGATACGACCAACGTATTCATTGTAGTCAATAGTACTGATAAGTACCTGTGTACCTGCATCCGGGTCTCCTTCAGGAGCAGGGATATAGTCAAGGATTGTTTCAAATAATGGTGTCATGTCAACACCTGTTTCCTCAGAATCCAAGGATGCGATACCAGCCTTTGCAGAAGCAAAAACGAATGGACAGTCAAGCTGTGCATCGTCCGCATCAAGCTCAAGGAAGAGCTCTAATACTTCATCAACAACCTCCATGGCACGAGCCTCAGGACGGTCAATTTTGTTGATACATACAATAACAGGGAGTTTTAACTCCAGGGCTTTTCTTAAAACGAATTTGGTCTGAGGCATTGCACCTTCAAAAGCGTCTACTACAAGGATAACGCCGTTAACCATTTTTAATACACGCTCAACCTCACCACCAAAGTCAGCATGACCCGGAGTATCGATGATATTGATTTTTGTACCTTTATACATAACTGCAGTATTTTTAGAAAGAATGGTGATACCACGTTCACGCTCGATGTCGTTAGAGTCCATGACACGTTCAGCAACTTCCTGATTTTCACGGAATACACCACTTTGCTTTAACAGCTCATCGACAAGAGTTGTTTTACCATGGTCAACATGGGCAATAATGGCCACGTTTCTAACGTCTTCTCTTTTTTGCTTCATAGGAAACCTCCATATTACGAATATGCCGTAAAATCGGCATTGGGACAATAAATTTTCATAAAGTTTTTCAAACTTTAACAGTATAGCACCAGAGAAAAAAATTTGCAACTGTGATGTCGAAGCGGGGATGACAGAATGTAGATAATTTTAGAAAAATATAATTTTTTATGTAGATAAGTTGTATATATAATAGAAATAGCAAGAATTGTTTTTGGAAAAAATGACAGGAATTAGGAATAATACGAAACAGTTTGAATATAAATGATATTACATACTAGAAAAAATTCTTAGGATTTAGTAAGAAGGGAGAACATATTATGACAGATAAGGTTATTGAAAACAATCAGGTAATGGTAATGGGGGAAATTGTCAGCGATTTTACCTATAGCCATGAAATATATGGAGAAGGCTTTTACATGGTGGATATGCAGGTAACACGACTTTCAGAGTCCACGGATATCATTCCGGTCATGGTTTCTGAAAGACTGATTGACGTCAGTGAGGATTACACAGGTTATCAGGTAATTGTCAGTGGACAGTTCCGCTCTTATAACAGGCATGAAGAGCATAAAAACAGGCTGGTGCTTTCTGTTTTTGCAAGAGAGATTGAATTTGTAGAGGATATAGGGGAAAATGTAAAGACAAATCAGATTTTCTTAGATGGCTATATCTGTAAGGAACCGGTTTATCGAAAAACACCGCTTGGCAGGGAAATTGCAGACTTGTTGCTTGCGGTAAACCGACCATATGGCAAATCTGATTACATTCCGTGTATTTGTTGGGGAAGAAATGCCAGATACGCATCGAACTTTGCAGTGGGAGAAAGATGTCTTGTGTGGGGGCGCATCCAGTCCAGAGAATATGTGAAAAAGCTTTCTGAAGAGGATATGGAAAAAAGGGTCGCTTACGAAGTGTCAGTCAGCAAACTGGAACTTCCTGAAGAATATGAATAAACATTGCAAAATAGATAACACTATGATAGAATAGCGTATTGTTTGAAAACAATTAGCGCAATTTTGCGTGGAAGTGAGGAAACCATGGATAAAGGCTTAGTACAGATATATAGTGGTGCTGGTCACGGAAAATCTGCCGCTGCACTTGGCAGAGCAATTCAGGAAGCCTGTGATGGAAACAATGCAGTGATTATCAGCTTTTTGAAGAAGACAAAAAATGAAGAATTTCTCAAACGTCTTGAGCCGGAGGTCAAATTCTTCCGTTTTGAGAAAAGTGATGAGGATTTTTGCCAGCTGACTCCTGAAAAACAGCAGGAGGAAATCTATAATATCAAAAACGGACTGAATTTTGCAAAAAAGGTTCTGACAACAGGTGAATGTAGTCTTCTTGTTCTGGATGAAGTACTGGGTTTACTGGATAATGGTATCATTACCATCGAGGATTTAAGAAAGATTTTAGAGGCAAAGTCAGAGGATGTCAGCATTATTATGACAGGTATCAGAATGAGTGATGAGGTTTGTCAGCTTGCAGATGAGGTTTCTAAAATAGAAGCGTTGAATTATAAAGTTTTTGAATAACTTTGTCAACATAATACAACCCATTGTTGACAGCGCATATTTCGCATGTTATTATAAAAATATCTTAACAATTTCATAATTGAAGATAGAGGTTGCGTATTGCAAGAGTATCCTTTTGGAAGTGTCAGGCACTGAAGAAGAAGGGAGAAAGGGTAAGACGCCGAAAGAGAAAGCTTCCATGAGAGCTTTCGGCTTGGGCATACAGTTAAGAGCTGTATGACTGTCATCGTCAGATGGAGGGCTATCAAACGAGTATCGAATATGAGACCGACCATCTGCATTTGCATGGTCGGTCTGTTTGGTTTATAAAGTAAGACCTCCGGCATAATGCGAAAACAAAGAAACATATTAATTTTAGGAGGAAGAAAACATGGCAGTATTTACCGGTGCCGGTGTTGCAATTGTAACACCAATGAAAGAAAATGGAGATGTAAATTATGAGGAATTTGCAAAGCTGATTGAGTTCCAGATTGCAAATCACACAGATGCGATTATTGTTTGTGGTACAACAGGCGAGGCTTCCACTTTAACACATGAAGAACATCTTTCCGTTATCAAATACTGTGTAGAGAAGGTAGCTGGCAGAATCCCTGTTATCGCAGGAACAGGCTCAAACTGTACAGAGACTGCAATTTACCTTTCACAGGAAGCAGAAAAGTATGGCGTAGATGGTATTCTTGTTGTAACACCATACTACAATAAAGCAACTCAGAATGGACTTTATGAGCATTTCAAAATGGTAGCAGAGTCTGTGAAGGTACCTGTGATTTTATATAATGTACCAAGCAGAACAGGTTGTAACATTGCACCTGAAACAGTAGTACGTTTGTGTAAGAACGTAGAAAACATTGTAGGTGTTAAGGAAGCAAGCGGAAACATTTCGCAGGTAGCACATTTGATGGCAATCGCAGATGGCTGTGTAGACTTGTACTCAGGAAATGATGACCAGATTGTTCCTTTGATGTCACTTGGTGCAAAGGGTGTTATCTCAGTTCTTTCCAATGTAGCACCACAGCAGACGCATGACATTTGTGCAGACTATTTAGCAGGAGATGTAGCAAAGAGCTGCAAGGAGCAGTTAGCTGCAATTGCTTTATGTGATGCTTTATTCTGTGAAGTAAATCCAATCCCTGTAAAGAAAGCATTAAAGCTGATGGGCAAAGAGGTTGGACCTTTGAGAAGACCTTTATCAGAGATGGAGGATGCAAATGCTGCCAAGTTGGAAAAGGCTATGAAGGAGTATGGTATCCTTTAATTACATAAATAGAGAAAGGCATGGTTTTAGAAAATGATTAGAGCAATTATGCATGGCTGTAATGGAAAAATGGGTCAGGTAATTACAGGAATTGCGGCAGAAGATACAGAAATCGAAATCGTAGCAGGAGTTGATGCCTCACAGCATATTCAAAACAGCTACCCGGTATTTCCAACAATTTCAGAGTGTACAGTAGAAGCAGACGTTATCATAGACTTTTGTGCAGCACCGGCAGTTGATGGCTTATTGCAGTACGCAGTAGAAAAGCAGATTTCATGTGTATTATGTACAACAGGACTGTCAGAAGCACAGCTGGCAGCAGTAGAGGAAGCTTCTAAGAAGGTGGCTATTTTACGTTCTGCCAATATGTCTCTTGGCGTAAATACGTTATTAAAGATTTTGAAGGATGCGGCAGCTGTATTTGTACCGGCCGGCTTTGATGTAGAAATTGTAGAAAAGCATCACAATCAAAAGGTTGATGCGCCAAGTGGGACAGCACTTGCACTTGCAGACAGCATTAATGAAGAGTTTGATAATGAATTTGCATATGTTTATGACAGAAGCCAGGTACGTGAAAAACGTTCACAAAAAGAAATTGGTATCAGCGCAGTCAGAGGCGGTACTATCGTTGGTGACCATGATGTCATTTTTGCAGGTGTGGATGAAGTAATCACGTTCTCACACAGAGCATATTCTAAGTCTGTTTTTGCCAAGGGAGCAGTACAGGCAGCTAAATATCTGGCAGGAAAACCGGCTGGAAAATATGACATGAGTGACGTTATTTCAGCAACATTGGCATAATAAAGGACAGGTATCACAATGGAATTCAGACCATGTATTGATATACATAATGGGCAGGTAAAACAAATTGTTGGCAGCACACTGGCTGATAAAGGTGACTATGCTGCCACCAATTTTGTAGCACAAAAGAATGCGGATTATTACGCAAAGCTTTATCAGGGAAAAGGCTTAAAGGGCGGACATATTATTTTGTTAAATCCTGTAACCAGTGAGTATTACGAGGCAACCAAAAAGCAGGCATTACTGGCACTTTCAGCATATTCGGGTGGTATGCAGATTGGTGGTGGTATCACAGACCAAAATGCAGCAGAATATATCGAGGCAGGCGCTTCTCATGTGATAGTTACTTCCTTTGTTTTCAAAGAAGGAAAAATCAATATGGAAAATCTTAAAAGCTTGAACAAGGCAGTAGGAAAGGAACATATTGTATTGGATTTGAGCTGCAGAAAAAGAGATGGCGCGTATTACATTGTGACAGACAGATGGCAGCATTTTACAGAGGAAAAGGTAAGCGAGGAAAGCTTAAATATGCTGATGGATTACTGTGATGAATTTTTAATTCATGCAGTAGATGTAGAAGGCAAATCCCAAGGAATTGAGGAAGAACTGGTAACCTTATTGAGTCATTGGAATAAGCTGCCGATTACGTATGCTGGTGGTGTGCATAGCTACGAGGATGTTGATTTGCTTAAGAAAATAGGAAAAGGCAACATCCATGTAACGGTAGGAAGTGCGTTAGATTTATTTGGTGGTCCTTTATCGATGGATGAAATCATACGCAGGTGCCAATAAGAGAATAAGCTTTTTGTACAAAAAAAGAGACTATACACGATAGTCTCTTTTTTGATTCCCCTCATAGTACATCTTAATCCCGTAAAACAATATTGCTGATTTCAAAATAAAACTTTTTATATTTAGAAAGGCACATCGAAACTAGATTAAATGGCTATAAGCGCATCTTATAATTTGGTTACGTTAACTGCCTGTGGACCTTTTTCTCCATTTACAATTTCGAATTCTACACTAGCGCCTTCATCTAAAGACTTGAAGCCTTCCATTAAAAGTCCTGAGTAGTGTACGAATACGTCATTTCCTGCTTCATCAGAGATAAAACCGTAACCCTTTTGGTTGTTAAACCATTTTACTGTACCTTTATTCATCATGATACCTCCAAAATATATTAAATATTGTGTACTCCACAACACGTATAGGATAGCATAAACAGTTTGAAAAGTAAAGATATTATGTAAATAAATTCAGAATATTTTTGCAAAGAAAGGATTGTGTAACACTTACATATTATGGTAAACTATATAGGTATGGGGAGGTGTATCTGGTGAAGCAGAATAAAAAGAAGAAAAAAAAGGTAAGATATAATGTTATCTTTGTCCCGGATGTAGCTACAGCGGAGGTCAAAAGATTTTCACTAAGCTTAAGAGTACTGGTGACAATTGGTAGCGTTGTGGCTATGCTGATTATTGTTGCATTGATATATTGCTACTATCTGACAAACCATGTTCTGGTTGCCAATACATCAATCAATTCACTACGGCATGAAGTAGAAACATTAAAGGATGAAAAAGCACAACTCGAAACAGAAAATAAAGAATTACAGGAAAAGGTTTCTATCCTGAGCGATACGGTGAATGAAAAGGTACAGTTGGAGGAACAGCAGGCAGAAGAGCTTGCAAAACAGTATATTCCAACAGGTTTTCCTTTAAAAGGCACAGCAAGTTATAGTGAAGAAGTGAAGGAAATCGATGGAAATCCGGTTGCTTATTTTTCAGCAGCAGCAGGCACAAGTGTTATCGCAACGGCAAAGGGAAAAATTTCAGCCATTGCCGGTGATGCGGAAAATGGATATATTGTGATGGTTGACCACGAAAACGGGTATTTTTCCGTATATCGTAACAGCTCAACACCAAAAGTAGAGCTTAATCAGGAAGTGACTACAGACACTGAAATTTTCAATATTGAGGCAGGCAAAGAACTTTTAGGATATCAGATTATTGAAAATGATACCTATATTGATCCTTTAAGTCTGATGGAGATTTATGGTTAGTAGTGGTTTTCCCAACAAAGCAGTGATATGGGGATAAGTGTAGTAAAAAAGTTGAAACAGAAAGAAAGCGAGAGATTATGATGGCAAGAAACAAAGTGGATGTAGCAGCAGAAGCGAACATGGGATGCTTAATTGGAGCCAATTCCGTAGTCGAGGGTAATTTCATTACTTCTGAATCAGCAAGAATCGATGGTGTGATTAGGGGTAATGTAGAAGCAAAAGGGAAACTGCTTATTGGTGCAAAAGGTAAAGTAATAGGAAATATCAAAACAGAAGGTATTATGGTTTCCGGTGAGGTAAATGGAGATATTGAATCTGCAGGAAGAGTAGAAATCAGCTCAACAGGTGTTGTGAATGGTGATATTCGTGCAAAAGTTTTAGTGATTGATGAAAATGCAATTTTTAATGGCAGATGTGGTATGACAACAAATGCAGAAGTGAAAGAAAAAACAGCTGAAAAGGTTTCATAACTTGGCTGAATATAAATAAAAGAGGAGATGTAAAACATCTCCTTTTTAAGTTGCTCATTTTATTTCTGATCTTCTCTTTGCTGTTGTAAGGCAGCCAGACGTTCAAAAATAAGCTCATATCCGTCACTACCATAATTAAGGGAACGGTTAACTCTACTGATGGTAGCAGTAGAAGCACCTGTCTTTTCAGCAATTTCCAGATAAGTCTTATGTTCACGAAGCATGGTAGCTACTTCAAACCTCTGAGAAAGGGAAAGTAACTCGTTTACTGTACATAAATCCTCAAAAAAATTGTAACATTCTTCCTTTGACTCTAAGCAGAGGATAGCATCTAATAGGTGGTCGACAGCCGGAGTCTTAATCTTCTTATTCATAAATCTGTTTTCTCCTGTTATAAAATTATAAATGGCGTATTAATAATACATTGTGTTCATTTTTTAATGCTTTCATACTGTAAAGTTCTACATTATTGTAACACACAATTTTTGGATTGTAAACTCACATGAGAAAATTTGAATTGGACTTGATATGTAGTTTTGATTACTATATAATAATATTAGGTTTTTATGTTAAGGAAGGGCATGGTTTAGAAGCTATGAGAATTGATTCAAATGATTTAATAAAGAGTATATTAGAGAGCTTTGACCGTATTGATTACATTAAAGCTGAGGATATACCTAATATAGACCTTTATATGGATCAGGTCACGACTTTTATGGATAGCAAATTACGTAAAACTTCCCGCTTTCCGGATGAGGATAAGGTCATGACAAAGACCATGATTAATAATTATGCTAAAAATGATTTATTACCACCACCTGTGAAAAAAAAGTATTCTAAAGAGCATGTGCTGGTATTGATTTTTATTTATTATTATAAGAGCTTTCTATCCATCAATGACATTCAGACATTATTGCAGCCAATTACAGAGAAGTTTTTCCATACAGAGGACAGTTTTAATATTCAGACAATTTATGAAGAAGTTTTCAGTATGGAAAAGGAGCAGGTGGATATATTAAAGGCTGATGTTTCCCAGAAATATGAGGCAGCACAAAAGACCTTTGAGGATGCTCCGGAAGAGGATAAAGAGTTTTTGAAAGATTTTTCATTCATTTGTCAGCTGAGCTTTGACGTATATATGAAAAAACTTTTATTGGAAAAAATGATTGATGCTATGCGTGAACGCTATAAAAAATCCGATAAAAAGAATGATAAATAAATGATGTGCAAAAAGGGGGTATTCAATGACTATTGGAGGAAGCTTGAGTATTGGGGGCACGAATAACTATCGTGTTTCTTCGATACATGGAAATCCGACAAGTCTCCGACCAATCCAAAGGCTTACGCAAAACGAGCAACAGGGTAATCAGGCATTAGTCATTGCGCAAAAGACATCAGGTTCAAACTACATTAAGGATTATGGGGAACTGGAGAAAACAACAAATACTGTTATTGGTGGCTTTGAAGAGTTGCTGGCTTTACAAAATGGGGCTGACGAGGAAACAAAGGCAGATAGTACAGCATTGTCCTATGCATCCTATCTTATGGATACGATTGGTGTGATGGGCTTTAAAAATCAAATCAGAGAACAATTGGGAACACATCTCTTATGAGGTGTGTTCTTTTTTTCTTTATACATGAAAAATATTAAGATGGTCAACATAAGACACAGAATTGACACATTTCTATCAAAAAAAAATCATACTTTTTTCATACAATGAATAAGAAATGGTAAAAGATGAAGGAGGCTAGTACTTTGATTGAAGTAGAAAATCTTACGAAAAAATATGGAAATCATGTAGCTGTAGACCATTTATCCTTTTGTGTGGAAAGAGGTATGGTATATGGTTTTTTAGGACCGAATGGTGCCGGTAAAAGTACGACAATGAATATTATGACAGGCTATATTGCAGCGTCAGAAGGAACAGTTCGTGTTAATGGTTACGATATATTGAAAGAGCCGGAGGATGCAAAGCGAAGCATTGGTTATTTGCCTGAGCTTCCGCCTGTATATCCGGATATGACTGTTTATGAGTACTTAAAATTTGTGGCAGAGTTAAAAAAGGTCCCTAAAAAGGAAAGAGCAGGGCAGATTGAACAGGTCATGGAGCAGACTAAGATAACGGATGTAAAAGACAGGCTGATTAAAAATCTGTCAAAAGGATATAAGCAGCGTGTTGGCTTTGCACAGGCAATTATCGGTTATCCGGAGGTTATTATTCTTGATGAGCCAACTGTAGGATTAGACCCAAAGCAGATTATTGAAATTCGTGAACTGATTCGTGAGTTAGCAAAAAAACATACTGTTATTTTAAGCTCACATATTCTTTCAGAGGTCAGTGCAGTATGTGACCATATTATGATTATTTCAAAAGGAAAGTTAGTTGCCAGCGATACACCAGAGGGATTAATGACTTTGCTAAATGGTGGAAAAGAGCTGGTTTTATCGGTGGAAGGTACGAAAGAGGTACTTTCAAGTGTATTAGATACAATGAAGGATATTCAAGAGTATCATGTAACAGAAGAAAAAGAGAACACGATAACAACTGTTGTGATTAGGACAGATGCACAGCATGATGTTCGAAAGGAATTGTTCTATGCACTGGCAGAGAAGAAGCTTCCGATTTTAGAGCTTTCACAGAATGAGAAATCCTTAGAGGATGTATTCCTGGAACTGACAGGAGAGCAGAAAGAGGAAGAAACTGTGAAAGAGTCTGTAGAGGAGGAAACTCAGATAGTGGAGACAGAAGAGGCAGAGGAGGAGAAGCAAGATGATAGCAATATTTAAAAAGGAATTTATGTCCTATATGCATTCAGTAATAGGCCTGCTTTTTATTGGAGTTACCATATTTTTCTTTGGTCTGTATGCTACTGTATATAATGTAAATGCAGGATATCCATATGTGTCTTATACATTAGGAGCAATTTTGTTTTTGTTTCTAATAACGATTCCCATTCTTTCCATGAAGATTTTTGCAGAGGAAAGAAAACAGAAAACAGATCAGCTGATGCTGACAGCTCCTGTATCTGTCGGCAAAATTGTATGTGGTAAATTTCTGGCAATGGCTGCCGTATTCCTCATTCCTATGGTGGGAATCTGCTTTTATCCGTTATACCTGTCTAAATTTGGTTCAGTACCGATGTTAGATGCCTATGTGGGTATTTTGGCTTTTGTTCTGTATGGTTTGACTTGTATTGCTGTAGGTATGTTTGTATCAAGTCTAACGGAGAGCCAGGTAATCGCAGCAGTAGTTTCCTTTGGTGTACTGTTTGTAACTTACATGATGTCAGGAATTGAATCCTTGATTTCACAGTCAGGGAATTTGATAACAAAGTTTCTGTCTTTGTTTGATTTTCAGACAAGATTTTCCAACATGATTGATGGTGCACTGGATATAACAGGTGTTGTTTATTTTGTATCAGTCATAGTATTACTACTGTTTTTAACGACACAGTCCATTCAGAAGAGACGATATAGCGTATCTGTAAAGAACATATCTATCAGTGCATATAGTTCAATGACGGCTGTTATTGCAATTGTACTGGCTGTACTTGCCAATGTGATTGTAGGAGAGATTCCTTCTAAATATACGTGTATTGATTTAACGACAGAAAAACTTTATTCTCTTACGGATCAAACGAAAGAAATATTGGCAAATTTAGATGACGATATTACTATTTATGTAATAAGCTCTGAAGATAATGCAGATGCAACATTAGCAAAGACATTGGAAAGCTATGAACAGAATTCTTCTCATGTGACAGTGGAATATGTTGATCCATTGGTAAATCCACAATTTGTGACAAAGTATGGGCAAAGCGGGGTGACACAGAACAGCTTGGTAGTAGAAAGCGATAAGAGATATCAGCTCATCAGTTATAGTGACATTTATGTTACGGAAATAGATTATTCTACTTACCAGACATCTGTAACAGGTTATGATGCAGAGGGACAGATAACAAGTGCTATTGATTATTGCATTAGCGATGATATGCCTAAAATGTACTTTGTTGCAGGACATGGAGAAGATACCTTAGATAGCGGTTTTACTACTGCAATTGAAAAAGAAAATATTACTTATGAAACGATTACTTTAATGGATTATGATACAGTTCCGGAGGATGCGGAATTAATTATGATTCATGCGCCGGAAAATGATTTTTCAGCAGATGATGCGCAAAAGGTTATCAGCTATTTGAATCAGGGTGGTAAAGCCATCATTACGACAAGGTTTACCAGCGAAAAGCTTCCTAACTTCGAAAAAATTTTAGAGGCATTTGGGCTTACTTTACAAAATGGATATGCAGTAGATACAAACCAGGGACATTATTATCAGACACCTATCTATTTGTTACCGGATGTAAGCTATTGCGATGAAACAAATGGACTAACAGGAAACTATACTTATTTACTTACCCCATATGCACTTGGAGTAGAAGTTCCGGAGAGTACGGATGAGATTTCGTATACAACTATTTTGTCAGGTTCAGAGGACTCAATTGTAAAAACAAATGTGGAAACAGCTACTACTTACAACAAGGAAGAGGGCGATTTCGATGGTCCTGTCTGTTTAGGAGTCAGAGCTGATAAATCAGTAGGAGATAAAACGGCAACGCTTTACGTATATACCAGTGCGCAGATGTTCACAGATAATGTAGATAGTGCTGTAGCAGGAAATAACAAGCAGCTCTTTAGTAATATGCTGAGCATTTTGGTAGATCACGAAGTAAGTGTTTCTATTCCGGTGAAGAACTATGAGATTACTTATTTGACAGTTTCTGCTAAGGATTCTTATTTGTTTATGGTATGTGTAGTTGTAGTACTTCCTTTGGCACTTATTATCTCAGGTATTGTAATCTGGGCAAAGAGAAGAAAGAAATAGGAGGGATTGATTTGAAAAAGCAGAAAAAGCAACTGATTATTTTAATTGCTCTTTTGGTTGTTATGTTGTTAGCTCTTGTTTTGGTTCGATTCCTTCCAAGTGGTGAAGAGGAAGAGGAAACAGTTACCTATGATGTAACAACCTTGGACAGCTCAGAAGTGACAGAAATGTCATTTACGAACGAGAATGGAACCTTTTCTTTTGTAAAGAACGGAGAAGAGTGGAAATATAAAGAAGATTCAAGTTTATCCATTGATGGTGATAAAATAGATTCTATGATTGATAAAGTAGCTTCTTATTCGTCTGATAACATCATCGAAAATGTGACAGATGCGTCAGTTTATGGATTGGAGAATCCTTCTATTACCATTCAACTGGTAACAGCAGAACAGACGGTGTCGTTGGATATCGGCGATTATAACAGCACGGCTTATGTGTATTATATGTGTCTTGCTGATAATACACAAACGGTATACACAATAGCTTCTTCCGATATTTCTTCCTATAAAAATACAGTAGATGATTTCGTGGTTGAAGAGGAGACACAATCCGCAACCAATTAGAAGTTATGTATACAATCCTTTTTGAACTTTTTTATAATATCGTAGATTTTTTTGCCGATATAGTGTATGATGATATTCTGTGATTAAAAAAATAAGTTTGGTAAAGGGAGCAGTATATGGGAAAATTAAAAAGATTAGGTTGCAGGCTATTGGCATTCATTTTTGTGTTAAGCTTTGCATGTGGTAGTGCAGGAAATGTGGTAAAAGCGGCAGAAACTGCTAATTCTGCTTATCAGATTAGAGTAAATCGTGCAGCGAACTGTGTAACAGTATATCAGTTGGACGGACAGGGAGTTTATCAGCCACTTCGTTCTTTTGCATGTTCTGTAGGAAAAAATGTGGATGATACACCACTTGGTTCGTTTGCGACATCTGATTATTATGACTGGAGATTGATGGTAGATGGTTCTTACGGTCAGTATGCAGTTAGATTTTATAGATCCATTTTATTCCATTCGGTACCTTACTATACACAGTCACCAAACAGTTTAGAGGCTGATCAGTATAATTTACTTGGTTCTGCTGCGTCTTTGGGATGTGTACGTATGGCAGTATCAGATGTAAAGTGGATATATGATAATTGTCCAAAAGGAACAAGCGTTATTGTATATGATGATGCACTAAATCCGGGTCCATTAGGAAAACCGGTAACAGTTACAGTGGCAGAGGGACATCCTTTCAGCAGCTGGGATATGACTGATTTAAGAACTGAAAATCCATGGAGAACATATGCTTCTTCTATTTGTTTGACAAGGGATTATGGAGATGGAGTCCTCTATTTACCTGTTGGTGCAACACAGGAGGATTTGCAGGCTGCTATCGGATCCATCAGCAATGCAGGTGTGTTGGAAACGCCCAATACCTATTTTGTTTATGTAAATGGTAATTATGATTTGAATACTTCTGGTGTTTATCGCATTTGGGTAAAAATCGTAAATGCCTATGGTGTTAGCACAGAGCAGGAAATGATTCTTGCGGTATGTCAATAGTGTGAAAAGAAATTCTATGTTTCATATCTGGAAAGCTCGCTTCAAAAAAAGAGGCGGGCTTTTTTTGCGCTATGGAAATAAATAGTAGAGATAATAATTGTTAAAATTGACAATTAAAAAAAGGATAAAACAAAGCTAATTATGCTTAAATATGTGCAAAAAGTATATTTTTTAATTCCTAATTGACGTTTATATGAACTATTTGTATAATTAAAAATAAGCTAAAAATAGAATAATTAATAAGCTAAAATAAAGCTAAATAGCTTAATTAAAACTTAAAATCTATGAATTGGCTTGCCACAAAAAATATATAGGGAGGTATAAACGTGAGAAGGAAACAGGTTTTAAAGCTGCTTTCTATTAGTATGGCTGGCATCTTGACACTAGCTTCTTGTGATATAACAGGAAGAATTGCATATGCAAGTGAATTGACCGTACAGAATGAAGCAGCAAAAGAAGAGGAGGTTGTAGAAGGGGAAGAAAGTTTGGATTCAAGTGTTGGAAAAGAATCAATAAATGGGGAACAGGAAGAAGTCTTGGAAGAAGAGACTCAGGAAGAAGCTTCTATAGAAGAGAATTCAATAGAAGAAGAAACAACAGAAGAAGAGACAATAGAAGAAATTACGGAAGAGGCAGTTGCGCTTGATTGTAAGGTAGATTCGGTAGAACTGCATCAGTTCTATAATCAGGAACTTACCTTTGACAGCACAAACTCTTGGGATGATAAGGGCGAAAACCATATGGGACTCGCAACATCTCAGCCGCTAAACAGTGGAACAATCGTATCATTTGATATGTATATTCCATCAGAAAATGCGGACTTTACCGGTGTACTAAAGGTACAGGGAGTTGCCAGACTTGGAAGTGGATGGAGCTGGACTCAGAATGCAACGATTCCGGAGTTTAGTGCAAAGGATTTCACGGAAGAAGTAGAGGTAGACGGTGTAAACTATAAAAAGGCAAAGGTATCCTTTACATTTGGGGAAGAAATTACAACTGACTATCTTGCAGAGTTCACAGTAAAGCTGGCAGGCTGGATGTGTGATTATGAGGGCGCTGTTTATTATGCAGATGTGAATTTAAAAGATGGTGATTTTGAACCGGTTGAAGTAGAGACTAATGCATTAAAGCAGTGGGATTTTTCGCAGGGTATAGAAGGCTGGTATTACGATGGTACATGGGATAATCAGGGTAATAACAGCATTTTATGGAGTGAAGAGTATCAGGCACTTGCAATGAATGTAGATTATGCAAAAGATGTGAGCTCTACCTGGAGTGAAATTAAGTCTTCTTTCTGGAATGATGATTTGTATCTTGAGGGAGCAAATAAGATAACGTTCGATTTTATTTTTGATTCGGCAAATATGCAAAAAGGCAGTTTCAAAATAAAATTGTTTTCTAATAGTGGAATAGATACCTATGCTGATGTGAAGCTTGATGATGCAGAGAATTATGATGGCAGTTTAAAGGTTGCACATTTTACAATGTCTTTTGATGAAACAGATATTGAGAAAGGAATTACGCTTGGTGTAATCGGTTGTGAGACAGATTATCAGGGTGTGATTTATCTGGATAATGTAACGATTTTGAAAGAAGGAAAAGCAGCAGAGGGAGATATTTATGTGGATGCTTTAGAAGAAGTGACCGGACAGGAAATGCAATTGTCTGTAGAAAATGGAATGCTGGTAACTGGTGCAGGAAATAGTAGTATTTCTACAGAAATTACCCTCGTAGATGCAGAGGCTACGGAAAGTGTAAAGCAGGTATATGCTTATTTGCAGGCAGTAGGAAATACCGATAGCGTGATATTTGGTCAGCAGAATAATACGAGCCATAAAGCTGGAGATAAGAATTTGTCATGTTCTGATACTATGGATGTTGTCAATTCTTATACCGGAATAATCGGTATTGACGCACTTTCTATGACTGGAAATGAATATTCAGCAGATAGATATCTGAACGAAATGGCAGATCTTGATCCTGCTTATGCAGAAGTGGTTGCCAGAATAGAGCAGGCTGCAACACAGGAAGAAAAAAATGTAATAGCAGCGGCTGCATTAACAAATTACAATATCAGAAGCGGTGCGATTGCTACCCTGTCACTGCATATGCCTAATTTCAGCAAAGTTTCCAAAAGTGAAAAGACAGAAGGCGCACCAAGCTATACAGGTTATAATTTCAGTGGATATACACCGAATGTATTATCAGGAGATGTCATGAATCAGATTCTTCCAGGTGGTGTATACAATGAGGCTTTTAGAGCATATCTGGATATGGTAGCAGATTATGCACACATGGTTGATGGGGCGGTACTATTCCGTCCGTTCCATGAGAATACAGGAAGCTGGTTCTGGTGGGGAGCTGCATTTTGCGATGAACAGACCTATAAGAGCGTCTATAAGTATACAGTAGAATATTTGAGAGATGAGAAGAATGTACATAATTTCCTGTATGTATATGGACCAGGCTCTGAGGCTGCCAATGTGGAAGAATATGCAAAACGATATCCAGGAGACGGTTATGTGGATATGGTTGGTTTTGATATGTATCACAGTAATCCTACAGAGAATGATTCAT
>CAMBAN010000022.1 GCA_945864145.1 uncultured Lachnospiraceae bacterium | reverse complement strand
CTATTTCTGAAAAAATGAGAAAGCAGATCAGAGGTCTTGATCAGGCATCTGCAAATGCCGAAGACGGTATTTCCTGTGTACAGACAGCAGAAGGTGCATTAGCTGAAGTACAGGATATGCTGCAAAGAATGAATGAGTTAGCTGTACAGGCAGCAAATGGTACAAACTCTGAATCAGACCGTCAGTACATCCAGGACGAGTTCGACCAGCTGATTTCAGAAATTGACCGTGTTGCAGAGACAACAAAGTTCAATGAGACCTATTTGTTAAAGGGCGACAGCACTAAGGCAAAAAAGAGTGTCTACATTACAAATTATTCCTTAACTTATGCAAGAAATACACAGAGTAATGCAGTTGCAGGAGCGATTACTTACAAGGCGAACTATACAGGTACCAATAATGTGTATATTGTATCGGCAAGTATTATGAGCACAAGCTCCAATATTTCCTTAACTGCAAATAAAATTTCTAAGGGTTCTGATATCACAGAGTATATGACTGCTGATACGACTGCAAATAATAAGGCAAAGGCATCTTTGAATACAAGTTCTTATGTGGCTTTTATGAATATGGAGCTTGACTCTAGAGTTACAGGAGGAACGGATTTAGAGTATGATACTTCTACATCTGTAATCAAAGCAAAAACTGATTTATTCATTTACAATACTGCAAATGGTACCGCGACAAGAATTCCGGCAGGTACGGAAATGACAGCTTATCTCAATGATGATCATACCATCAAGGATCAGTATCGTTTAATTGATTATGTAGATAAAAATGGAGCGATGTCGCCTAGAGCACAGGCTCAGATTGGTACATTTGACTGGACCGATGCCAACATTGAAATCGCAACCGCAAGAAAACAGCTTTATAATGCAGATGGTAAAGCAGTTTCCGGTGTTGCCCTAAACAATTACTTTGATGAAAACGGTAATTACAAGGGTGGCTTATATACCACTGCACAGGCAAGAGCTGTTGATGAAGTATTTGCCAATGATGCAGCAGGAGCAAATATTACAGGTTTGAATGGAAAGAGTGCTGCAACTATCGGTGAGTACATTACACAGGCATCTCAGCAGGTGGCAGCGAGCCTGACCGTTGCTTTACAGGGTGGTGCAGACTCAGACAGAGCAAATAAGATTGAAGTAGATCTAGATGCTTTGACATCTGCAGGACTTGGTATTGATAAACTTGCAAGCTACAATATCGGTATTGTAGATGCAAGTGGTGAAAATGCAACAGATGCGATTGATGTCATTGCAACAGCTTTACAGAAGGTATCTGAGCAGAGAGCGGCGCTTGGTGCCATCCAGAACAGATTAGAGCATACCATTAAGAATCTGGATAATATTGTTGAAAATACAACAGCAGCAGAAAGCCAGATTAGAGATACCGATATGGCAGAAGAAATGGTTGCATATTCAAATACAAATATCTTACAGCAGGCAGGTCAGTCTATGCTTGCACAGGCTAACCAGGCTAACCAGGGCGTATTAAGTCTGTTACAGTAAGATTCTGATAAGGGGAGAATACATAAGGGGAGATAAACAATGGTAGTACAGCATAACCTTCAGGCGATGAACGCCAATAGAATGTTAGGTTTGACAACAAAAACAGTAAGCGGTTCTACGGAAAAGCTTTCATCCGGCTACCGCATTAACAGAGCAGCAGATGATGCTGCAGGACTTGCAATTTCTGAAAAAATGCGTAAGCAGGTGAGAGGTCTGACAAAGGCTGCCTCTAATGCAGAGGATGGTATCAGCTGTGTTCAGACCGCTGAAGGAGCACTTGCAGAAGTACAGGATATGCTCCAGAGAATGAATGAGCTGTGCGTACAGGCAGCAAATGGAACAAACTCTGAGACAGACCGTCAGTATATCCAGGATGAAATTGATCAGTTGATTTCAGAAATCGACCGTGTTGCAGAGACAACAAAATTTAATGAAACATTTCTGTTAAAGGGTGACCAGGAGGGTGCGTACTCCAGCGTTTACATCACCAATTATTCAACAACGTATACAAAAAATGATTTGGTAGGAATAGCAAATCCGACCAGCTATTGCATGAATTACAAGGGAACCAATAATATATATCTGGTAGAAAATAAAATCTATGATACCGGTTCTAATATTGCGCTAGGTGCTGATAAAATCAGCACCGGCGATGATATGACCAAGTATCTTTCCAAGGAAACAGATACAACGCTTACCTCAGCAAGTACCAATAGAGGACAGGCTACCTTGAATACAGCCTCATATGTGGCATTTATCAATATTGAGTTAAATTCTGCATTGGCAGTTGGTACTAGCGGACAAGTACCTGGTGAAGCAGGTGCACCGGGCTATGACCTGGCAACAGATGGCACTTCCTCTGTGATTAAGGCAAACAGAGACCTGTATGTTTTCAATACGACCAATAATACCATTACCCATGTAACAGCAGGCTCAGATATGACACCATATCTTAAGGATGACCGCAGTATGGATGACCAATACCGTCTGGTAGGCATTTTGGATGGCAAAGACGGCACATCAGCTGTCGTACAGGAACAGATGGGAGGCAGGTCATTTTATTGGACAGATGCTTATCTGGAAATCGATGAGAGCATGCAGACCTTATATAATGCGGATGGAGAGGCAGTTTCCGGTATCGCATTAAACAGTTATTTTGATGAAAACGGTAACTACAAGGGTGGTCTGTATACCCATAGTCGTGCGGCAACAAAGGATGAGGTATTTGCTTCTACTTATGCGGCAGGATTTATTGCAATTGAAAATAATTTCCCCGGTACAGCTACCACGATTGGCAGATATATTACACAGTCCTCACAACAGCTTGCAGAAGCATTGACCTTCAATTTGCATGTTGGTGCACAGAGTGATAAAAAGAATAAAATTACAGCAACGATTGAAACCCTAAATGCAGCAGGACTTGGTATCGATAAGCTTGCAAGCTACAATATCGGAATTGTGGATGCAGATGGTGCCAATGCAACGGATGCCATTGATGTGGTAGATGAAGCGTTGCAAACCTTATCAAGACAGCGTGCTGCGCTTGGTGCTGTACAGAATCGATTAGAGCATACCGTAAATAACCTGGAAAACATTGTGGAAAATACCACAGCAGCGGAATCTGCTATCAGAGATACCGATATGGCAACAGAAATGGTTACTTATGCAAATGCCCAAATTCTACAGCAGGCAGGACAGTCTATGCTTGCACAGGCAAATCAGTCAAACGAAGGCGTTCTTTCTTTATTACAATAAAGATAAAACAAAGGCGCGCTCCCTATTACATTGGTATAAGGGGCGCGTTTTTTTGATAAATTATGTAAATTGTATAGTCAATTTACATAATTTGTGATACAATTTATAAGGAAAGTAATTGCATCGTGAAAAAGGAGAAAAAGAAAAGGGGAGAAAAACATGGCAAAAGTACCAATTTCAGTGTGTATCATTGCAAAGAATGAAGAAAAATACATCGAAGAGTGTTTAAAAAGATTAAAACCCTATGGTATGGAGATTATTGTGACAGATACAGGCTCAACAGACCGTACGAAGGAAATCGCGGAAAAGTATGCAGACAGAGTATATGATTTTGAGTGGATTGACGATTTCGCAGCAGCCAGAAATTTCTGTGCTTCCAAGGCTTCCTACCCATGGATTTGGGCTCTTGACTGTGACGAATATGTCAGCAGCATCAACATGAAGCTTTTACGTATCTGCATGCAGAAGGCGCCAAGGCATTGTGGTGTGATGCGTTTGAAAAACCTGTCCTATACAGACGACGGCGATACGACCTATGGCTCTGATGATGTCATCCGCTTTTACAATAAGCATTATTATAAATACTACTATCCAATCCATGAACAGATTTGCAGCGTAGACGAATCAAAGATTATGGATACAGTCAATGGTTTTATTATGCCATGTGAAGTCATTCATCATGGATATGCGTTAAATGCAGAGGAAATGAAGGTAAAGCAGGAAAGAAACTTAAATCTGCTGTTTAAAGTCATTGAAAGCGGCAAAGCAGATGCTTATACCTATTTCCAGACAGGTCAGTCCTACCTGATTATGGATAAATATGATGAAGCAATTAACTATTTTGAGCAGGGTATGAAGCTTGGTATTGATACCAACAATGTCTATGTACATATCATGATTACCTCGCTTGCAAAGTGCTATTGCTTTAAGAAAAGATACGAGGATGCCATCAATCTGTTAGAAGAATATGGAGACAGATGTAAGACCGCAAAATATGTATATACGCAGGCAGCAATTAATCTGGAGGCAGGAAATACCTTAAAGGCTTTGATGTACTATATCAAGACAACAGCCATGCCTGATACAGATACCTTAGGAGAAAACCTGATGCATTGCTATGAGCATATCATTAATATTTATGAAGCAATGGGCAATCAGGAAATGGCAGACTTATTCCAGGCAAAATTTGCAGCCTGCAAGAAAGAAAAGGAAAGAGTGCTTAGTTCATAAAAAGGGGAAGTTATATGATTACAGTGATTATTCCCTGCTATAATGCAGAAAAGTATATTGACAGATGTATGCAGTCCATGGAAGAACAGACCATAGGTATGCAGAGCTTTCAGATCATCCTGGTAGATGATGCCTCTACAGACCATACCATGGAAAAAATGCTCTGCTGGCAAAATAAGTATCCATATCAGATACAGATTATCCATAATCGCAGAAACAGAAGACAAGGCACCTGCAGAAATTTAGGCTTGCAGCAGGCTAAAGGCGATTATGTGGCTTTTTTGGATGTCGATGACTGGGTAGAGCCCGATATGTATGAAAAACTCTATACGGTGGCACAGATTGGAGAATGTGATGTGATACAGTGCGCAAACAGTACAGATAAAGAAATGCGTTACTGGTCTACGCTACAGGAAAAATATACCGGAAAAGTGGACAGGTTAATTGCTATAGAAACAGATGAGGACAGAGGTAGAATGATAGCCTCTAACCTATTGGGAACCTACGTAGTTACAAAGCTTTACAGAAGAGATTTTCTTGAAGCGTGTAGCATGCAATTCCCGGAAGATTTGCTGTTTGAAGATATTTACTGGATGGGGCTTTTAAACTGTTATGTACAGCGTATCGGCATTGTAGAGGAAAGATTATATCACTATTATATGAATCCGGAGTCAGTATCACGTGTGAGAAATAAAACACAGAACAGAGATATTTTAGAGGTAAATCGCAGACTTTGGAAAACCTATCAGGACAGAGGACTGCTGGAGAGTGGCTTTGCAAAGGCATTAGAGTTTGATATGCTTTGCACCTACTATCTGACTACCTCCAAAATGATATTTTTGCGTTATGATGAAATTCCTTACGATATGTACTATGAAATGCAGGCAGACTGTTTGGAAATGATGCCTGATTATGCACAAAATCCCTATATTGCAAAGTACGCAAAACCCTTTCAAAAGCTGATGCTTGGTCTTTTGAATAAGGAGCTTAGCCATGGGGAAATCGACTCTGCGGCAAACAGCATGCGTATTCTTGCACATAGTGATAACGCAGTCATGAATGCAGAGGTAGAAGACTTTTTATAAGGAGGGACAGCTATGGGAAACATACCGGTAAGTGTATGTATGATTGCAAAAAATGAAGAACGTTATATCGAAACCTGTTTAAAGCATTTGCTGCCATATGGCATGGAAATTGTAGTGGTGGATACAGGCTCCACAGACAGGACAAAGGAGATTGCAAAAAAATATACAGACCAGGTGTATGACTTTGTCTGGATTAATGATTTCGCCGCAGCAAGAAACTATGCGGCAGCAAAAGCACATAACAACTGGATACTGGTGTTAGATTGTGATGAGTATATGCAAAGCCTTGACGAAAGGGCGCTGCGCATTTGCATGCAGCAGCATATCCGCCATGTAGGTATGCTGGAGCTTCACAATATGAAAACCCTGGAAAATGGAGAAAAGACCTATCATGCAGATAAGGTACCACGTTTTTACAATAGAAATTTCTTCGAATACCGTTTCCGTATCCATGAGCAGATAACGCCGAAAAATCAGCTCAATTTATCAGAAGTACGTTTGCTGACCTATCCTTTACCTGCGCTGGCAGAACATTACGGCTATGATATTCCCCCGGAGGAAATGCGTGTAAAACAGTATCGAAATCTCGAATTGTTAAAATCTTCGATTGGAGAAACACCGTTTGATGATTATCTGTATTTCCAAATGGGACAATCCTATTATGTGTTACAGGATTATGAGACCGCAATCCGTTGCTATCAGAAATGTTTAGAGCTTAATGATAATTTTGAAAAGGGCTTTATGAAGCTTGCGGTTATGTCCTATGCAAGAGCGTTGGAACAGCTTGACTGCTTTGAAGAAGAAAAGAGGTTGTTACTGTCCTATGAGAATAAAATGCAGTCAGCAGAATTTTTCTATATGTTAGGAAGTACCTACCAAAACCTGGGAGATAATCTGGAGGCACTTTTAATGCTTGTAAAAGTGACACAAATGCCGGATTTCGACAGCCTTGGAGAAAATGCATATGACACCTATGTCAGAATCATGCAGCTGCACGCACTGATGGGAAATCAGGAGGGTGTAACTCATTTTAAAAACCGTCTGGAAGAATATGGACTTTCCCATGGCAGGAAAATCGTATTTGAGTAGAATCAAGCCATTGTTTTTTCATCCCTATTCTCGTATACTTTAGGAGAATAGGGATTTTTAGGTAGAAAAGAAGGCGACATATGTTTACAGAAACAGACATCAGAAGAGAAACGACAGAGCGTACGTATTCCAGAGGCAGACAGCTGTATATGAGTGCAAATGTGCAGAGTATTCAGGTACAGGATGTATATCTGGGTGAAACAAAATGCAAAAAAATCAAGGCATATGTACAGGGCAGCAGCTGGAAATGCTACAATACCTCGGCAATCGTGAATGAGGAGACGGGAATCGTGTCCTCTTATCAGTGCGACTGCCCGGCCAATGCAGAGTATGCAGGACTTTGTAAGCATCTGGTGGCGAGCCTTTTACGATATATTCAGGTGGAGAAGGACCAGAAAAGAAAAGAGGACCAGCCTCTGAAAAAGATTACTGTGGAATTTCCACAGACAGACAGGCTAAAAAGCCTTGGACTTACCAAAGGTGCTGATTTCTGGGGGAAGGAGCATACACCGGAATCTGTGCGCCAAAAGGCACAGCCGGTAGCATCTATGCCGAAAACAGATACCGGACTTTACCGTATCTTAATAGGTAACGGACTGGAAAATCAGCTTCCTTACAGACAGCCCGGCATAAAAGGCAAGGTACAGCTTTTGCCCATTCTGCATGAGCACTATGGAAAAATGTCCGTGGAATTTAAAATTGGCACAGACCATATGTATGTCTTAAAAAATGTGATGGAATTTGCAGACAATATGCGTCGCAATGAATTTAAACAGTACGGTGCAAAGCTGGAATTTTATCATCATCTGTCAGCCTTTACCAAAGAAAGCACACCATTAGTTAAGCTGCTTTTGGAAATTACTACAGATTTTAAAAATAATACCAACAGCATCAATGTGTATCAGTTCTATACCAGAAATGATACGAAGAGGCAGATTCCTTTGTCGGGCAGCCATTTAGACAGATTCCTTGCACTTTTCGAGGACAGGGAAATCCTTTTATGCAATGATTTTGAAGAAAATGTAAAGTATCATGTGGTCAAGGGAGAACCCGATATTCCGCTGAGGATACAGGGCACACCCGCAGGTATCAGACTGCTTGCAAGAAGCTTTCCTATGGTAGAAGGAGCAGCCATGCAATATATATTTGATGAAAGGAAAAAGCAGCTTTGTCAGGTTCCTTTAGAGGAAATCAGAAAAATACAGAGCTTTCGGGAATACATGAACAGACAACGTGGTAATCCTTCCTTCATTGCAGAAAAGGAGCTTTCTGTTTTCTGCAGAGACCTGTTGCCGGAGCTTAGTAAGCATTACGAACTGGAAATCACAGACTTCAGTCCGGAAAAATATCTGCCTGAGGAGGTTAATTTTGAAATCTATCTCGATATGCCGGAGTACGACAAAATTACCTGCAGATTGAAGGCCGTTTATGCAGAAGAAAGCTATGATGTCTTTACCATAGAAAACCGTAGTAAATTCGTTGATTTTTCCGTCAATGTAGTAACGGAGAAGCGTGATACACAAAAGGAAATGGAGGCAGATACTTTTTTAAGCCACTATTTTCCGGAAAAGGCTGAAAAGCAGCCACAAAAGTTCTTTTACGGTACAGGAGATGAAATCTATACCTTTTTGACAGAAACGATTCATGAGCTTTCTGCAGTGGGAGAAGTATTTATTTCCGAAAAAATGAAAAAGGTACAGGTATTAAAGGCACCCACTTTTTCTTTGGGTGTGTCACTAAAGGGAAATTTGCTGCAGCTTAGCCTGGATACAAAGGAAATGCCACTTGAGCAGTTAGCAGAGCTTTTGTCAAAATATGACAGGAAAAAGAAATATTTCCGACTGACAGACGGTTCCTTTATTGACATGCAGGACAGTGATATGGAAAGCCTGGTTTCCCTGGTGGATGGCTTACAGCTTAGTAAAAAAGAGCTTGCGAAGGGAGATATAACCCTGCCTAAATACCGGGCCTTATATTTGGACAGCATTTCCAGCGAAGAAGAAGTTACTTATATGAAAAAGGATAAGGATTTTAAGGAGCTGGTGCGCCATATGAAAGCGCAGGAAGACAACGAATTTGAGGTGCCACCATCCTTACAGTCTGTGATGCGCTCTTATCAGAAAAGCGGTTTTACCTGGCTAAAGACCTTACACAGCAATGGCTTTGGCGGCATTTTGGCAGATGACATGGGACTTGGAAAAACATTACAGGTCATTTCCTTTTTGCTTTCAGAGCTGTCAGAAGAAAGTACAGAGACAAGGCGGACCCTGATTGTTTGCCCTGCGTCTTTGGTGTACAACTGGCAGAGTGAGATAGAGCGGTTTGCCCCCACACTTTCTACTGTATTGGTAGCGGGAGAGGCAGCAGGCAGAAAAAGTCTTGTGGAAAACAGTAAGGACAAAGATATCCTCATTACCTCTTATGATTTGTTGAAAAGAGACCTGGAAAATTACGAAAATGTGGATTTCTTTTGTGAAATCATAGATGAAGCACAGTTTATCAAAAATCAGAATACCCAGGCGGCAAAAGCAGTAAAGGCAATTTCCGCAGGAACAAAATTTGCCCTGACAGGTACGCCAATGGAAAACAGACTAAGCGAGCTGTGGAGTATTTTTGATTATTTAATGCCGGGTTTTTTATACGGCTATAAGCAGTTTAAAGAAGAACTGGAGAGCCCGATTGTAGAAGAACATGATGAAGAGGCAATGCTGATACTGCGCAGATTTATCACACCATTTGTACTAAGACGTCTCAAAAAGGATGTGTTAAAGGATTTACCTGATAAGCTGGAGGAGGTAGTCTATGCAAGGCTTGAGGACGAACAGCAACAGCTTTACGAAGCAAATGTACAGAACATCCGCATGAGGCTTGGCAAGCAGACAGAAAAGGAGTTTAAGGAGTCAAAGATACAGCTTTTGGCAGAGCTTACAAGACTTCGCCAGCTTTGTTGTAATCCGTCTCTTGTGTATGAGAATTATAAGGGCGCAGCGGCAAAAATGGAGGTCTGCATGGAGCTTCTGCAAAATGCCATTGAGGGCGGTCACAAGGTACTGGTATTTTCCCAGTTTACTTCCATGCTTTCCCTTTTGATGGAAAAAGCAGAAGAGGAGGGCATTACTTACTATACCCTGACCGGACAGACGCCAAAGGAACAGCGTGCACAAATGGTAGAAAGCTTTAATAAAGATGAAACACAGGTATTTTTCATTTCCTTGAAGGCAGGCGGTACAGGACTGAATTTGACAAGTGCAGATATTGTCATCCATTTTGATCCATGGTGGAATGTGGCGGCACAGAATCAGGCAACAGACCGTACTCACAGAATTGGACAGAAAAATGTGGTAACTGTTTATAAGCTGATTGCAAAAAATACGATTGAAGAAAAAATCATGCAGCTGCAGGAGGCAAAAAAGGAGCTTGCAGACCAGGTACTTGGTGGGGAAAACATGGATAATCCAACCTTCTCTAAAGAGGAGCTGCTGGAATTACTGAGTTAAAAGGGGTAACAGGATATGGCGCATATTTTGTTTTTGGAGTGGAACAGCTTTTGTAATGAGTATATGAAAAGAGCCTGGAAAAGAGCAGGAGATACGGTAGTCTCCTTTCCTTTTTCCACAAAAGAGGATACGAGATTTAACGAGGAGCTGACAAAACAGATAGTTATGACACTGATGTCAGAAAAATTTGATTATCTTTTTTCCTTTAACTACTTTCCGGTAGCGGCAATGGCAGCCAAAGCGTGTAGGATACGCTACGTATCTTGGGTATATGACAGCCCCTATGCGCAGCTCTATTCTGAAACCGTGCACTATCCGACCAATGATATCAGAGTGTTTGACAGCCATGAGGCACAAAGATTACAGGAACTTGGCGTAGAAACGGTAAGCTTTTTGCCGCTTGCAGCAGATACTGATTATTATGATACCTTTGCAAAAAAGGATGGGAAACAGTATGCGTCAGAGGTGTCCTTTGTGGGAGCGCTTTATACGGATAAAAGGCAGCAGCTGTATGAAAGATTTGAAGCATTACCACCCTATGAACAGGGCTATTTAGACGGGATAGTAGAAATGCAAACCCGGTTGTACGGTTCTAATTTATTAGAGGACATGCTGACAGAACCGTTGATAGAAAAGCTGCAGAAAGCAGCGCCTTTGCAACCGCATCCGGATGCTTTTGCAACACCTGCCTGGTACTATGCAAATTTCTACCTGGGACGCAGAGTGACTGCACTGGAGCGAACCAGACTTCTGACAGCTCTGTCAGAAAAGACAGATTTAAAAGTCTATACAAAGGATACGCTGCCTGCCTTGCAGAAATGTATCTGTACCCCGGTGGATTACTATACGCAGGCACCGCTTGTCTATAAAAACAGCAAAATCAATCTGAACATTACCCTGAAAAGCATTCAGACCGGTATTCCGTTACGTGTTTTTGACATCATGGGATGTGGTGGCTTTCTGCTGACAAATTATCAGGAGGATATGCTGTCCTTTTTCACCCCGGATGAAGAATTTGTATATTATACGGATGAAAAGGATATGCTGGAAAAGGTTTCCTATTACCTGTCACATGACGAAGAACGGGAAAAAATCGCAAAAAAAGGGTATGAAAAAGTAAAACAGTTTCATACCTTTGATTGCAGATTGCAGTCTCTATAAAATTAATCCCGCATATCACTGCTTTAGCAGTGATACAAATGGTAATGAAAAAGCTTTAGCTTTTTTCTGTGTGCAACTTAGAACTTCTTTACGAAAGAGCCCTTGCTCTGAGTAATTAGAAGTTCTTTTCACACTAGAGTCTTACAAAAAAGACCTGTCTCTTATTTTGTGGAACTTTTTTTATTTTCTCCTCTAACAGGAGACGTTCTCTGTAGATAGTCAGATTTTTGGCAATATCCGTGCCGGCATCATCCTCAGCAGCAAGTACGTCATCAAAGGACTCAGATACGATTTCTCTGACAACACTAAGCTTTTGGTAAAGCGGATGGGTTTTGCCATCTAAAAAATACTCGGCTGTTTCTTCGATAAGCGCCTGTGTTTTGACAATTTCCAGAGAAAGAGCATCCATCTGTTTGACAAGCCTGTCCTTCTGAATCGTCACATATTCCAAAGCCCCACAATCCGGGCTGAATTTTGCAGTTTCTTCCACAAGAAGCAGGTCATAATTTTTCACCTGCGACAGCAGATATAACAATTTTTCCTCATTTCGGCATTGCGCCTCCAATAACATTTCATAGGATTCTCTGGACTCCATGGTTTTGCTCCTTTCCAAAGTCTTTCAGCATTCCGCTGGTATCATTTATATTGTAACATAAATAGTGAAAATTGTATATTATTTATTAAATTTACTGAAAATATATGGAAATATTATGTAAATTAGTGTAAAATAGGAATGTAGAGAATTTGATGTGTTCGATATAAGGAATGAGGATACCATGAAAATAAGCTTATGCATGATAGTAAAAAATGAAGAAAAGGTTTTACGTAATTGTCTGGAGTCTTTAAAAGGACTTGTAGACGAGATGATTATTGTGGATACAGGCTCCACAGACAAGACAAAGGAAATTGCCAGGGAATATACCCCGTATGTGTATGATTACGAGTGGAACCAGAACTTTGCAGCAGCAAGAAATTTTGCCTTTTCCAAGGCAACAGGAGACTATATTTATTCGGCAGATGCAGATGAAATCATCGACGAAGAAAATCAGTTAAAATTCAAGGCAATGAAAAAAGTATTGTTGCCGGAGATTGAAATTGTACAGATGATTTATGTCACGGAACAGGCCAATCATCCAACGGAAAACTTTACAAGGGATTATAGACCAAAGCTTTTTAAGAGGCTTAGAGAATTTACCTGGATAGACCCCATTCATGAAACGATTAATACCAATCCGGTGGTATATAACAGTGATATTGAAATCATTCACAGACCACAAGGAAGTCATAGCAGCAGAGATTTCAAAGTTTTTGAAAAGCTGTTAGAGGAACAGGGAAAGCTCTCAGACAGACTACTGACCATGTACACCAGAGAGCTGTATAAGGCAGGAACAGAAGCAGATTTCATCCATGGCAGATATTATCTGGAAAGTATGCTGGAAAATCTCCCACAGGAAAAGGAGCTGCTAAAAAGACAGGTAATTGCCGTGCTGATGAAGCTTTACCGACAGATAGATGATGCACCGGCACTTTTAAAAATGGCACTCCGTCCGGAAATCAATCTTCCATCTGCAGAGGTTTGTATGGAGCTTGGCTATTTCTTCTTAAAAGTAGAGGACTATGAGGAAGCTATCAACTGGTTCCATTCTGCAGCCTTTGTGACAGAAAGTGAGCTGGATATTGCAAGCAGCGGTACCTCGGCACTTTTTGCTTTGGCACTCAGCTATCGAAAAAAGGCAAAATCACCCAGGCTTAAGGCACTTCCTAAGGAAGAATATGATTTAGAGTATATGAGACTGATGGAAAAGGCTACAGAATTTGAACAAATGGCTAAGGAATGGAAGCCGCAGGAATTAGATCTGAATCATTAACAGTTTTTATAGTAAAACACCGCTAATTGGGTGCGGTCACGTAACCCTAATTTTTCAAGAATCGTGCTGATGTAGTTTCGTACGGTTCCTTCACTCAAGAACAGTTTATCTGCGATTTCACGGTTGCTCAAGCCTTCGGCAACCAGTTCGATGATAGACTGTTCTTTTTCGTGGATATCATACTGCTCATAATCAAAGGCTTCCCTGGTCTGCATTAAAACAGGAAGCTTTCCTACAATCTCACCACCAAACACACTCTGTCCTCCAAAAACAGCCTTTAGAGCCGGTGCAATTCCTTCAAAGTCCTGCTTTAGGATATAGCCCTTTGCTCCGATATGTAAGGCTTTTACGATATATTCATCATCAGAGAAGGTGGTTAAAAACAGGATTTTTGCATCAGGGTGCTTTTGCAGAATCTGTTCCGCAGCTTCCAGACCGCTCATCTGCTCCATACGAATATCCATCAGAAGGACATCAGGTCTTACTGTTTCATAGAGAGAAACGGCTTCTTTCCCATCATAACCGATAGCAGCAACTTCAATAGAGGCATCTGCTTCCAAAATCGTCTTTAGGGAAATGGCTACTAACTTATCATCATCAATGACTACAATTTTCATGCTTATCTGATACTCCTTTTCCAATTAATTTTCCTGTTTGGGAATTGTGATAAAAATCTGAAACCCTTTTTCTGTGTTGATACGAAGCGTTCCGTGTAAGGCCTCTACACGTTCACGCATGTTTTCGAGACCAATACCGCCATCGAGCTTTTCCGAGACAACGGTACCATTATCTTCCATACAAAGCTGGTAAAAGCCCGGGTGCTCGCGAAGTAAAAGCGTTACATCATCAGCATTGGAATGCTTGATGATATTGGACACGCCCTCCTTTACCGTAGAAATCAGACAGTATTTAACGTTTCTTGGTATGTTGTGTGTCATATCATAATCCAGCAGGACCTTGTATTGCTCTTTTAAAGGGGAAAGCGCCTCCGTAATCGCCTGCTTCAAGTCAATGGAATCATCATGCAGATCATGCACACTTTCCCGGATACTGTTCATGGCCTGATTTAAGGTAGCATTGACCTCTAAAAGCTGGGAATGAAGAGGTTCTTCCTTATGAATCGTTCCTAAAGCTCCAATCTGCAAAATGGAACGGGAGAGCATATGTCCTACATTATCATGGATTTCTCTGGCGATACGGTTGCGCTCCTTTAAGGTAGCCAAATAGATTTCATAATCCTGTTTTTCCAAAAGATGCTTATTTTTTTCCCGTAAGGCAAGATTTAATTCCGTTCCTGTATCACGGATATGAATCAAATCAAGCTCCAAAGCCTCCAGCTTTTGTGTACGCAGGCTCAAAATCAGACTGAGGATACACAGTAACAGGAGAAGAAGGTATTGTGATGAGCTTCCGAGTTTTGCGGTGTACGTGTGTACGAGGAGAAAAAAGACAGGGAAGGCATAAAAACAGGTGTTTTTTTCAGCATATTTATAGTTGTGGTAGAGTAAAATCGGCAGAAAGAAGACAAGCTGGGGAAGAAAAATACAAAGCGTGCCAAAGCTGACCATCAGGGCAATACGGACAAAACGGTTTGCAGAATAGACAATGCCAATGGCAGCAGTAATTATGGCAAGAAGCAGTGTGATGACAGGTACAAACTGTGCCTGTATGGGAAAAATAATCGTAGCTGTAAACAGTAGTAAAATGCCGTTGTCGATGGTCTTATTCATAATCATAACCCCTTTCCTATTATAAAAATATCATCTTTGTGATAAAAAGCATAGCTATATTAGAAAAATGTGACATTTGTCATTTTACAATCTGACACCGTTCACTTCATGAGAAGGATGACGTTTGCTATACTGAATACAAGTTGAACACAAGAATGAGAGGAGAAGAAAAATGAGTACACCGGTTATAAAAATAAGCAATCTGGTTAAACGCTATCATGAACTGCTGGCACTTGACCATTTTAATTTGGAGATTAAAGAAGGAGAGGTTTTTGGACTGCTTGGACCAAATGGTTCCGGAAAAACAACGACCATGAACTGTATTTTAGCACTGCTTACCTATGATAAAGGAAGCATTGAGGTATTTGGAAAGGAAATGCGCCCGGACAGCTATGAACTAAAAAGGCAGATAGGCGTTGTTATGCAGAATGTGGCTGTTTTCGAGGAATTGACAGTTTACGAAAATATTGATTATTTCTGTGGTCTTTATATACAGGATAAAGCATTAAGAAAACAATATGTAGAAGAAGCAATGGAATTTGTCGGTTTGCAGGAATTTAAGAACTTCTTTCCAAGAAAGCTGTCAGGAGGACTTCTCAGACGTCTGAATATTGCCTGTGGTATTGCCCATAAGCCCAGACTGATTTTCCTCGATGAGCCGACGGTAGCAGTTGACCCGCAAAGCAGAAATAAGATATTGGAAGGAATCGAGGAACTCAATCGCCAGGGAGCAACGATTGTGTATACCTCTCATTATATGGAAGAGGTAGAGCAGATTTGTACCAGAATCGCCATTATGGATAAGGGCAAAAATCTGGCAATCGGAACAAAGGAAGAATTAAAACAGATGATTAAGAAAAGCGAGGAAATCCGCATTGAAATGGTGGATATTCCACAGGAATACCTTGCAGATATCAGAAATTTGAAGCATGTCTATGAGGTTCGTTTTGAAAATCACAATCTTCATGTGCTTTGCAGTGGTGGTAAGCATAATTTGCTTCGTGTTCTGGATTATCTGCAGGAAAAGGAATTGTCCTTTGGTCGTGTTTATTCAGAACTGCCGACCTTGAATGACGTTTTCCTTGAGATTACGGGCAAAGAGCTTAGAGATTAAGGAGGATTTCTATGTTTTGGCATGCATTTTATTATTATTTGAAAAGTACTTTACGACAGAAAGAAAACCTGTGCTGGACGCTCCTTTTCCCGATTGCTCTGGGAACCATGTTCTTTGTAGCCTTTAGCGGTTTATCAGATGAGGAAAGCCTGCATACAATTCCTGTGGCAGCTGTAGTAAAGGAAGAGGATATAGCATTAAAATCAGTACTGGATACACTGGGAGAAGCGGGAGAAGACCAGTTCTTAGAGGTCACGTATGCATCAGAAGAGGAAGCACTTGACTTACTGCAAAATAAGGAGATTATAGGTATTTTACATGGAGGAAGCCCTGTGACACTTTCTGTCAATGCCCAGATGGATAATATGCAGATGGAACAGAGTATTTTAAGTGCTTTTGTAGACCAGTATAATGCCATCTTTGATGGAATCAAAAATGTTGCAATGACAAATCCGGAGAAAGTAGAGGCAGTGATTCGAGGGCTAAGTGAGGAAACCGATTATAATAAAGAAATTACCTATACAGATGGAACGATGGATGAGATGGTTTCCTATTTCTTTAACCTGATAGCCATGACCTGCCTGTATGCGTCCATGACAGGCTTAAAAATAGCAATTCGCAATCAGGCAAATTTGTCAGCTCTTGGAGCGAGAAGAACCCTTTCTCCAACACACAGGCTGATATCCATTTTGGGGGAAATTACGGCATGCATTCTTTTCCAGACAGTCATTGTATGGATAAGTCTGTTTTACTTAGGTGTGATTTTAAAAGTGAATTTCGGAAGTCAGACTGGTTATATGATGCTTGCTTCTTTAGTGGGCTGTATGTTTGGTATATCCTTTGGCTTTTTTGTTGGCTGCATCGGAAAAATGGAGGAAGCAATCAAGGTTGGTATTCTTATGGTACTTACTATGTTCAATTGCTTTTTAAGTGGTCTTATGGTGCATAGTATGCGTATTCAGGTAGAAAAAATCTGCCCATGGTACAACAAAATTAACCCGGCAGCTTTGATTTCTGACAGCTTTTATGCCTTAAGTGTGTTTCAGTCGCATGACAGGTATTTTGGAAACCTTGCAACACTTTTTGCCATGGCAGTATGCCTTTGCGTGGCAGGTTTCTTTATCGTAAGGAGGGAAAAATATGCAACTCTTTAAGGCTTTTTGCAAAATTGGAAAAAGGCGAATTACAACAATCGGCATCTATTTTGTTATTTATGCGGTAATAACCATTATTTTGAGCGTAACGGCGAAGGATAATCTGAATGTGAATTTTCAGTCAAAGGAGCTTTCTGTTTGTGTAATCGATGAGGATAATTCAAAGGCAAGTAAGGCCTTAACTTCTTATCTTGGTTCCATCCATCATCTGGTCGATCTGGAAAATGACCCGGAGGTATTACAGGAACATTTATATTATCGTGATATCAATTATGTATTGACCATTTCAAAGGGTTTTGAGGAAAAGCTTTTGGCAGGAGAAAAGGAAGGCTTTGTGACAAATGTAAAAGTACCGGGAAGCTCAGCAGGATACTTTGCTGACCAACAGGTAACAGAATATATTCAGGCACTGCAACTTTATCTTACAGGGGGATTTTCGATAGATGAGGCAATTGAGAAAGTTTCTGCTTCTTTTGCAAATGCAGGAGAGGTGGAGGCAGTTGTTTTTGAAAAGGAAACTGCAGAGGGGAGAAAAGAGGTATTCTATTTTTATCAGTATCTTCCCTATATTTTTATCCTATTACTTTTTGCTGGGTTAGCACCGATTATCATGATTTTTCAGGAAAAGGATATGCAAAATCGTATCAACTGTTCTGCACAAAAGCTTTTGAGCCGTAATCTCGAGCTTGCTCTTGGCTGCGGCGCCTACAGTATAGGAATGTGGTTTCTTTTCATGATACTTGGTACGCTGGTATATCGCGGAAGCATGTTTACAGGCAATGCACTTTATGCCATGCTTAACAGCTTTGTATTTCTGTTGATATCCATAGCAATGACGTTATTTTTAAGCTGCTTTGACCTTGGCGTGAATGTCATGAACGTAGTGAATATTGTTGCCAATCTGTTTGGCCTTGGTATGTCTTTTCTGGGCGGTGTATTTGTCCCACAGAATATGCTCTCTGACAAGGTTCTGGCATTTTCTAGATTTTTGCCAACCTATTGGTATGTAAGAGCCAACAATATGCTTGCAGGATTTTCCTCAGAAAGTTTTGATATGCACCTGTACTGGAATGCAATCGGCATACAGCTGTTGTTTGCACTGACGGCATTTGCCTTGACGCTTGTTGCATCAAAGCTGAAACGTCAGGCTTAGAATGGAGTCAGAGATAATGCATTTTATCAAAAAGCGTGCTATAATGAACACATTACTTATGTGAAAGAGAGGACGACTGAAATGCATTACAACTATCTGATTGTCGGAGCAGGGCTTTTTGGTTGCGTTTTTTCAAATGAAATGAAGAAAAAAGGAAAGAGCAGCCTTGTTATCGACAAAAGAGACCATATAGCAGGTAATATTTATACCAAAGAAGTAAAAGGGATTCAGGTACATCAGTACGGCGCACACATTTTCCATACCTCAGACAAAGAAATCTGGGATTATGTAAACCAGTTGGCGGAGTTTAACCATTATATCAATTCTCCGGTAGCCTGCTATAAGGATGAATTATACAATCTTCCCTTTAATATGAATACCTTTGCAAAAATGTGGCATATCAAGACGCCTAAACAGGCAAAGGAAATCATTGAAGAACAGATAGCAGACCTTCATATTACAGAGCCGAAGAACCTGGAAGAGCAGGCACTGTCCTTAGTAGGTACAGACATTTATGAAAAGCTGGTAAAGGGCTATACCCAGAAGCAGTGGGGAAGGGCCTGTACAGAGCTTCCGGCCTTTATCATCAAAAGACTGCCGGTACGTTTTACCTTTGATAACAATTACTTCAATGACCCTTATCAGGGTATTCCAAAGGGCGGCTACACACAAATCGCAGAAAAACTTCTGGATGGCACTCCAGTATTATTAAATACCTCTTATCAGGAGTATTGTACCTATGACGAGGCAGCAGGAAAATTTGTGGCAAAGGACGGAAATACCTTTGATAAAGTGCTTTATACCGGTATGATTGATGAATTTTATGATTATAAATCAGGAGAGCTTGGCTATCGTTCCCTCCGTTTTGAGACAGAGCTTCTAGAGGGTGAGGATAACTATCAGGGAAATGCAGTCGTAAACTATACAGAGGCAGAAATACCTTATACCAGAATTATCGAGCACAAGCATTTCGAGTTTGGAAAGCAGGAGGATACCGTTATCACAAGAGAGTATCCCAAGAACTGGGAAAAGGGTGATGAACCGTATTATCCGATTAATGATGAAACAAACGGCTCCTTATATCAGGTGTATGCAGAGCTTGCAAAGAAAGAAAACAAGGTACTTTTCGGCGGCAGACTTGGCCAGTATAAGTACTACGATATGGATAAGGTAATCCGTGCCGCATTAGATATGGCAAAAGAAGAAGTATAAAGATACAAAGGGCTGCGGCTGGTCCGCGGCTCTTTTCAAAAATTAGTTGACTGGACCGGACCTATATGGTATATTTGATAGGCAAGATGTGAATTAGGTCTTTTTTTTATGCTTATTTTTGAAAAGGATCTGGACATGTTTTGTAAGATTAGAACAATTAAGATTAGAAACGCTAGCGGAGGTGGAATTATGCGTACAAAGATTACATTAGCTTGTACAGAGTGCAAACAGCGTAACTACAATACCACAAAGGAAAAGAAGACTCATCCGGACAGAATGGAAATCAAAAAGTATTGTAGATTCTGCAAGACTCATACTTTACACAAAGAAACAAAATAATCAAAGAACCACAGGAGGCATACTATGGGAGATTCAGCAAAAACAGAAGGCCAAAAGCGTAACTTTTGGAAAAGCGTGAAAACAGAGTTTAGTAAAATCGTATGGCCAAACAAAGAGGATCTTTTGAAGCAGTCGGTAGCTGTTCTTTGTGTTTCAGTTGTATTGGGACTTATCATTACTTTTCTGGATACCCTTATCCAGTATGGAATTAACTTCTTAACTTCATTGTAAGAGTGAGGATGAATAGTATGGAAGAAAAAAACGAACGTAGGGCAGTAGCCAAAAAGCATATCACACCAAT
Organism: uncultured Lachnospiraceae bacterium; assembly: GCA_945864145.1. GTDB lineage: Bacteria > Bacillota > Clostridia > Lachnospirales > Lachnospiraceae > COE1. Next base: position 13,643 of record CAMBAN010000022.1, on the reverse strand, counting down.
GATGCAGGAGTGGGCACCGATTTCACCCAAAATGCCACAAAAGCCTGTAGAAGAGGTTGTAGAGGATGTTGTAGAAACTGAAAAAGTAGAAGAACCGGTTATTGCTATTGAAGCTGATGAGGAGCCACATAGCAATGTTGCCTTAAGTGACAACAAGAGTGGTAAAGGCATGGGCTGGTATGTTGTTCATACTTATTCAGGATACGAGAATAAGGTCAAAGCCAACATTGAAAAGGCAATCGAAAACAGACATCTTGAAAACGAGATTCTGGAAGTTAGAGTTCCTTTAACAGATGTTACAGAAATGAAAGATGGTCTTGAAAAAAGCAGTCAGAAAAAAATGTTTCCGGGATATGTACTGCTTCATATGGATGCAGACAATAACGATGCATGGTATGTAGTACGTAATACCAGAGGTGTAACAGGTTTTGTTGGACCGGGAAGCAAACCAGTTCCTTTAACAGATGAGGAATTAAAGGCTCTTGACTTTGGCAACGAGGTAAGCGTTGACTTTGCAGTAGGCGATGCTATTTCAGTTGTTGCCGGAGTATGGAAGGATACAGTCGGTATGATTCAGAGTATTGATGTGACCAAACAGACTGTAACCATCAATGTAGAGATGTTCGGTAGAGAAACACCGGTAGAAATCAGTTTCTCGGACATCAAGAAATTATAAAATCTCGATTAGGGATTGACATGAAAGTGTAGTTGTAATAAAATATTAGCCGGACTTGAATGTCCGTGTGGGAGGGTCATCCACCCAAACTACCACAAAACAGACACGCAAGTGTACTGAGAATGAATTAGGAGGTGCCTATCATGGCAAAGAAAGTAGAAGGATATATTAAATTACAGATTCCTGCCGCTAAAGCAACACCGGCTCCACCAGTTGGTCCAGCACTTGGACAGCATGGTGTAAACATCGTTGAATTTACAAAGCAGTTTAACGCAAAAACAGCTGACCAGGAAGGTATGATTATTCCTGTAGTAATCACTGTTTATGCTGACAGAAGTTTCAGCTTCATCACAAAGACACCACCAGCTGCAGTTCTTTTAAAGAAGGCTTGCAACATTAAGAGTGGTTCTGGTGCACCTAACAAGACAAAGGTTGCTACTATTTCTAAAGCTAAGATTCAGGAAATCGCTGAATTAAAAATGCCTGACTTAAATGCAGCTAGCCTTGAGGCAGCTATGAGCATGATCGCAGGTACAGCTAGAAGTATGGGCATCACAGTAGAAGAGTAAGCGGAGGTAAATGAAGATGAAACACGGAAAGAAATATAATGAAGCCGCTAAATTAATTGATCGCGCAAACTTTTATGAAATGGAAGAAGCTGTATCTTTAGTAAAGAAGACAGCAACTTCTAAATTTGATGAAACTGTAGAAATCCATATCAGAACAGGCTGTGACGGACGTCATGCTGAACAGCAGATTCGTGGTGCAGTAGTTCTTCCAAATGGTACAGGTAAGACTGTTAGAGTTTTAGTATTCGCTAAGGGTGATAAGGTAGCAGAGGCAGAGGCAGCTGGTGCTGATTACGTAGGAGGCGAAGAGCTTATTCCTAAGATTCAGAACGATGGTTGGTTAGACTTCGACGTTGTAGTAGCTACACCTGATATGATGGGTGTTGTTGGACGTCTTGGTAAGGTTTTAGGACCTAAGGGCTTAATGCCAAACCCAAAGGCTGGTACAGTAACTATGGACGTTACAAAGGCTATCAACGATATCAAGGCTGGTAAGATTGAGTACAGACTTGACAAGACAAATATCATCCACTGCCCAGTTGGAAAGGCTTCTTTCACAGAAGAGCAGTTAAATCAGAACGTTGGCGCATTAATGGATGCAATCGTTAAGGCTAAACCTTCATCATTAAAGGGACAGTACTTAAGAAGCATTACATTAACATCAACAATGGGACCTGGAGTAAAGGTTAGTGTTGCAAAGTTCTAATCTAATGTAAATAGAACCCTCAGCTTTTTTGCTGGGGGTTTTTTGATATAGACGGGATGAAAGAGACAATGGGAGGACCGCAATGGGGCACAAAAGGCAGAAGTATCATAATAGCAAAAAGAATATTTTTGTGTTTACATCCACTTTGGTGGCAGTATTGTGCATTGGTATGATAGGGTTAGGGATTACCTACATGGTAAAAGAAAAAAACAGGGTCAGTGTCTATGAATTTTTCAGTCTGCCAACCAATGAAAGAGATAAATTTGCGCAAACTGCATTGGAAGAGGAATTGGATAAAAATCAAAGTATTTACCAGGAAGCTTTAGAAAAAGGGCAACGGGTAAAAATGGTGCCTTGCGTAGATGAGGATGAAGTAACTCTTCTTTTTGCCGGAGATGTGCTCTTAGATGACAACTATGCCATGATGTCCAATTTTGTCAGCAGAGGCAGTAACATGGAAGATACCTTTGGAAATGGATTGCTCTATGAAATGCAGCAGGCGGATATTTTTATGCTGAATAATGAGTTCACTTTTACAGACCGAGGTACTCCAACACCGGGAAAACTCTATACCTTCCGCTCCAAAACAGCAAATGTTTCTTTTTTGAAGGAAATGGGAGCAGACATTGTCTCTTTAGCCAATAATCATAGCTATGATTATGGAGAGGTGTCCTTGCTGGATACTCTTGATACCCTTAAAAATGCCGATATTCCTTATGCGGGTGCGGGAGAAAACCTTGCAGAAGCCATGGAACCGTATTATTTGATTGCCAATGGTATGAAGCTTGCCTTTGTGGCAGGTACACAGTTGGAGAAATATGATAACGCAGAGACGAAGGGAGCAACAGAAACTGCCGCAGGAACTTTACGTTGCGTAAATCCAGAAAATCTGCTTCAAAGTATTCGGATAGCAGAAGAAAATGCCGATTTTACGATATTATTCATCCATTGGGGCACGGAAACCCAGGAGACTATCGACTGGATGCAGGAGGAACAGGTCAGTATGTATACAGAGGCAGGTGTGGATTTGATTATAGGTGCACATCCTCATGTACTGCAGAAAATCGACTATGTAGATGGTGTTCCTGTTGTCTACAGCTTGGGAAATTTCTGGTTCAATTCGAAAACCAGAGATACAGGCATGATAAAAGTGACATTAAAGGATAAGGAAATCAAAGAACTTGCTTTTTTGCCCTGTTTGCAGTCTGATTGCAGAACTAATCTGCTTTCGGGAGATGAAAAAGGGCGTGTCCTTCAATATATGCGAAGTTTATCAAACGGCATAAATATTGACTCAGAGGGCATTATCACGAAAAAGTAGATTGATTATAAAATGCTTGCATAAATATACAAATAGTGATAAATTTACATGTAAAGACGAGGTGGTCAATGAGGTCACCTCGTCTTTTTTGTATGATGAGGGAAATGTGAAGGAGTATGAGATTATAAAAAAGAAAGTATTGGCATTAGGACTTTGTGCTATGATGACAGCATCTATGGCAGCCTGTGGAAGCACAGAAACAGCAACAAAAGAGGCAGCAGAAGGTACTGTACCTACGATTAAAGATGGTGTTTTAATGGTAGGTATGGAAATTGGTTATCCTCCAATGGAGTATTTTGATGAGGATGGAGCAACTCCAATTGGCTTCGATGTAGAAGTGGCAAATGCAGTTGCCGATTACATGGGCTTAGAGTTAGAAATCGTGGATACAGCATGGGATGGCATTTTTGCCGGCGTTGACACAGGAAAATATGACGTTATTTTTTCTTGTGTAAGTATTACAGACGAAAGAAAAGAAAAATTCAATATTTCAGAACCATATGTATCTAACCATACCGTATTAATCGTTCCAAACGATTCTGAAATTGATTCAATGGAAGCATTAAATGGACATTCCACAGCAGTTCAGGCGGAAACAACAGCAGATGATTACATGAAAGAACGCAGTGCAGAGCTTGGTGTTGAATTATATCAGTATGACAAGGTTATCAACTGCTTTGATGAGTTAAAAACAGGTCGTGTAGATTCTGTATTTGTAGACAGCGTAGTTGCTTCTTATTACTTAGGTGATGAAGCATCCAACTATAAAACTGTTTTGGAAAATGTGATGCTTGCACCGATGCATGTAAAAAAAGTCAGTAGGGAAAGGGCAGAAGAAACAGCCAGGGAGCTGATAGCAAAGGTAGGACTTGCTGATAAGCTAAACGAATATCCGGCAAGACTTTCCGGTGGTCAGCAACAGCGTGTGGCCATTGCAAGAGCACTGGCCATGGAACCGAAAATCATGCTGTTTGATGAACCAACTTCGGCACTTGACCCGGAGCTTGTAGGTGAAGTATTATATGTTATGAAGGAACTGGCAAATCAAGGTATGACCATGATTTGTGTCACGCATGAAATGGGCTTTGCAAGAGAAGTAGCAGATAAGGTTGTCTTTATGGCAAACGGCAAAATTTTGGAGACAGGAACTCCGCAGGAGATTTTCTCAAATCCAAAAACAGCAGAAGCAAAGCAGTTCCTAAAGAGTGTTTTATAAAAAAGGATAAGGAACAACAGTCAGAGCTATAGAAATATAGCTCTGATTTGTGGTATCAGAGGAAAAAGAAATGAACAAATTTGTATTAAGACAGTCATTACTGTTATTGTTGACTGCGACAATCTGGGGTGTAGCGTTTGTGGCACAAAGTGTCGGGATGGATTATGTAGGACCTTTTACCTTCAATGCTGTCAGAAACCTGATTGGAGCAGTTGTTTTATTGCCCTGCATTGCTTTCTTAAAGAAGCAGGATGGAAAAGAGACACAGAAGGCGTCCGACAAAACCTTACTCATAGGTGGTGTAAGCTGTGGAGTGATTTTATTTATTGCAAGCAGCTTTCAACAGTTTGGTATCAAATATACAACCGTAGGAAAAGCAGGATTTATTACAGCTATGTATATTGTACTTGTTCCACTTTTGGGACTTTTCTTCCATAAAAAAGTAGGCTTGCGCATTTGGACAGCCGTTTTACTTGCAGTATGCGGTTTTTATCTTCTTTGTATGACAGAGGGAAGATTTTCTTTACAGCCTGGTGATTTTTTACTGCTCATATGTGCGATTGCCTTTAGCTTTCATATTTTGGTCATTGATCATTTTTCACCTAAAGTTGATGGGGTAAAAATGTCCTGTATTCAGTTTTTTACCTGTGCAGCATTGTCTGCTCTTTGCATGCTTTTCTTTGAAAAACCGCAAATGAGCCAGATTTTAGAAGCCTGGATACCTATTTTATATGCAGGTGCTTTGTCCTGTGGTGTGGCTTATACTTTGCAGATTGTTGGCCAAAAGGGCATGAACCCGACAGTTGCTTCTTTGATTTTAAGCCTGGAGTCAGTCATTTCTCTACTTGCAGGCTGGGTAATTCTTGGACAGAAGCTTTCTACCCGAGAGCTTTTCGGATGTGCTATCGTATTTTCAGCCATTATTCTGGTACAGCTGCCGGAGAAGAAATGATGCTAAAATTGTAATGATAGGAAGATAATGATGAAAAAAGTATCCCTTGAGGAGATTTCAAAGGAATATAGGATACAGGAATATTCCCACTTGTATGAGAAAATTCTGGAGTTAATCAGCCAGAAAAAAATAAAGCCGGTTAAGGCATCAGGTACCAATGGAAAAAAGCCTGCTCTGTTTTGTAGCTACTGGGTACTGGAGAGTGCAAAGGATTATTCTATATATGAAAACGAATTACAGTATGAGATGGTTCCTTCTATTCAGACAGATTATTATCTGCAGCATTTGGAACAGTATATAGAGGATAGGGAATGGGTACTGAAATTGAATCAGTATCTAAAGCAGAACAGAACACATTTACAGACAGAAATATCTGTTAATGAGCGTAGTTTTTCCATATGGCACCGGGAAAAATTTTTGAAAGAAGAGCAGGGAAAAAAGATTCTGAAACGCTGTGGTATAGAGCCACGAGAATTGCGATTTTATGAAACAAGTGAACCTATTTCTTATTATGTATTTGAACGAACTGTTCCTCAGAATTTGTTGATCATTGAAAATAAAGATACCTTTTACACATTTAGAAAGTATATGATGCAGTGCCAAAATACGATTTTTGGTATTCCTTTTGGAACTTTGATTTATGGAGCAGGAAAAGGAATTTTAAGAAGATTTCGAGATTTTGAAATCAGCGCAGAGCCATATATGCTGGATAAAAGCAACAGGATATACTATTTTGGTGATATGGACTATGAAGGAATTCTTATTTATGAATCCTTTGCCCATGAATTTGGTGACCAATATCATATCCTTCCTTTTGCACAGGCATACCGGAACATGGTGAATCAGGCAGATGTTAAAATGTTACCCGCTATGAAAAAGGGACAGAATCAGAATATATCGGGTGAATTTTTTACCTTCTTTGATGAAGAAATCAGCATGCAGATGAAACAAATCTTACAGGCAGGAAAGTATATTCCGCAGGAAATCATCAATATTATGGAACTTATGAAAAGAAATGAGGAAGAAAATGCAATATGATTTCTTAAAACAATTTACCAGACGAATGAAGCATATTGGAATGTATACCTGGTTGATTCAAAACAGTGTACAAAAACAGATATGGAAGCAGTATGGACTTCTGACGGTAGATGAACAGATGAATGTGATTATTGCTGTCATGCTCTATGTGATGGAGCAGTCATTAAAGGAAGAAAACTGCACGCTGGATGATATTGGCGCCTATATTGATGATATCAATATGAACTATTTTAAGAAAAATATGTCTTATGAAGATTGTAAACAGCTGGGAGATTTTATTGTAAACGTGGTGTTATCCAATGAAGGAAAAACCATGTATTTTGAAAGCTATGATTTTGAAGAGCAAGGATATAAGACGCAGCATATCAGCTTTATTGCCAATCGAATTGTGTATATTGATCTGGATATTCGCAGAACTTCCTATTATCTTACAGATGATGGCTATAATTTTTTACTCTCGACCCTGGAAATTGAAAACAATATGAAACTGACGATTCATGAGATGATTTTTAAGATGCATCTGGAACGTCAAAGCTATGACAAAGCGGTTGGAGAGATTAAAAACATTTTTAATCTCTTACGAATGCAGTGGCAAAAAATCCAGGAAACCATGCAGAAAATCAGACGAAATGCATTGAATTATTCCGTAAAAGAGTATGAAACGATTTTGAGAGAAGATATGGATACCATCAGTGATACCAAAGAGAAATTTCAAAATTATCGCGAACTGGTAAGGGCCAGAAAAAAAGAGCTGGAAGAACAGAATATTAATGTAAAGCATCTTACACGCGAAGAAGAAAACAGTTTAAGCAGCTTACGAATCATTGAACAATATCTGAATCGAACGATTGATGAGCATCAGAGAATATTAAACGGACATTTTGACTTGAAAAGCCTGTATGACAAAGAATTGCAATTGCTGACACAGATGTCATTAATCCAGCGGTTTTCTTTTCGAACAGAACTGTTTGACCATGTGCTGGAGCAACCGGAGGGACTGGAAAATCTGGATGTTTTTCTCAGACCGCTTTTTCATCAGGAAATAGATAAAATTTACAACCTGAATAAAGCATTGGAATTACAGCGTCCTATTCGAAAAAAGAAAGTAGACGAAGACAGTGAAATTTTCAACTGGGATGAAGAAAACTGGAAGGAAGAGCTGGAAAAACAGAAACGGGAGAGACAGAAAAAATATGAGAACAGCCTTACTTATTTAATGAATATTGTCTTGGAGAAAGGGAAAATTTCCCTGCAGGAATTGAAGGAGCATCTGGCAGGCTGTGATATGAAAGAGCAGCAAATCTGTATCCCGGATGTAGATACATTTAAGGAAATTATGGTAGAACTCATCAAAAGTAAAGAAATTGATATTCCTGCACTGAAAAAGGAAAGAAGTCAATATATCCTTGAACAAAGTGAGGGATTTCAATTGTATGAAATGTTGTTAACCATATTGGAAAAAATCCCTTCCGGTGAAAAAGTTAAGACAATTACAACATATAGAACACAAAATGGTGAAACAGTCACATTTGAACATGTAAAGGACCATCAGGGCACGGAACGGGCTATCAGATGTTCAAACGTACAGATAGAGGTAACTTATGGCGTATGAAATAGAAGATATCAGAGTGAGTCAACAGATTTTTTATTATTTACTGGAGCATTATGAAATGCCGGAGGATGCAGAACCGACTTTATACAAGGCATATCTGGAAAGCGAAAACATACAGAATCTTGTAAAAACACAGGGAGATGTTGCGCAGAGTAATATAGAAAGATATGGAGATGTCATTTATTTGATTCCCAAAGAAGAAAATGTATTTTTAGGGTTTTCTAAGGCAAAATTGAAGGAAACTTTATGCAAATCAGGAGGAACAGATAAAGATTTTTACTTATCACAGTTTGTGATTTTAACCATTTTGGTAGAATTTTTTGATGGACAGGGCGCAACCAGCAAATCACGAGATTTTCTCCGAGTAGGTGAATTGCAAAATCATATATCGGAATATTTAAAACAGGGTGTGGAAAATACCACAGAAGAAGAGGAAGAACAGAAAGGAATTGCCTACCGGAACATGTATGAAGCCTATGAGGCACTTCGCTCTGATGAAAAGGGTTCTCGAAAAAGGACGACAAAAGAGGGATTTCTATATACTATTTTAACTTTTTTGGAAAGACAGGGATTAATTGTGTATGTAGAAGCAGATGAAATGATTACAACAACAAAGAAGCTGGATAATTTGATGGATTGGAACCTGTTAAATCAGAACCATTATTACAGAATCAGAAAGGTACTAAAAAATGAGCAAGATTAATGCGGTCAGATTTATTAATCTCAATTACAATAACAATGCAATACGAATCAGTGATGAAACCTTTCAGATGCAGGGGAAAAGTACCCTGTTATCCCTTAGAAACGGAGGAGGAAAATCTGTTTTAGTGCAGATGATGACAGCCCCTTTTGTGCATAAAAAGTATAGAAATACCAAGGACAGACCTTTTGAAAGTTATTTTACCACAGCCAAACCCACCTTTATCATGGTGGAATGGTCTTTGGATGGTGGCGCAGGTTATTGTCTGACAGGCATGATGGTGCGCAGAAGCCAAAATATGGAAGCGGACAACAACGAACAGCTCGAAATGGTTAACTTTATAAGCGAATATAAAGAGAGATGTGAACATGATATTTATCATATTCCGGTGGTAGAAAAGAACCAGCGTGAAATGATGTTAAAAGGATTTCAGGCCAGTAAACAGCTCTTTGATACCTATAAAAGAGACCATTCCAAAAAATTTTTCTACTATGATATGAACCAGTCTGCCCAGCAGAAGCAATATTTTGATAAGCTTTCAGAATACCAGATTAACTATAAAGAATGGGAAAGTATTATTAAAAAAGTAAATGAGAGAGAATCCGGACTATCGGAGCTTTTTTCAGATTGTAAGAATGAAAAAGAGCTGGTGGAAAAGTGGTTTTTACCGACCATTGAAAGTAAAATGGACAAGGATAAAAGCCGCATGAAGGAATTTCAAAATATTGTGGAAAAATATGTTGTGCAATACAAAAACAATAAGTCCAAGATAGAGATGAAAAAAGTCATTCAGCAGTTTTTGGAAGAGGCGCAGGAAATAGGATTTTATGCGGACGAGTACAGTGTGGTTACCAATCAGTTAAAAGGTCAGGAAAATCTGATTGCCTGCCTGAGAAAGGAATTGCAGGAGGCTGAGGAAGCCTGCCTTTTGCAAAAAGAGGAAATCCACCAAAAGCAGGAGGATATGGATAAGCAGATTGCTCATATCATTTATGAGAAAATGTCCAGACAGATATATGAACTGATGGAGGAAGAGACGTTTCAAATCCGCAATCGGGACATGATAGGAATGGAAAAGGATGAGCTGGAGCGGGAAGAAAAAGAGGCTGAAAAAGCAATCCATATCTATAACTGTGCAAAAAAGCAGGAAGAGATTCAGGAGTACATGAATGAGATAACTCTATTGCAGGAAAAACTTGCACTTGCAAATGACCGGAATAGAGATTTAGAGCCGGAACGAAAACAACTGGGTGGCGTGTTAAAGGATTATTATGAGGAGTGTACACTGGCACAACAGAACCTTTTAAAAGAAAAGGAGGTTTTGCTGGAAAAGAATCATCAAAAACAGGAGCAGTACAATGACAGAAAAAATGCGCTCTTCCAGGAACGTCTGGAATTAAGGGACAGCATTAGCCGACAAAAGGAAACAACACGCTATTATGACAGGGTGGAAAGCCGGTTTAATAAGAGATATCAGGAACAGTTATCAAGGAATATTGTAGGTGAATACGATCCAGGGCTGACAGAGATAAAGAGAGACTCCTATCAAAAGGAACTGGAGGCTTTAAAAAAGCAGAATATCGACCACAGGAAACAGCTCGAGGAGGACAAAGAAAAAAGCATAGTCTGTCAACGTGCACTTGAGGATCACAAGCAGCTTCAAATGGAGAAAAAGAGTGAGGTAAGACATCTCGAAAGCATTCTGGAAGATTATGAGACACAGCTTTCGGAACGCAGAAATATCATGAAATATTTTTCCATCAATCCCATGGAAGTGTGGAACACATCGTTGATTGAGGAGACAGCGGACAAGAAGATTAAGGAAATAGAGACAAGTAGAAGAAATCTGGAAAAAGAAGAAGATACGCTCCAAAGAGAATGGAAAAAACTGACTACCGGAAAGATTTTGGAATTGGATCCGGAAATGGAACAGGTCTTTCGTGACTTGGAAATTCATTATATCTATGGTATGGATTGGCTGAATAAGAATGGATACAGTCATAAAGAAAATGAAACGTTAGTGAAAAATAATCCATTTTTACCATATTCCCTTATTTTATCTCAAAAGGAGTTACAAAAACTCAAGGAAAGCAGGATGGAAATCTACACATCTTTTCCTGTTCCCATGATTGCAAGAGAGCAATTGGAACAGGCTGTCGTACAGGAGAAAGGAAACGTCATTTCATGGAATGGCATTCACTTTTTTATCCTGTTTAATGAACAGCTTCTTGACGAAGAAGAGCTTCATAGATTGATTTTACAAAAGGAAAAATCCCTTCAGAAAATCAGAGAACAGATTAGGCTGAGAAATGAGGAATATCGGGATTATGTGTCAAAGCGGGAAAAAATACAGTTACAGACTGTGACCAAAGAAAACTATCAGGATGTATTGTCTGAGAAAGAGAACTTACTGGAACAGATACAAAATCTCGAAAAGGAATTTATATTAAAAAAGGAAGAATTTGCCAATATACAGACAAGGATACAACAGGGTGAAAAAGCGATTTTAGAGGAAAACAGACAAATTACCTGGCTGACAGAACGGGGGAATGATTATGAAGAACTGGTGTCAGAGTATCTGAGGTATCTGGAAACAAAGGCTGAAATAGAGACTTGTAGAAAAAGACTGGAGCAGGTAGAGGAAAAAATAGAGCAGATAGAAAAATACCTTGGCAGTTTGTCAGAACAGCTGAGGACTCTGGAACTGGAAAAGGCAGATTTACATAGAAAACTGGATGAACTGATGAATACAGCCAGTAAATATGCGGATTATGAAAAAAAGCCGATTTCAGAGGAAACAAAAGAGCAGATTCAACAAATAATCATAAGGTACGAGGCAATCACTACAAGCCTTTCCATACAATTACAGGAGCTGATGGAACGAAAAAGTAAGCTTTTGGCAAAACATCAAAAGCTTCAAAAAGAGTTACAGACTTTTGCATCGAAATACCATCTGGTAAAAGCAGATTGGGAATCAGTGGAATATCTTGAGGAAGAAGTAACCCATCAAGAGCAGGTAAAACAGAAAAAAGAGAGAGAAATTCTCCAAAAAGAAAAATTGTGGAATGATGTAGATAAGAAAATTGCAGTGTTACAGCACAGTATTACGGAACAGATAAAAACAATGCAAAAGCAGTGTGACAAAGAGGAGCTGCTTCCTAAGGAAGAGATTCAGACAAGGGACTATGATGCGGTATTGAATCAATTGCAGTATCAAAAAGACCTGCTCACCGGTCAGCTTGAAAAAATTGAGGACCAATTGAAAAGTATTGGAGAAAACGTAAGCTCCCTGATGGACTATGCAGATTTTCTCATCACAGATGAAGAGGCATATCAGCCGGTCGTTTCTAAAATGAATACCAGGGAACTTAGAGAGTATAAGGGAACCATGCTCCGGGATTACAGGTTATTAAAAGATGAGAAAGAGCGCAAAAAAAATAAACTGACAGATATCCTGAATCGAATGGCAAGAAAAACAGATTATCAGGAGGACTATTTCAGAAGACCATTGGAAGCGATGCTGGCATTGACCCAGGAGGCACAGCTTGTGCGTTCACAGCTGGAAACGACCCTTCTTTCCTATCAGACTTTATTGGAAAAACTGGAGGTCGATATTGTACTGATTGAGCAGGAAAAGGAAAAAGTCATTGAATTACTTGCGGATTATGTTGCCGAAGTACACCAGAATTTAAGTAATATTGACAGCAATTCTACGATTACAGTCAGGGATAAAAGTATTAAGATGCTACGTATTGATTTGCCAAAATGGGAGGACAATGTAGGACAGTATCAGCTTCGACTGTCTGATTTTATGGATGAGATTACCCGAAAGGGAGTTGCTATTTTGGAAAAGAATGAAAATCCACAGGAATTCATCGGAGCAATGCTTACCATCAGAAATCTTTACGACAGCATTGTAGGAATCGGAAATGTACAGATTAAGCTTTATAAAATAGAAGAGCAAAGAGAATATCAGATTACCTGGAGTGAAGTAGCAAGAAATTCCGGTGGTGAAGGCTTTTTGTCAGCCTTTGTCATACTTTCAAGCCTGCTTTACTATATGCGAAAGGACGAAAGTGACATATTTGCAGAGCGTAATGAAGGAAAAGTACTTCTTATGGATAATCCTTTTGCCCAGACCAATGCAGCGCATCTGCTAAAGCCATTGATGGATATGGCAAAGAAAACCAATACCCAGTTAATCTGTCTGTCAGGTCTTGGTGGAGATTCCATCTATGGAAGATTTGATAACATATTTGTATTGAATCTGGTAAACGCAGGGTTTAGAGGCGGTATGCAATATCTGAAAGGGGAGCATACCAGAGGCAGCGAGGAAGAGACTGTGATTTCGTCAAGAATAGAAGTAATCGGGCAGCAGAGTTTATTGTTTTAGCAGGGTGAAAGAGGTATACTGATACTATATGGTGGAGAAATGGGGTTAGAATTCATGAATTACTTAAATACAGACCAACCTTATGAAGAACTGAAAAAATGGTATGATGGCTATTGTTTAAGAGATGGAAGAAGTCTGTTCAACCCACGTTTTGTTTCGAAAGCGTTGATACGAGGTGTGTGTTTAAATTATTGGACAGAAACAGGACCTATGAATGAAATTGCAGATTGCATTGAAAATAATACTGCATCAGTGTGTGATTGAGAAGGCAAAATAGAATGTGCTTGTAAAGGAGGAAGAAGGCTATAATGGCAAGAACGGTGGCAATCGGACTACAGAGTTTTGAAACAATCAGAAAAAGAAACGTTTTTTATGTAGATAAAACAAACTTTATAAAAGAATGGTGGGAGAATAAAGATGATGTGACACTGATTACCCGCCCGCGTCGTTTTGGAAAGAC
>CAMBAN010000021.1 GCA_945864145.1 uncultured Lachnospiraceae bacterium | reverse complement strand
ACAGCCATAACTTTTACTGAGGATGGAGATTATGTACTTTGGGCAGAAGGCAAGGACTTAGCGGATAATGAGGCAGAAAGGGTAGAAACAGAGCTTTTTACCGTAGATATAACAAAGCCTGTTTTACAGATTAGCTATGATAATCAGGAGGAAAGACTTACAGGATATTATAAAAGACCAAGGCAGGCAACGATACAGATTGTAGAGCATAATTTTGCGGAGGAGGAGATAAAACTTTTGTGTGAACAGTCAGTTTCTTTATCTGGCTGGAGACATCAGGGCGATGTACATACAGCAACGATTTCCTTTACACAGGATGAGGAATATCAGTATGAAATCACAGGTATAGACCTGGCAGGAAATGAAATAGAGCCTATGACACCGGAAAGCTTTACCATTGATATGACAGCACCACAGCTTACTGTTCTTGGTGTGGCAGATGGTTCTGCAAACAAGGGAAGTATCGAACCGCAGGTAGTGGTACAGGATACGAATCTATATCCTGAGGGAGTGCATATTTTTGTAAAGACAGGGTTAGGAAAGGATGTGCCTGTAGAACAACAGCTGATACAGGAACAAACGACGTATCACTATAAACTGACAAACTTGTCAGGAATGGAAGATGCTATTTATTATTTGACAGTAGAGGCAGAGGATAAGGCCGGCAATTTGGAAAGTCTGACCTATCGTTATTCTTTAAATAGATTTGGCTCGACTTATGATATTTCTGCAATTTCCAGATTGGTGGAGCAAAAATACCATCGCTTTTTGGATATGACAGATGTGGAAATCATAGAAATGAACGTAGACCGTATTGAGGAGTATGAGCTTTATTTATCAAAAAACGGCAGAATGCTTACTGCAAAAGAGGGAAAAAGACCACATCATAGTGGAGAAGAAATGCGTTACGAGGTAGAGAAGACAGGAAATGAGCAGCTTGGCTATACAAATATTTATCGTATTTACAAAGAAAATTTTGAAGCAGAGGGTTTTTACAATCTGACCTTTTATTCTAAAGACAGAGCAGGCAATGAGGTCAATAATACGTTAGCAGATAAGGATGCCAAAACGCAGTTTGTCATTGATAATACGATACCGCAGGTAGTGTTGGAAGGGGTAGAAAACAATCAGGTTTATCGGACGGAAAGTAAGCAGGTCAACGTACTTGTACAGGACAATTTTGAATTAAAGGATGCTGTATTCTATCTGCGAAATGCAGAAGGTAATATTTTACAAAGCTGGGATTATTTGACGCTGACATCACAGGGAGAGGTAGTGACCATTGACTTACCAAGCAGTGATGAAAAGCTGTCGTTGACCTATCAGGCAACAGATATGGCAGGTAATGAGCTGGTAGTATTACCGGAAAATGAGGAGGTTGCAAAGGGCTTTTTTGTGACGACCAATATCTGGATTCAATATATCCATTCACCAAAAGCAATAGCAGGAACAATATTTTTGGGCATGCTTGCGACCGGTGGTGTTCTCTTTGTAAAAAGAAAACAGAGTTTAGTAAAAAATAAGTAAGAATTGTGTTATAATCTCCTTAGAGGAAAACCCTCTAAGGAGTATTTTATGATGAAAGAGAAAAAATTTGTATCTATGTGGGGCAATGCCATATCCATTGCAGACCGCAAGCCGGAGAATTATGCGAAAAATCTGACTTTGCGTTATCCGATTCATCCAGCTTTTGATGGAGATAAATTAAAAATTACGTTAGATAATTTTTGTGGAACAGAAAATGTGACGATTTCTGAGGTGTATGTAGCAACAGCCAAGGCACAAGGCAGTAAAGAAATTGTGGAAGAGACTGTTGTACCTGTGACTTTTGGAGGAAAACAAAGTGTGACGATTCCCCAAAAAGAAGCGGTTGTCAGTGATGAAATCCCGTTTGCAGTAAAAAAAGGAACTGACATTAGTGTCAGTATTTATCTTGCAGACTTTACACAGATGCGTTCAGCAGTATTGATTACAGGTCCTTTATCCAAGGGGTTTTATTCTGTTGGCAATTTTGCAGCAAAGCAGGTACTTCCTTTGGAACTTACCAGAAATACCAACTGGTTCTATTTTCTAAGTAATATTGAGGTGCTGACAGAAAAAGAAAACAGAAGCATCATTTGTTATGGAGACTCTATTACTTCCCAGGCGTGGCCTGATTATCTTGCACTGCGTGTAGAAGCAGAAAAAAAGGGACATACTGCTATTGTAAGAAGAGCTGCAAGCGGTACAAGAATTTTAAGACAATATGATAATATTACCTATGACTCTTACGGTTTAAAGGGTGCAATCCGTTTTCCAAGAGAGGCAAGGGTTTCCGGTGCTGATACGGTAATTATCCAGCATGGTATCAACGATATTATCCATCCGGTGGGCGTGGAGGTGAATCCTTTCAGACCCTGGAGTGATTTACCAACAGCAAAGGAAATGATTGAGGGCTTAACAAGCTATATTGAGATTGCAAGAGATTATGGTTTGAAGGTGTACATGGGTACTTTGCTTCCTGTTTATGGTTGGCGTACCTACGAGCCTTTTAGAAATGACTTAAGAAATGAGGTCAATGAGTGGATAAGAACGACAGATAAGATAGATGGCTGTATTGATTTTGACAAGGCTGTAAGAGCTTTGGACAAGCCGGAAGCCTTTGCTGAAGGCTATGACAGCGGAGACCATTTACATCCGTCGGATTTAGCTTACCGGAAAATGGCAGAAGTGGTTCCGAACGAGCTTTTGTGGTAGGGGATTAATATGAAAAGTAAAGAAAAAATGAGCATCAGTATTGTGAAGGAAGCAATCGAAATGGCATGGCCAGCTGTTTGCGAATCCTTTTTTGTCGCACTTGCAGGAATGGTAGATTCCCTCATGGTAAGCTCCATGGGTGCTTCTGCCGTAGCTGCTGTGGGTCTGACTACACAGCCTAAATTCATGGGACTTGCTCTGTTCTTTGCAGTGAACGTTTCTGTTTCTGCACTTGTTGCAAGAAGAAGAGGGGAACAGAGAAAGGATGCAGCGAATCAGCTTTTGATGGCAGTATTCGTTTTTGTTATTTTAGCAACGATTGTTGTATCCACTATTTGTGTAGGTTTTGCCAATCAGATTATCAGTTTTTGTGGTTCTTCAGAGGATACGCATGAGCCGGCAGTGCTTTACTATCGGATTATTATGGGCGGTATGATTTTTAATGTACTTTCCATGGCGATTAATGCGGCGCAGCGAGGCTCCGGCAATACCATGATTGCCATGAGGACCAATGTTACCTCTAATGTGGTAAATATGATTTTTAACTATTTATTGATACAGGGACATTTCGGATTTCCGGCTCTTGGTATGATGGGTGCTGCTTTAGCAACTGTTTTGGGTACCGTAGTTGCTTGTATAATGAGCTTTTTATCCTTATTCCGAAGAGATAACTTTGTTAGCATTCCGTATATGCTGGAAAAGAAAATTAAGTTTTCCATGAGACCGATTGTTAGCATGGTAAAGCTGGGATTTTCTGTATTCATTGAACAGATTTTAATGAGAATTGGTTTTATGTCAACAGCTATGATGGCAGCAGGCATGGGTACAGCGGCCATGGCAGCGCATCAGGTGGGAATGAATATCATGAGCTTAACCTTTTCCTTTGGGGATGGCATGCAGGTGGCAGCAGTAGCTTTGATTGGACGAAGCCTTGGTGAAGGCAACCCGGATAAAGCACGCGTATATGGAAAAACCTGTCAGCTTATTGGATTATGCATTTCTTTGTGCATTGCTGTGGTTTATTTCTTTGGCGGAGAGGCATTGTATCACTTATTTTTTGAAGAAGAAGAAATAATTACCTATGGTATTCAGATTATTCGTGTTATTATGGTAATAGTATTATTTCAGGTTTCGCAGGTCATTTATATGGGATGTCTGCGTGGTGCGGGAGATACCACCTACACAGCTATGGCATCTACTATCAGCGTAACCTTTATCAGAACAGCAGCATCTTATCTTTTAGGCTTTACACTTGGCCTTGGTATGGTAGGTATCTGGCTTGGTGTTCTGGCAGACCAGCTATCACGTTTCCTGTTTGCATCGATTCGATTTATGCAGGGAAAATGGACAAAGATACACATTTAAAGGAGACTTAAGACAAATGCCGACACTTTTATTGATTAATGCTTGTATCAGGGGAAAGGATTCCAGGACCCTGCAGCTTTGCGAAAAGCTTTTAGCTCGTATTCAGGAAGAAAATAAAAAGGATTTGGCTTTTCACATAGAAGAAATCAGACTTTCTACAGAAAATTTATTACCTCTCAATTATGAAAGGCTTCAAAGAAGAGAGGAGCTTTTGGCAAACGGATGCTTTGAAGACACGATGTTTGACTACGCAAATGCAGTAAAGGAAGCTGACATGCTTGTCATTGCAGCTCCCTTTTGGAATATGTCTTTCCCGTCTATGCTGAAAATCTTCTTAGAGGCAGCAAGCGTAGAAGGCATTACCTATACTTATGCAGAAGATGGAACACCGCAGGGACTTTGTGCCGCACAGGACTTATATTATGTGACAACAAGTGGTGGATTGATTGGAGAATGTAATTTTGGCTTTGAATATATCAGCGCTTTAAGTAAGCTTTTTGGTGTTGAGCATGTGCATTTTGTCAGTGCGCAGGGACTTGATATGGAAGGAGCCGATGTGAATGCCCTGTTAGAGCAGGCGACCATTACGGAGTTTTAAAAGCATGGAAAAGGTAGATAAGGAAAAATTAGATAAAGCAGAACAAATAGCACTACACATATGGAAATTAGCAAAGGACCAGATATTAGTACATCTGCGTTTTTTGAATGTAGCATTATCGGAGCTGACCTTTCGTGCCAGATTTGGTATGGAAAGTATTTCCTGCGATGGTAGTGTTATTTATTATGACCCATTGTATGTCATTCACAGGTATAAAAAAGAACCGATGCTGATTACCAGATGTTATCTGCATATATTACTGCACTGTATTTTTAACCACGCCTTTCGATATGAAAAGGTGGAAAAGGATTTATGGGATATTGCATCGGATATGGCAATTGAAAATGCTGTTTTGGAAATGGGAATTACAGGCTTTAAGGTCAGTCGTGATGATAAACGAGTGCAGGAGCTTGCGCAGTGGAAAAAAAAGGCAGGTGCACTGACTGCTGAAAGGATATATCATGTACTAAGAGATAATCCGATGGATTCTGAGGATTTGTCTTCTCTTGGTATTTTGTTTCAAAGAGACATGCACACCAGGTGGACCAAGCCTGAAAACTATGAGATTTCGCAGGCACAATGGCAAAAAATCAGTGAGCGCGTGAAGGCTGAGTTAAAAGCATTTTCTCAGGATAAAATGGATAAAAAGCAAAGCATGGTGCAAAATCTGGAGGAAGCTACCAGAGAGCATTATGACTATGGGGATTTCTTAAAGAAGTTTTGTGTAGCCGGTGAGGATATGATGGTCAATGATGATGAGTTTGACTATGTGTATTATACGTATGGCTTAAAGCTTTATGGTAATCTACCCCTTGTGGAGCCCCTGGAATATAAGGATGTCAATAAAATTAAGGAATTTGTGGTAGCAATTGATACCTCGGCTTCCTGTAGAGGTAAAATTGTACAGACCTTTTTACAAAAAACCTATGACATTTTAAAAAGCAGTGAAAACTTTTTCAGAAAGGTAAATATTCACATCATCCAATGTGACAGTCAGGTGCAAAGTGATACGAAAATCACTTGTGATGAGGAATTTGAAGCCTTTATGAAGGAGGGACAGCTGGAGGGATTTGGGTCTACAGATTTCCGCCCGGTTTTCCAATATGTAAATAGCTGTATCGAGAAAAAAGAGTTTGAAAATCTAAAGGGTTTGATTTATTTTACGGATGGCTATGGCGTTTTTCCGGAGCAAAAGCCTCCCTATGAGACCGCCTTTGTATTTTTAGATGATGATTATGAGCAGCCACAGATACCGCCCTGGGCAATTAAACTGGTGCTTTCGAGAGATGATATTGGAGGTTAAATATGAATATCAAGCAGGCAAAAGAGCATATAAAAAATGCTGTAACTTTGTATTTGAAAAAGGATGAATTTGGTGAATACCGTATTCCGGTGGTAAGGCAAAGACCGCTGTTTTTGTTAGGCTCACCGGGTATTGGAAAAACGGCTATTATGGAGCAGGTGGCACAGGAGCTTGGCATTGCCCTGGTTTCTTATTCCATGACACATCATACCAGACAGTCAGCGCTTGGACTTCCTTTTATTACGCACAAGGAATATGGGGGACAGTCCTTTGAAATATCTGAATATACGATGAGTGAAATCATTGCTTCTATTTACGAAACGATGGAGCAGTCAGGCATTGAAGAGGGTATATTATTTTTGGATGAAATTAACTGTGTATCTGAGACCCTGGCACCGTCTATGCTACAGTTTTTACAGTATAAGGTATTTGGCAGACATCAGGTCCCGGAGGGCTGGGTCATTGTAACAGCAGGAAATCCACCTGAATACAATAAATCCGTGCGAGAGTTTGACGTGGTTACGATGGATAGAATGAAGCTTGTGGAGGTAGAGGCAGATTATGCTACTTGGAAGGAATATGCGTTAGCAAGAGGCATTCACAATGCGATAACCACATATCTGGATATGAAAAAGGATGACTTTTATCGTGTGGAAACAAATGTGGGAGGCAAATCCTATGTGACAGCCAGAGGCTGGGAGGATCTTTCTGTGATGATGCTTCTTTGTGAAGAAGAGGGCATTACTGTAGATGAAACACTGGTTGCCCAGTATATCCATAACGAAAAAATCGTGAAGGAATTTACTGCCTATTACGAATTGTACAATAAATATAAAAAGGATTACAAAATCGAAGAAATCCTTGCAGGTACTTACTCTGCCCAGGTGCAGGAGCGTGCAAGAATTGCGAAATTTGATGAAAGAATTGCCTTAATTGGTATGATTTTAGACAAGCTTATCAGTGAAATGAAGGAAAATCTGGAAACAGCAGATTTCTTAACAGAGCTGATGAAGCCACTAAAAATCATGAAAGCAAATGCTTCTGATGAGGATAGCGTAGAGCTTGTACCACAGCTTTGTACAAAGCAGGCAGAAAGTCGTAGAAAACTGATGGATACCATGACAAAGGCAGGTACCTTATCCAAAGAGGAAAAACAAAAGCAAAGACTTGTTATCAGCTTTTTAGAGGATTGCGCAAGAGAAATCAGAATGAAGCAGCTGACTACCGCAAAAGAAGGATTTATGCTGTTAAAAGCTGCCTTTGATAAGAAGGTGGCCGATATGAAGGCTGAAAACACACAGATAAAGGAAAGGCTGCACCATGTATTTGGCTTTTGTGAAGTGGCATTTATGGATGGCAATGAGCTTCTGATACTAATGACCGAGCTGACAGTCAACACGTATAGTGCCCGTTTTATTGCAACTTATGGCAGCGAGGATTATACACGTCATAATGAGGAGCTGATGCTTCATGAAAGACAGGATGAACTTTTACAGGAAATCACAGAATTAGATTTGTAAGCGTAGAGGTAACATATGGCAGTAGAAGAAAAGGTTCTTTCCATAGAAGAGGGCACACTGGCCTATTACATGGAAAAGGAACAGATTGTAATAAAAAGATATCGAGGCATTGGGCAGATAGCAGTAGTTCCTGCAGAAATTGATGGATTCCCTGTTACAGAAATTGATAGAAAAACCTTTTTAAGCTGTAAAAGTCTAAGAGAAATCATATTACCGGATACGATAGAGCGCATAGGAGACTGGGCATTTGCCCATACAGAGGCACTTCGTAAAATCACTTTACCTCGAAAAGAGCTGATAAAGGGAAAGGAGCTGTTTTTGGGGTGTAAAAGGTTACAGGAAATCAGACTGTCCGGGGAAGATGAGGTTATGGCACAAGACAAGCAGGATGGTATTTTTCGTATGCTTGCGATTGCCGTAACAGCACTTCATGACTATTATCTGCTGGACACGACAGGCTCACGCAGTAAGGAATGGATTGCCAAATGGGATGAGCAGCTGTTAAAAGTCATAACGACAGATGATTTAGATGGCTTTGAAGAGCTTTGGACCTGCGGAGAAGAGGACTACGAAGGAAAAGATTATGATATCAAATCTTATCCGGTGGAAAAAAGAAAGAGCAAGCTTCGATTGGCTTTTTTCCGCCTGCTTCATCCGGTAGGATTAGCAACAGAAACAAAGGAATTTTTGCAGCAGTATATCAGGTCTCACACAAAAGGCACAAAGGAGCCGGAGGGATGGGATATTGTCATAGAAGAGCACAGGGACGATTTAAGCTATTTCCAGGTATTTGCAGAGGCAGGTTGTGTGACGGAGGATAATTTTGACTTATTGATTGCAGATATGCAGGAGGTCAACGCGCAAATCAAAGGCTATTTCTTTCAATATAAAGAAACACATTTTGCAAAAGCAGATGCTTTTTCTTCTTTTGACCTTGATTGGTAATAGTAACAAAATTTTTTTTATTAACAAAAATTCATCATAGCATTTTATGGTGAAAAATGTTAAGATACCAAGTAGAAAACAGGTGAAAAGAAAGGCATGGGGTTATGTAGTATGTTTCGAACATTAATCTATGACAAAACCGATGATTCTGTACGTGCTGTTATGGCATGTGAGCTTGGATATAGTGACGATTTGAATAATTTGGAATCAGGTGAAAATGCAAATTTATTTTGAGCCGAAAAGCAGGAGGGCTTATGGCTTTGTACCTATGATAACGCAATTGTAAATTTTTACGGTTTAGGAAAAGAGGTTTGCAAGGAGCTGGTAAAGAAGGCTTTTGCAGACGGTGCCGTAGATTTAACTGCTTATGAGAACTGCGAGTGGATTTATCCGGAAGAGGATTAGAAATTACATGATTGACGAACAAAAGAACCGTCTTGTTGCTATAGTAAGCTATGCATAAGACGGTTCTTTGCGTTACTTTTTTAAAATTTCATCCAATTTTTTGTTAATATCCTCTTTGGTTAAAGAAGAGGACTCAGCTTGTTTTGAAAGTTCCTCCAAAAAGGAAGAAAAATCAGACTTTGTCTTTTCCAGTTCTTCGGTGTTCCAGTCATAGTTGTTTAGATAGTCATCAATAGAAGATTCTAATGCTTCTTTTTCTTCTTCAGAAAATCCAATACTGCTGTTTAAAGCATCATTTTGGATAAATTCATCCAGCTGCGATAAAAAGGTTTCCTTCGCATCCTCGGCTATTTTATCTGTTGCATCTTCTTTGATGGTATCAATTTGAGATTGTACTGTCTCAGGCATCATAGCTTTACAGGAGGTCAAACTTGCTGAAAGCAATGCCGCCATCCCTAATCCACCGAATACAAAACGTTTCATAAATTATGCCTTTCCTAAACGGTTAACTGCTTTTTTTCGATTTCTTTTTTTCAACGATTCTTGTAGACCTGATACCCGGAGTTCTCGTTTTAATACGCAAAAACAAATTTTTGCCTTCAATAAATTTCGCAATAGAGATATTTCTCCATGAATAAATATCTTCTCTGTCGAACTGAATTCGAATTTCCTTCATCAAGCCTTCTCCCTCAAAACTGACAAGTTTTTTGTCACGTCTGACAGGCATTACATATATGTATTTATTATCGGTCGTTTGAATTACTGTCGTATCAAATACTGCCGACTTACCTTCCT
This sequence comes from uncultured Lachnospiraceae bacterium, assembly GCA_945864145.1. Classification (GTDB taxonomy): domain Bacteria; phylum Bacillota; class Clostridia; order Lachnospirales; family Lachnospiraceae; genus COE1. The sequence continues at coordinate 24,245 of CAMBAN010000021.1, read as the reverse complement.
TGCTGACTTTAATGGTTGCGACGGCTGGTATTGGAATTTCATTTACATCCATTTCCCTCACCTGCTTCCCAAAAAAATGTATACTTCTAATAAAATTATATTCTGTGGTTGCTTTCCTTGTCAAGCAATGGCAAAAAATCTTGAAAACTTTGTGAATTTTCATCTTGGTGTTTCTTTTTTTCTTATTTTATGTTACGTTATCAAGGTGGGGTTTTACACAAAAGGAAATTTGCCCAGAAAGGTAAGGTTATTGTAATGGCAAAGAAAACTGGTAAAGAAACAGAAGTAATTAGTAAAAGTAAGGAAAAAAGGGAAAAACGTCATAAAGAGGTAGCGAAGGAGAAACGCGCAAAGCTTATTCATAAAGTAATCGGAATTGTCGTTTTAGTGGTGGTTGTAGCAGCGATTGTTGGATTTGCAGGCTATCAGATTTATAAAAATGTAAATAGAACAACTTCGAGCTCAGATTTCAGTGCAGGTCTTACAAGCGAAGGTCTGATTGACGGTGTAGATGTGTTAGCAAGTCTTGATTTGGTAGACTATGAAAATATGGTAATCCCTATGGACGAAGTAGCAGCAACTGAAGAAGAAGTGAATGCTGATATTCAGAATACCTTAGAGAGTAATCAGGAATTAAAGGAAGATGCTGACTTAACGATTGCTGACGGAGATAAAGTAAGCATTGATTATGTGGGAACGATTGACGGCGTTGCTTTTGATGGTGGCGACAGTAACGGAGCAGGCTATGACTTGACAATCGGTTCAGGTTCCTTTGTTGATGATTTTGAGGAGCAGTTAATCGGTCATCATCCGGGTGAAGAAATGACAGTAGAAGTAACCTTCCCTGATGATTATCAGTCAGAAGATGTTGCCGGTAAGGATGCAAGCTTTGCTGTAACTATTCATGGTATTTATGTGACACCTGAGCTAACAGATGAATTTGTACAGGCAAATTTATCAGACCAGGCTTCAACAGCAGAGGAATATCGCACATTGATAGAGGATAATTATTATCAGTCTCATTTAAAGGAATACATCAGTAATTATATTATTGAAAATTCAAATGTGACTTCTTATCCAAAGAGCTTTGTAAAACAGGTAAAATCATTATTGAAGTACAATGATGAATATACGGTTTCTTATTATAATCAGATGTTTGCAAGCTATGGTATGGGTGGTTATGAGAACCCATGGGATATCAGAGATGGTATTGACGATGAAATGGCATATGAGAAAGAGTTAAAGGAACGCGCACAGGATTCTGTAAAGCAGGCAATGGTATATCAGGCTATTTTTGAAAAAGCAGGCTTAAGCATTGATATGGATGCTTACTACGCAGAACTTGCAGAGACAAGCGGTGACGATACTGTAACAAACATGAAGGAAACCTACGGTGAGAGTTATTTGGCACAGACACAGATTACAGAGGCTGTTATGGACTACTTAATGGAGAATGCAAACGTGCAGTAAGATATTGAGTTTTGCTGATAAGCAAAAGAATTAAGTATATAAAATAAAGTGCTGTCGTACATTGCGTATGACAGCACTTTCGTTTTAGTATGTTAATACAATTTTTCCGGTACTTGTAATAGGGAATGCAATATTTCCTGTTTCGTTTGCGGAATACTGACCTAATAACTGGTACTCTCCATCTACCCACATCCATACAGCTACAGGAGCATTTTTAACCGGTACTCGTGTAGAGAAAACGACTGTTGCACCAATTGATTGTGGTTTTGCAAAGTCAATTACCTTCATTGTATCTGACTGGCTATCCTTAAAGGTAAAATCAGTTGGAATATAATTCTCAAGTGTTCCATTATCTACAAAGGTAATAGCATTACCATTACCGATAAAGCAGTGTAAGCCATCAACTGCGGAGGTAGCTACGCTGGATACAACATTAGTTGGAATAGTAAGCTTATCTTTAGATAATTCAAGCTGGAATAACTTTATATCTGAATTTGGTTGTGCTTCAATCAAATCTGCTTTTGATTCCATTACCTTTGAAACATCATCCCAGTTTTTGATTTCTACACCGGCAACACTGGATACAAACTGTTGTGGTGTCTCGGCAGGAGCAGATGTAGCAGGTTCTACATTCTGTACAACCTCTTCAACTGAAACTGAACCATTGGATACGACGATTCTGTACCATTTTCCCATAAATTCTACACTGCCATGAACAATAAATTTTGTACCGATTGGAACAATATAATCACCATTTTCGTTCTGTTCCAAAGTTTCTTCTCCCATTAGATCTAATTTAGCAAAGGATGAGCTTGGAAGGGTAATTAATCCATCAATACCACAATAGGAAGGAATACTGAGGGTAAATGTTCCACCAGCAACGATACTGTCCAGATAAGGATGATAATAATCATCATTAGTTAGTCCATTATAGCCGCTCATTCCAAAAAATGTTGTAATATCAGATTCACTCTTTTTCAGATGGACTTCATTGTAATTGCTTTTTACAGTATTCTTGGCAATCTTTTCCAGGTCTTCATTCGCTGTAGCAGCATCTATCGTAATATCAACAATTCCATAGTTTTCTCCAACTTTACCGGTTGTGTTATTAACGTAGCCATTTTTTCTGTTTACACCAACGACACCTGCATTATCACTAACAATACCATAGTTATTGAATATGGTTCCCTCATTTTTTGTAACAAGGGCATTAGAATTGCTTGAACTACCGTTAGTTTGAATATAATTTTTATTTGTTTCTACATCACCGTCATTATAGTTTATCTCTTTATTATTTGTCTTAACCAAATTATGATTATTTGTTACAAAACCATTGTTTTCAATGATTACTCCAACACCGTCATTAGAGAAAACATGTTCTTTATTGTTTACTATTTCACTTTGATTAATGAGAATATCACCATTGTTTTCCTTAACAGTACCGGAATTTATCTTTATGCCATCTCCGGTAGCGGCTGCTATATCTTTATTATTTTCCTCAAAGCTTTCAATAACACCTACACCCTTATTGTCCTGAACTTCTGCATTATTTGTCACGATTGCTCCATTGTTGCATTCGATTATGCCATTATTTGTTTCAACAGTACCTTGATTATCCTCTATGACATCTGTATTTTCTGCAATAGTACTTTCGTTCTTTTCTATAATCTGTGGTTCAACTTCTGGTGGCGTTTCCGTATTTTCTTCTGCGAAAACAACCATTGGATTAGCAAGTAAGGTCGGCGAGGTTACCATGACAGATGACATCAAAAGTAATGCCATAATTTTCTTTTTCTTCATTTCGATTATTCCTCCTATGTTTCATAAATACCGTATATATGCAAAATTGGTAAATAAATTGTAACATTCAAATATGCTATTTACAATATCTTTCAGACAAAAAGCTATTATAACTATCAATTAATAGTTTTTATGTTATCGCATGCTGCAATAAATTAATAACGGAAGTATTATGCAAACAAGTTAGGTAAATCTCTCACATGAAACATGAAAGGAAATGTTATTTATAATTCTTCTGAATCTATGACTTTCACACCAAGGTCACATAGTGCCTTTGCAAAGACACCTTGCCCTTCGATGAGTTTCCCGGAAAAGGTGCCATCATAGATGTGTTTGCTGCCGCAGGAAGGACTTCTTGCCTGCAAAATGGCAAATTCGATTTCTTTCGGGTCAATACTTTCTATAATGCGTCTGGCACCAAGACGGAATTCCTTATCTACAACATTACCGTCCTTTGCCGTAACGACACCATTTACAATTTCAGCCGGTGTACGCGGAGTTGGCAGACCACCTGCAACTTCCGGACAAACAGGGATGACTTCTTTACCTTTTACAAATTCTGCAATTTTTTCATTGTAATTATTTCCACCGCTGTATTTACAGTTTTCGCCCAATAAACAGGCACTTACAAGCACTTTCATATACGCCCTCCATTCTTACCTATTTTTTCTTTGTAGAGTATAACATACATTTTTGTATAAATATAAATATTTTTGAAATAAGTAGTTGACAATGGTAAATTTTAGTGTTAAATTAATACCATACTAATCATGTAGGAAATATATGAAATAAGATTTTCGGGAAAGAGAGGAAACGAAACATGAGAACAGCAAACACATTTAACACAAGAAGAACATCTATGGAAATGAATATGATGTGCACTATGTGCATGATGTGTGACTGTATGTTAAAAAACCATATAGATGTTTTTCATGTTGACAAATATCCGGATAGAAGATAATTGTAAAACAAATAAGTTTGCAAAGAGTCTGAGATGTATGTGAGCATACATCTCTTTTTTTGTCTAATAAAAGAAAGGAAAAGATATGAGTAGAGATAGATTACAAAAAGAATTAGAGGAACAGTTTCAATGGTTTCATTCACACCCGGAGTTATCTTATGAGGAATATGAAACAACAAAAAAAATAAAGGAGCTTTTAAAAGCACATGATATAGAAATCCTGGATGCACCATTAGAAACCGGAGTGGTTGCCGTGATAAGAGGAGAGGAAAAAGGTCCGGTGGTTGCACTTAGAAGTGATATTGATGCATTGCCAATTCAGGAAGAAACGACACTTCCCTGGAAATCACAAACACCAAATAAAATGCATGCATGTGGACACGATTTCCATACCACAGCAATTTATGGAACAGCCCTTTTATTAAAGGAAAGACAAAAGGAAATCAAGGGAACGATAAAGCTACTGTTTCAACCGGCGGAGGAATCTTCCTTAGGAGCTTTAAAGGTGATTGAAGCAAAAGCATTAGATGACGTAGATGTCATTTTTGGAATCCACAGTTCTTCCCAGTTCCCGGTCGGAACTTTGGGGATAACAGAAGGGAATATAACCGCAGCTGTGGATACCTTCCAGATAAAGATAAAGGGATTTGGCACACATGGTGCACATCCGGATGCAGGAAAGGATCCAATCATTGCAGCAACAGCACTGATAAACGGTTTACAGACCATAGTCAGCAGAAATATCAATCCTTTTGACCCGGCAGTGATAAGTGTTACCCATTTAGAAGCAGGAAATACCTGGAATGTTATTCCGGAAACAGCCTTTTTAGAGGGAACTGTAAGAACACTTTCCCCAAAAACAAGAGCTTACATTGAAAAACGAATCAGAGAACAGACAGAGTTTATTGGTAAAGCTTACGGAGTGGAGGCAGAGGTTATCTGGATTGCAGGACCGCCTGCAACAGATAATGACCCGGAATGGACAGAATTTGCAAGAGAAATCGCAAGAAAACAGGGCTTGGGAATCGAAAAGCCATATCCAAGTCTTGGTGGTGAAGATTTTGCATTCTATCAGCAGACAATCAAGGGCAGCTTTATACAGATTGGAACAGGAGAAACTTACCCGAATCATCATCCCAAATTTGAAGTTGATCCGGCAGCACTTTCCATTGCGGCAGAGTATGTAGCAGAGCTTGGTATACAGGCAGCAGCAAGAATAAAGTAGTGCGTGAGACAATACTGAAAAAGGAGTTGAAATCATGATAAAAATTCAAGAGGCAGACAAGGTCTTTCAGACAAAAAACGGTGCAGTACACGCATTGGACCATGTTTCCTTAGAGGTAGAAAAGGGAGATATCTTTGGAGTAATTGGTTATTCCGGGGCAGGAAAATCTACTTTAATCAGATTAGTAAACAGATTGGAAACACCAGACACAGGAAAAGTATTTATCGATGGGGTAGACCTTTCTGCTTTAAATGAAAAGGAGCTTAGAAAACAGCGAAAAGAAATCGGCATGGTATTTCAGCAGTTCAATCTGTTAGAAAATCAGACGGTATTTCACAACATTGCCATACCACTGTTATTGGAACATTCTGACAAGAGTGTCATAAACAAAAGAGTACAGGAGCTTTTATCCTTTGTAGAGCTGGAAAACAAGAGTGATGTATATGTATCACAGCTTTCCGGAGGGCAAAAGCAAAGAATCGGTATTGCAAGAGCACTTGCTACCAACCCTAAAATTTTACTTTGTGACGAGGCAACCAGTGCCTTAGACCCAAAGACTACAGAGTCAATTTTACAGCTTTTACAGAAAATCAATAAAGAGCTTGGCATTACCATTTTATTGATCACCCATGAAATGAATGTTATCAAAAAAATATGCAATAAAGTAGCTGTTATGAAAGAAGGTAAGGTCATTGAGCAGGGGGAAACCATAAAGGTATTCAGCAAACCACAGGAAGCAATGACAAAGGACTTTGTAAGAACGGTCATTAACAGTGAAATTCCGGAAACCATTGTAGAACAGATTCATCCGGACGCACCGGTCGTAAAGCTCACCTTTTTTGGAGAAAATGCTACACAGGCACTGGTGTCAAAAATCAATAAAGAATTTGATGTAAATACGACCATTCTATTTGCCTCAGTGAATGAATTGCAGGGCACGATACTTGGTATCATCATATTACAGCTACAGGGAGAGAAAGCAGAAACAGACAGAGCATACAGTTTCCTACAGACACAGGATGTAGAGGTAGAAAGGATAGTGATTGCACATGATTGAAACAATTTTGGACATTAGCGCAGAAAAACTGATAGAATCGGGCATACAGACTATTTATATGCTTGGCTGGTCCCTTTTCTTTGGCACTTTACTTGGGATTCCACTAGGACTCACTTTAGTACTGACAAGAAAAGGAGGAATCAAAAGCAATCAGGTCATTTATTTTATTACAAACGGTATTGTCAATTTAGTAAGGTCAGTTCCTTTTATCATTTTATTAGTATTTATTGCACCCTTTACCAAATTTCTGGTAGGAACAAGAATTGGAACAAAGGCAGCAATTGTACCACTTGTTTTTTACATAGCACCTTATCTTGCAAGATTGATTGAGAGCTCTCTTTTAGAGGTAAAACCGGGTATCATTGAGGCGGCAAAGGCAATGGGGGCATCGACCTTTGAAATTATTCGTTACTTTTTAATTCCGGAGGCAAAGGCATCTCTGGTACTGGCACTGACAACAGGAAGTATTGGTTTACTTGGTGCGACAGCAATGGCAGGTACTATCGGAGGCGGCGGAATCGGAGATTTGGCACTGACCTACGGCTATCAGAAATTTAACAATGCATTAATGCTTGCAACAGTTATTATTTTAATTTTATTCGTACAGCTTATACAGGGCATTGGAAATGCCATTGCTAAAAAATTAAGAACACATCAATAGATGATTTTAAATGCAGGAGGAAAAAATTATGTTTAAGAAAATTATTACAGGATTAGCACTTATTACAACAGTAGCACTTGGAGCAACAGGATGCTCAAATGCAAGCCAGGCAAAGGCAGCAGATGATAAAAATATTACCTATGGAAAGGCAGCAGGCCCTTATACAGTATTATTTGAAGACGCAATTATACCGATATTAGAAAAAGAGGGTTACACATTTACCTGCGTAGAGTTTTCAGATTTATTACAAAATGATACAGCTTTAAATGAAGGTGACATTGATGTCAATGTGGAACAGCATACCGCTTATTTGAAAAACTTCAACAATACACAGGACGGCGATTTGGTTGCACTTTCTCCAATCCCTACAGTACCGGCAGGCATTTTCTCAGCAAACCATACTTCAATAGAAGAAATTGCACAAGGGGCAAAGGTAGCAGTTCCCAATGATGCTTCCAACACAGCAAGAGCCTATCGCTTATTGGAAAAAGCAGGTTGGATATCCTTAAATCAGGATGCAGACATCTCTACTCTGTCACAGGATGATATCGTTGAAAATCCTTATGATATCGTATTTACAGAGTTAGACTCCTCCATTATTCCAAGGTCTTTGGATGAATTTGATTTTGCAGTCATTACAGGAAGTATCGTTTACAACGCAGGTATTGATGCATCCACTGCTTTATTACAGGAGGATGTGGCAGAACACTTACTGTTACAGGTCGTAGTAAAGGAAGAAAACAAAGACAGTGAATGGGCAAAAGCCATTGTAGATGCATATCATTCTCAGGAATTTAAGGACTATATTGCAGAAAATAATGACGGATTATGGTACATTCCTGGAGAATTGCAGTAAAATATAAGTAGACAGGAGGCAATCATTATGAGTTCACAATTTGATACCATTATTAATCGTAAAAATACTAATTCGTTAAAATATGATTTTGCAGTGGAAAGAGGAAGAGACGAAAACATCTTACCACTTTGGGTAGCAGATATGGACTTCATGGTTGCCCCTGAAATTATAGAAGCGTTAGAAAAAAGTGTGAAACACGGCATTTATGGATATAGTGAAAGTAAAAAGGATTACTTTGAAGCAATTCAGAAATGGTTTTTACAAAAGCATCAATATTCATTAAAGGAGGAATGGCTGGTAAAGACACCGGGTGTCGTATTTGCCATCGCACAGGCCATCAGGGCTTATACGAAAAAAGGAGATTACGTACTTATCCAGTCACCTGTTTACTATCCTTTTAGAGAGACGATTGAAGTAAACGACAGAAAAGTGGCGGTAAATTCCTTAGTATTAAAAAATGGACACTATGAAATTGACTTTGAGGATTTTGAAAGACAAATTGTAGAAAAGAAAACGAAACTGTTTTTACTTTGTAATCCTCACAATCCGGTTGGCAGAGTATGGACAAAGGAGGAGTTAACCAAAATAGGTGACATATGTGTCAGAAATCATGTGCTTGTGGTAAGCGATGAAATACATTGTGATTTTACATTTCCAGGCTTTGCCCATACGGTATTTGCAAGCATTAAAAAGGAATTTGAACAGATTTCCATTCTTTGCACTTCACCAAGTAAAAGCTTTAATTTGGCGGGGCTCCAGATTTCCAACATTTTTATACCAAACGAAGAATTAAGAAAACAGTTTGAGAGAGCAGTAGCACAGGCAGGCTATAGTCAGGTAGGATTGCCCGGTATTGTAGCCTGTAAGGCGGCATATACTTATGGAGAGGAATGGTTAAAGCAGTTAAAGGTATATTTAAAGGAAAATCTGGATTTTTTGAGAGAGTATCTGAAAAAAGAGCTGCCACAGATAACGCTCATCGAGCCGGAGGGAACTTACTTAATCTGGCTGGATTTCAGAGCATTAGGACTCACTAAGGAAGCATTACATACGCTGATTGAAGAAAAAGCAGGATTATGGCTGGATGAAGGGGATATTTTCGGACCTGAGGGCGAGGGCTTTGAGCGTATCAACATCGCCTGTCCGAGAAAAACCTTAGAGGAGGCATTAAAGCGTATCCGAACCGCAGTTTCAAGTTGCCCAAGTCTGTAAAAAGTAGTAGAATAGACACAATAATGAAAAACTTGAGATAATTTGCAGACGAATACTGCAGAGGAACGGAGGAGCGTATGAACTTAAAAGGACGTCATTTTTTAACACTTAAAGATTTTACACAAGAGGAAATTCTTTACCTCATCGATTTGGCAAGTGAGTATAAGGAAAAGAAAAAAAAGGGTATTCCTCATGACACTTTAAGAGGTAAGAATGTTGCACTCATTTTTGAAAAGACCAGTACGCGAACCCGATGCTCCTTTGAAGTAGCAGCACACGATTTGGGAATGGGAACTACCTATCTTGACCCAACAGGCTCTCAGATTGGTAAAAAGGAAAGCATTGCAGATACAGCAAGAGTGCTTGGAAGAATGTATGAGGGCATTGAATACAGAGGCTTTGAGCAGTCTATCGTAGAGGAGCTTGCAGAATATGCAGGTGTTCCTGTATGGAATGGTTTGACAAACGAGTACCATCCGACACAGATGTTGGCTGATATGTTGACGATTCGTGAGCATTTTGGTAAATTAAAGGGCATTAAGCTGACTTATATGGGAGATGCCAGATACAATATGGGAAATTCTTTAATGATTGCCTGTGCAAAGCTTGGTATGCATTTTACAGCCTGCACGACAAAGGAATACTTCCCAAATGCTGAGCTTGTAGCACTTTGTAAGGAATATGCAGCAGAGTCAGGCGGAAGCGTTACCCTGACTGAGGATGTAAAGGCAGGCACAACAGGTGTAGATGTCATTTACACAGATGTATGGGTATCTATGGGCGAGCCTGAGGAAGTATGGGAGGAACGTATCAAGGTGTTGACTCCTTATAAGGTAACAAAGGAAGTTATGCAGAATGCCGGGGAACAGGCTGTTTTCTTACACTGCTTACCAGCCTTCCATGATTTGAAGACAAAGATTGGTAAGGAGCAGGGTGAAAAATATGGCTTTACAGAGCTTGAAGTGACAGATGAGGTATTTGAGTCTGCACAGTCTCTTGTCTTTGATGAAGCAGAAAATCGTATGCATACAATCAAGGCAGTTATGGCTGCTACACTTGGAGCAAATTAGAACATGAAAAAAGAAGAATTATTACAGATGCTTGCAGAAGCTGACACCTATGTCAGCGGACAGGAGCTTTGTGAACATTTTGGAGTTTCCCGTACAGCGATATGGAAAGCCATCAAACAGCTGGAAAAGGAAGGCTACCAAATAGAGGCGGTAAATAATAAAGGATATTTATTGCAGGAAAATGATGATATGATGTCTGGTATGGAAATTGCCAGACATATGGAAACGACATCTATGGGCAAGAATCTGTTTTTTCATAAGGAGACAGGTTCTACTAATGTAGATGTGAAGCAACTGGCAGAAGAGGGTGCCCGGGAAGGTACCCTTGTTGTGGCTGACAGGCAGAATGCAGGAAGAGGAAGACGGGGACGTGCATGGATTTCACCGGCGGGGGAATCTATCTACATGTCTCTGCTTTTGCGTCCAAGGTGTACACCTGATAAGGCAAGCGGTATTACCTTAGTTATGGCTCTTGCAGTGTTAGAGGCAGTTCAGGAGCTTACCGGAGATATCGTTGGTATTAAATGGCCAAATGACATTGTGATTAACAAAAAGAAAATGTGTGGTATTTTGACAGAAATGAGCACAGATATGGAGTCTATTCACTACGTTGTACCCGGTGTTGGTATCAATGTCAATCAGACCTCTTTTGCAGAAGATATTAAGGACACAGCTACGTCTATTTTTTTAGAGACAGGAAAAAAGGCAAACCGCTCCAGGCTGGTGGCAAGAGTTATGTACTATTTTGAAAAGAATTATGAGATTTTTCAAAAGACCTGGGATATGTCCGGACTTTTGGAAAAGTATAATGGATTTTTGCTTAACCGTGGACAACAGGTACGTGTGCTTGACCCGAAGGGTGAGTATGAAGGCGTGGCACAGGGCATAAATGAAAAGGGTGAGCTGTTAGTGGAAAAGGATGGCGAGCTGATTGCTGTGTATGCAGGTGAGGTCTCTGTTCGTGGTATTTATGGTTATGTATAGGAAAGGTTGGTTTTGTTATGGAAAATGACAAACGTATCGTTTTGTGCGGTGCAAATGCGTACGAAAAGAAATATTATTTTAATGAACAGTTTAAGAGTATTCCCAAGTCTATTCAGGACGAGCTCCATATTATCTGCGTTCTCTTTACAGAGGAAGTAGGCGGTGTGTTTTCTATTGTATTTGAAGAGGATGGAAGTGTCAGCTTTGATACGGAATGCTATGAAGAGGACCTTTTATATGATGAAATCAGCAGTGGTCTTTTAGTAAAGGAAATCAGAATGCATAGACAGGAGTTGTTAGAGTCCTTAAGTATGTATTATCGTGTTTTTATCAAACATGAAAGTTTTGATGAGCTGTTAAAGGAGCAGGAAGAAATATGATTCTAGTAGTTGATGTAGGAAACACAAATATTACGTTTGGCGTTTATGAGGAGAAAAATCTGATTACCACATTTCGTCTGATGACCAAGATGCCAAGAACCTCTGATGAGTATGGTGTCATGATTACAGAGCTTTTGAATAAGAATAAAGTAGAGATTGCAAAAATTGAAGGTGTGATTATTGCAAGCGTCGTACCAAATGTTATGCATGCTTTGACAGGAGCTGTCAAAAGATATGTACATCCGCATATTTTAACGGTAGGACCGGGTGTAAAGACAGGTATTCGCATTGTGACGGAAAATCCAAGAGAAATCGGACCTGACAGAATTGTAGATGCTGTTGCTGCCTATGAGCTTTATGGCGGACCAATTCTTGTGATTGATTTCGGTACAGCGACTACTTATGACCTGGTGACAGAGGATGGCTGTTTTACAGCAGGTATTACTGCACCGGGAATCCGCATTTCTGCCAAGGCTCTTTGGGAGGATACGGCAAAGCTTCCTGAGATTGAAATTAAGAAGCCAAAGTCTATTCTGGCGCAGGAAACAATTTCCAGTATGCAGGCAGGACTTGTCTATGGACAGATTGGTCAGGCAGAATATATTATCAAAAGGGTAGCAGAGGAAAGTGGCTACAAAAATATGAAGGTGGTAGCAACAGGTGGACTTGGTCGTATCATTGCCGAGGAAACCACACTTATTCAGGAATACAACAGTGCGTTGACCTTGGAAGGTCTTCGTATCATTTATGAAAAGAATTGTAAGTAGAGGTTTTTCATGAAATTACAGATAGGAAATGTCACCTTGGAGAATAATGTAATATTAGCTCCGATGGCAGGTGTAACGGATTTACCTTTTCGGTTATTGTGCAGAGAGCAGGGCGCAGGTCTTTTATGCATGGAAATGGTCAGTGCCAAGGCAGTGCATTATAACAATAAAAATACAGAAGCACTTTTGGAAATTCATCCGGACGAGCAGCCTGTTTCTTTACAGCTTTTTGGCTCAGAGCCGGATATCATGGCAGAAACGGCAAAAAGAATAGAGGAAAGACCATTTGCCATTTTAGATGTCAACATGGGCTGTCCCGTTCCCAAGGTTGTGAACAATCATGAGGGAAGTGCACTCATGAAAAATCCCAAGCTGGTAGAGGAAATCATCACCGCTTTGGTAAAAGCCATCGACAAGCCTGTGACGGTAAAAATCAGAAAAGGCTTTGATGATGAGCATGTGAACGCAGTAGAAATCGCAAAAATCGCAGAAGCCTGTGGTGCGGCAGCAGTAGCAGTGCATGGACGCACCAGAGAACAGTATTATTCAGGAAAAGCTGATTGGGATATCATCAGACAGGTAAAGGAAGCAGTAAGCATTCCTGTCATTGGAAATGGGGATGTGACAGATGCCTATACTGCTAAAAAGCTGGTGGAGGAAACAGGCTGTGACGGTATTATGATAGGACGGGCAAGCCGCGGAAATCCATGGATTTTTAAAGAAATCACGCAATATTTAGATACAGGAGTCATGCCGGAGCGCCCTTCTTTGGAAGAAGTCAGGAGTACGATTTTACGTCATGCACAGTTACAACTTAAGTACAAAGGTGAGTACATCGGTATGCGGGAGATGCGTAAGCACATTGCCTGGTATACAGCCGGATACCCACATTCAGCAAAGCTCAGGCAGCAGGTAAATGAAATAGAGACGTTTGAAGACCTGGAGGCTAGCTTGACACTCATAGGAAAAAAAGCTATAATGTCTTAGTTTATTAGGAAAAATGGCTTTAATGATATAAAAAATATAGAGAACGAAAGGGTGCAATCGCATGGAAGCAAAGAAGAATTTATTAACACGTGAAGGCTTAAAGAAGTACGAAGACGAATTACATGAACTGAAAGTAAACAGAAGAAGAGAAGTAGCTCAGAAAATCAAGGAAGCAAGAGAGCAGGGAGACTTATCAGAGAATGCTGAATACGATGCAGCAAAGGACGAGCAGCGTGACATCGAAGCAAGAATCGAAGAGTTAGAGGCAATTTTAAAGAACGTAGAAGTTGTTGATACAGAGGAAGAATCAAACGACTTAGGAAAGGTAAGCTTTGGTTTAACTGTACGCGTAAAGGACAACGAGTTCGGCGATGAGATGAACTTCAAAATTGTTGGTGCAACAGAGGCAAACAGCTTAAAGGGTAAGATTTCCAATGAGTCTCCACTTGGAAAAGCATTAATCGGTGCAAAGAAGGGTGACGTTGTAACTGTTGAAGCACCTGCAGGAGAAATCGAGTATACTATTTTAGATATTTTTAAAGAGGACTAAGTCTCAGAAAGACAGAGAGGAGTTTTGGACGTGGCACAGGAACAGAATAACAAGAACGGACAAAATCAGGAACAGGATATTAACCAGTTATTAAAGGTAAGAAGAGAGAAGTTAGCAGCTCTTCAGGAAGCAGGCAAAGATCCTTTCCAGATTACAAAATATGATCAGACACATCATACAGACGATGCAAAGGAGCTTTATACCGCACATGAAGCTAAGCTTCTTGCAGGCAGAAAAGAGCCGGATGTGACTGGTATGGATGAGGCACAGGCGAAAGAAGTGCTGAATCAGGATTATAATGAGAGAAGAGAAATCATGGATGCAAGTCCAATCATGGTTTCCATTGCCGGACGTATGATGTTCAAACGTGTCATGGGTAAAGCTTCCTTCTGCAATATTCAGGATTTAAAGGGAAATATTCAGGTATATGTTGCAAGAGATGCTATCGGTGAAGAGCCTTATGCTGATTTCAAAAAATCTGACATTGGTGACATTTATGGTATCAAGGGATATGTATTTAGAACAAAGACAGGTGAAATCTCTATCCATGCAGTAGAGATGACCATGCTTGCAAAGAGCTTACAGATTCTTCCTGAAAAGTTCCATGGACTTACAGATACAGACACTCGTTACCGTCAGAGATACGTTGACCTTATCATGAATCAGGAAAGCAAAGAAGTATTTATCAAGAGATCAAAGATTATCAAAGAAATCCGTAACTTCTTGGCAGACCGTGATTTCATGGAAGTAGAGACTCCAACACTTGTTTCAAACGCAGGTGGTGCAGCCGCAAGACCATTTGAGACACATTACAATGCTTTAGATGAGGACGTAAAGCTTCGTATTTCCTTAGAGCTTTACTTAAAGAGACTGATTGTAGGTGGTCTTGAAAGAGTATTCGAAATTGGTCGTGTATACCGTAATGAAGGTGTTGATACCAGACATAACCCTGAGTTCACTCTTATGGAGTTATATCAGGCATACACAGATTATGAAGGAATGATGGAATTAACTGAGAGTATGTTCAGATACGTTGCTGAGAAGGTTTGTGGTACCACAAAGATTTCTTACAACGGCATTGAAATTGACTTAGGAAAGCCATTTGAAAGACTGACTATGAACGATGCCATCAAGAAATATGCAGGCATTGATTTTGATACAGTTGCTTCTGACGAAGAAGCAAAGGCTCTTGCAAAAGAGCATCACATCGAATTTGAGGAGCGCCATACAAAGGGCGATATCATCAACCTCTTCTTCGAAGAGTATTGTGAAAAGAATTTAATCCAGCCTACTTTCATCATGGATCATCCACTTGCCATTTCTCCACTTACCAAGAAGAAACCAAGTGACCCGGACAAGGTAGAGCGTTTTGAATTATTCATCAACACCTGGGAAATGTGTAACGCATACTCTGAGTTAAACGATCCAATCGACCAGAGAGAACGTTTCGCTCAGCAGGACAAGAACGCAGAAGCCGGCGACGACGAAGCTCAGCATACAGACGAAGATTTCTTAAATGCTCTTAGCATCGGTATGCCACCAACAGGCGGTATCGGATACGGTATCGACAGATTGGTTATGCTGTTAACAGATAGCCAGGCGATTAGAGATGTGTTGCTGTTC
This sequence comes from uncultured Lachnospiraceae bacterium, assembly GCA_945864145.1. Classification (GTDB taxonomy): domain Bacteria; phylum Bacillota; class Clostridia; order Lachnospirales; family Lachnospiraceae; genus COE1. The sequence goes on along the minus strand of CAMBAN010000021.1, from coordinate 8,642 downwards.
CCGACGATGAAGTCTTTAGATAAATAAATCCAGTAAAATCAAGGGTTTCAGCGATTACAAGTTGTGATTTACTACAAATTTACTACAAATTTGCTACGCATAATACGGAATAATACTTAATAATACGTTTTGTGCGACATTCAATTTTATATTTTGTACTTCAAGGACACTTTCCAAGTGAGAATTTGGAAGTGTCCTTTTTGCGTGTTGCAATGAGCCAAGTGCCATGCTTGCATGAGCATTTGGCGAATGCCGCGACAACGAGCAGCTACGCTGCGAGTGTGGTTATGGTCAAAAATAAAGAATTGGAGGAATAAAGCATGAATAGTACAGCGTTAGGAGCAGAAAACACAAAGAAAGAGAGCATTATTTTTATCAGTGAAGCACATGAGAAATTCTACTACGAGAAATTAAAAGAAGTAAGGTATCAGGATGTATACCACAAGGCACTTTGCTATTGTCTTGGCATTAGTGATGATACCAGAAGAAATGCGAACCGCATTTATGATTTTAAGACAGGCTGTGTAAAGACAGAATGTTTACAGGAAGGCTGGCAGACCAGCGGAAGCGTGAAAGTAGTCAGAATGGCGTTTAATCTGTACTGCAACGGTACACCAAGCGTTGACGATTACAAGGACGCAGAGGAGCAGATCAATGAGTGTAGGCAGTATACGGTGGAAGAATTGTTCTGCTGTGCCTACGCACCGTATTTTTGGCAGGCGATACAAATCCGGTATCCGGAATATGCAACCTATAACCGGAAACTGTATGCCCTGTTTGGAGGAGCAGATTGATGTTAAAAGTTCGATTGATGGGAACAAAGAATGATATTAAATGGTTTGGGAAGATTTTGCAGAGAAATCCCAAGATTGAAGTAACAGAGTTTTCAGATTTATACCCGAATAAAGGAACAAAGAAATTCCACAGGGCTTATGTGGAAGTCAGAAAAAGCAACGTAAAAGAAAATCAGTAGAAAGCAAAGGAGAATTTATCATGTGTAGAGTTATAGCAATCGCAAATCAGAAAGGTGGAGTCGGAAAGACCACCACAACAAGTAATTTGGGAATAGGATTAGCAAAGCAGGGAAAGAGAGTTCTGCTGATAGATGCCGATGCACAGGGTAGCTTGACTGCAAGTCTAGGATTTACAGAGCCGGACAAGCTGGAGGAAACACTTGCGACTGTGATGGCAAATATCATCAATGATGTGGAAATGGAAGATGATTACGGTATTTTAAGGCATGAGGAAGGAATTGACCTTATGCCGGGCAATATCGAATTATCCGGTCTGGAGGTATCCTTGGTAAATGTCATGAGCAGAGAGCTTGTGATGCGTTCCTACATAGAGCAGGTGAAAGAAAGATATGATTATATCCTGATTGACTGTATGCCTTCACTTGGCATGATAACCATAAATGCATTTGCCTGTGCGGATAGTATCTTAATCCCGGTACAGGCGGCATATCTGCCAGTGAAAGGTCTGGAACAGCTTATTAAGACGATTGGTAAGGTGAAGCGTCAGATAAATCCGAAGCTGTCCATTGAGGGTATTTTGCTGACCATGGTTGACAGCAGAACAAATTATGCAAAGGACATCAGTGCATTACTGATTGAGAATTATGGAAGCAAAGTAAGGATATTTGAGAATAGTATTCCGATTTCCGTAAGAGCTGCCGAGATTTCGGCAGAGGGCGTCAGCATCTATCAGCATGACCCAAAGGGAAAAGTAGCAAGTGCCTATCAGTCTTTGACGGAGGAGGTGCTTGGCAATGAGTAAGGCAGGAAGTGCGGCAAAGGTAAAGCTAAACAGTTTTGATGATTTATTCGGTGTTTCTGATATGACAGCAGTCACCGATCAGGTGCAGGAGATACCGCTTTCAGAGCTTTATGAGTTCAGAGGACACCCTTTTAAGGTGCTGGATGATGAAAAGATGCAGGAGACAGTGGAGAGCATCAGAAACTATGGTGTGCTTATGCCCGGTATTGCAAGACCGAGGGCAGAGGGTGGTTATGAGATAATCGCCGGACACCGCAGAAAACATGGCTGTGAGCTTGCAGGTCTTTCCACCATGCCTATGTTTATCAGAGATTACAATGATGATGAAGCTACGGTGATTATGGTAGATACTAATATCCAGAGGGAAGATATTCTCCCAAGTGAAAAGGCAAAAGCCTATTCCATGAAGTATGAAGCCATGAAGCATCAGGGCAAAAAAGGAAATGGAAGCAGTCTTGATGAAGTGGGAGAAGCAGCCGGAGAGAGTGGCAAGACGGTTCAGCGTTATATATGGCTTGCACGTTTGTCAGATGAATTGCTGGATATGGTTGATAAGAAAAAAATCGGTCTGGTACAGGGTGTTGACATATCTTTTCTGACAGAGCAGGCACAGGAATGGGTGCAGGTCATTCTTGAAGAAACGGGTGCAGCTATCTCGACTACCCAATCATCAAAGTTAAAGGAATATGGGAAAAACGGCGAGCTGACTCTGCCAATGGTAAGACTGATATTGACGGAGGAAAAGCCAAAGGAAAGAAAAGTTACAATCAAAGCTGATAAAATCAGCAGATATTTTACGGAGGATTATTCCAGTGAAGATATAGAAAATATTATCTATCAGCTATTGGAAGAATGGAACACCGGAAAGGCGACGAATAAGCAGTAAAGGAGGCACGGTAAAGTGGGCGATACAATAAACTTTGATTATTACTACGGAATTGAAGCAGAGCAGTTCTCTTTTTATCGTGTTCCCCGATTTTTGATTAAAGACGAGAGATTTAAGGGGCTTAGCAGTGATGCTAAGCTCCTCTATGGACTGATGCTTGACAGAATGTCATTATCCATGAAAAACGGATGGCTGGATGATGAAAACCGGGCATACATCATCTACACAGTGGATGCCATTATGGAAGATTTGGGATGTTCCAAACCCACTTGCACAAAAATTATGCGTGAGCTGGATTCTGACAATGGCATCGGATTGATTGAGAAGAAACGGAGAGGTCTTGGCAAACCGGACATCATTTATGTGAAAAATTTTGCTTCCGTTCCGGATGAAAAAGAAGAAAAAGAGCCTTCAAACCCTGATGTTTCCACAGAAGTAAAAGATTTTAACTTCAAGAAGCAAAAGAATTTAACTTCTGGAAGTAAAAAAATTGAACTTCAAGAGGTAAAGGAATCTGACCTCAAGAGGGAAAGAAATTTGACTTCTGAAAGTAAAGAAACTGAACCTCAAGAAGTAAACGATTTTGCCCCTAATTATAACAATACTAACTATAACAACCAGAGTCATAATGATATAAATTATATCAATCCAATCAATCAATCTGGTAGTGAAGATAATCCAGACAGGACTGATGTGATGGATGATGTCAATGCATACATAGAACTGATTAAGGATAACATCGAATATGAGCATCACATGAAGTATGATGACTGGCAGAACAAGGCTTTGTATGAGGAGCTTTTTGAGGTTATCTGTGAGGTTGTATGTGTAAAACGTACAACGATCCGGATTGCAGGCGAGGATTATCCTTATGAGCTTGTAAAATCTAAATTCCTGAAGCTGAATAGTGGACATCTGGAGTATGTGATTGGCTGTATGCATGATACAAATACGAAAATAACCAATATCAAGGCATATATGGTTACTGCTCTTTATAATGCACCCTCAACGATGAATCATTATTATCAGCAGGAAGTGCAACATGATATGTATGGAGGTGGCTGGCATGAAAAAGGCATTGTTTAAAATAATTATTCCGGTATGCGTTCTTGTTCTGTGGATGATTACCTGTTATCCGGTTTGCGATAAAGCAGATGGGTTTGATTATTTCCTTTATTGGATTTTGGTAGGATGTCCCTATGGTATCAGAAAAATGTGTATGTTTCTTGTGCCGAAGAATTTTGGAATTGCAGGAAGTATGGGAATACTGGCACTGAATTGTATCGTTGGAGGTCTGATTGGTGGTATTATTGTTCTTGTGAGGATTATTGTTATAATTACGGAGATAATAAAAGTAATAGCAGGACACTTCTGGACACAATGTCCAAAGGTGTAAAAGAAAAAAGAGCAACAAAAAAGGCATTGTCAATCAATCATAAACAATACCTCTACTTGTCATCTGGAACATATTCCATAATATCTTCAATCCGGCAGTCAAGTATCTGACATAGCCTGTTCAGAATAATGGTCTTTACTACCATATTTTGCCGGAGCCGCTGAAGCTGTGCTTTGTCAATGCCATAATCTTTAATGAGCTGGTACTGACTGATGTTCTTAGCCTTAAGCGTTTGCCAAAGTGGATCGTATTTAATCATACAGGCAACTCCTTTCCTACCTTGTATTTTAATGGCAGGGAACTTATAATAATATGGTGCGTGTAAGCACCACATAATATGCAAATGGTAAAGACAATAATGGTTTATTTCTGGAGATTGAGGATATAGATGCAGGTAGTGTGGTTTTGAAACAGGAGGATGGTTAATTGTGAAAGAAATATACATTACAGACGATGAAAGGGAGAAATGCAGAAAAGTTGCAGATGCTTTTGCAGAGCTGTATGAGATTGAGAATATACTTGTCGTGGATGCGGGAAGATACGGATTTGTTAAGTTACAGTATTATAGACCGCCAGAGGGTTTTGAAGATGCAATAACCTTTACGGACAGCCGGAGCATGTTTGAGAACTTGTGGGAGGAATGGTTTGACACGCAGCTTTTTCTTCTGGCAAAAGGAACACCAATGGCAGGAATGGGATATAATGAGATATTCCGGTGTCTGCCAAAGGAGAAACAAGAGGAACTTATGAATAGAAAAGCCGGATTTGCAAAAACGGCAGGAATAGAATAATCAGCTAACAGCGTTAGAGCAGTTATGAGTGAAATACTTGTAGCTGCTTTTTTGTGCTTTTGGACACGATGTCCAGAAGCGGGAAGGAGAGATATATAGATGGAATCAATGAGAGATATTAACAGGGTAATGGAGCGTGAGATAGCGAAGGGGAGTTGCCCTTTGAAACTGGATCATATTGAATTTGGAGATTATTCGTATCAGGAGATAACATCAAAAGAGAAATTGCTAGAGGTGTTATCGTATTTGTTGCGGATAGGTGATTTCAAGCAGTACGCCGGAAAGACGATTCTAAATAATGTTTATATGGACTTGCGTGGAAAAAAGACTGTATTTAAGCGAACAAAGACAGCTATGGAAAGAAATAATATATTTGCAACAATCAGAAGGTATGCAAAGAAGCTAAAGCCGCAGTATGATGGAGATGTATATCTGGAAACGGTCAGATGTTATTTCGATATACCGCAAGAAAATCTGGAAAAGTGCCGATATACATATCAAGGGAACGAAACATACGCCTTTCCTATGTCGGATAAGTATATCATGGCATTATATACGCATTGTCTGGTGGCAAGAAAAGAGGCTGCCATACAGGGGATGCAGATTGAAGGGCTTACAGAAAAAGAGTATAGAATGGTAAGGCTGGAGAATGTAGGGGCGGTTTTGTTTCAAGCACTGTTATTTGATGATATAAAAACAGAATATGATAAAATATATGTTGAGCTGCATACAATAAGTATTTTATCATAACTAGAATTGGGGGATTCTATGAAAGATATGTTTAAAAATGAAATATTTGGAACGTTGGAGCCACCACATGGAGCTATAATAAAGGAGGGAACTTCACTTCCAACTAATCAAGACATATATTTTGCATCAAAGTGGAATGAACTGTTTGAAAGATACAGTACAGCAAGAATTTTTTTGAGAAAGACACAAGAAGAAGACTGGGATTATTGGTTTAATAGAATTGATAAGCCTGATGTGCAAAAAGCTGTGGAATTAATTTTTAAGTCAAATTTGTATGAAACGGCATTGTTGAACTATAATATTTTGGTAGATTTATCATGGACAATTACATATGTTTCTGCGGAATATGTTTTATATTCTTTCGACAAAGACGGAAATGTGACTAATGCAGAAGATGTTAGTTGTATGCACCCAATCGAAGAAGCATATGATTTATTGCGAAAAACTGAAAATGGTGTTTCTACACCTCATGCTGAAGGAAATCCATTTGCATATCTGAAAAAAATGGTGCCAGAATTTTCTCTTGCAGTCGATTTAATTGCTGATTTTTGGAAGGATTTTTCGAAAAGCGATATAAGAAACCTATACAATTATATAAAACATAAAGGAAAGCCAGCGTATAGAGAAATTGAAGAATTTCGTGGAGGAAAAGCTATGCGGCTTTTGATAAATAAAGAAGAGTATCCATCTGATATTCGAGATGTTCAAAAGATAGTGGGATTGGAACAAGGAATAAATGAATTAATACATTTTGACGATGATATTTTATTCCCATATATTCAGAAACTGCTAGAATTTTTGAATACAGCAGTAGATCCTTCACCTATGGCATTTATGTAAAAGATTACATGATAGATTTCAACAAATGTTAGAGAGGACGGTGGAAACAAATGATGATGATTCCAACATTTAGCCCATTGAAGCCAAACGAAAAATGCAAAGACTTTTATGAAGCATTTTACAAACAATATAGTATGATACAAATCAATGATATAATTATGAATGAGCTTTTAGATTCTTTAGGAGATGAAGAACGAAAGTTATTGGTTGATAATTTGATTTTGGATGGATTTGAAATACAAAGAAATGCTGTTTATAGCATAGGTATGGGGATTTATGACCCAAGTTTACAAATGAGTAGTCATGAAGAAAGGGGTTTGGATATATCATTGTTTAGTGATTTAAACAATATGAAAGTTGATCCTTTGAAATGGTATTTGCAAGCAAATGAATTTATGCAGTTATATGCTGTGTGTGAGCAGACAATAAAAGATTTTTTGTCAAGCTGTGATTTTGATATGGCTAAATTTAAAGAAAGAAAAATGATGATACAATTCTTTGATATATTGAGAGAAAAAGAAATAGTAGATGATTATATAAAATTGATTTCACAATGTACAAATGAGATACTTACAAAAGAAAATGAAGTTAAATTCGTATGGGAATATTATACAGAAATCAGGAATGTATATATGCATGCTGGAGGACGACTGACAGAACGATTTAAAAAAAATATGGATAAGTTATTACAAAATTATGCACATGAGATTTCTTGTATTATGGATTCGAAGAGCATGATAATGGAGTTAGTAACTTTTTATTATGATGATGAAGAAGATGATGATGACGATTTTTTTAATAATCCAGTAGGCAATATTATTATATGTAAGCCACATAAAATTAATTTTTTTAGAAATTTTGTCATCATAATAGTGGAATGTTTAAATAAAGCTCTTTCAAGGAAAGAGTATGAGTAATAGATAATATTAAGTTAACAGCGTCAGGGCAGTTATAAGTCGAGAGATTTATAGCTGCCCTTTTTTATTGCTTTTGGACACGATGTCCAGAAGCAGAAAGGAGAGTTATGAGGTATTTATTACATCGGCTGTATGTTCCACCTTAGCGGAGCATACGCACATGGAAATGCAGATCGGAGGTACTTATGCAAGAGGAAGTAACGCAGAAAACAATCGCTCTTGTAATTAAGACCGCTAAACTGGATGCCAACGTCTTGAAGGCTGCAATGCGGATGTATCTGAACCACCGCAGACAGAAAGCACAGAAAACGCATGGTAAAACTTCTGTGAAAAAGCTGGTTGGCGAAGGCGTGGGAGTTTCGTCTATCGAAGTGACGGACGGCAATATCAAATCCTTTGAGCGGGTAGCTCGTAAATATAATGTTGATTTCGCCGTCAAGAAAGACAAGACAACGGACCCACCGAAATATGTGGTATTTTTCAAGGGCAGGGATGCCGATGCGGTAGCACAGGCATTCAAGGAATTTGTTTATGGTAATGAGAAACGAAAGGGCAGGACTTCCGTAAGGGAGAAACTGAAACGCTTCAGGGATGCAGTATCACAGAATAAGAACAGAGAACGGAGCCGGGAAAAGAATAAGGACAGGGGGCAGAGCCTTTGAGTAACATCATTGAAGGCATAACCAAAGACCTGAAGGCTATCCCGAAAAATCTGAAAGCAAAAGCCGGCGGTATGGATACCAAGAAGCTGGTGCTTTTGAATCTGCCCTATATCTTTGTTGGATATTTCTGTGATAAGGTTGCATGGCTGTGGAGAGTATCAGAAGGTACAAATGCTTCTGATAAGATGATGGCAGTCATGAACCGTTTTGATAAGCTGTTTGCCAATCCTTTGCCCAGCTTCCACCCAAGAGATTTACTGATTGGTGTGGCAGGTGGCATAGTGCTCCGCCTTGTGGTGTATTACAAAGCCAAGAATGCCAAGAAGTTCCGGCAGGGCGTAGAATACGGTTCGGCAAGATGGGGAAATGCCAAGGACATAGAGCCATATATGGACTCTGTGTTTGAAAATAATGTCCTTCTGACACAGACGGAACGGCTGATGATGTCCGGCAGACCGAAAGAGCCGAAGTACGCAAGAAATAAAAATATTCTTGTTATTGGTGGCTCTGGTTCCGGCAAGACTCGCTTTTTTGTGAAACCAAACCTGATGCAGATGCACTCGTCTTATGTTGTCACTGATCCGAAGGGTTAGATTTTAAGAATACAGAGAAAATATGTCATTA
>CAMBAN010000020.1 GCA_945864145.1 uncultured Lachnospiraceae bacterium | reverse complement strand
CTACAGCCTCTACAACCACCTGATTTTTCTCTATCGCTTTCAGTTTACCTGCTATTGTAAAATCTGTATAGGAAAGACCAAATCCAAACGGATACAATACCTTTTTTCTTGTTTCCTTTGTAGAGGAAAAATAACGATATCCTACATAAATATCCTCTTCATAGAAATTTTTATCCGGATCTCCAAACTGTGCATTGGAAGGATAATCCTCCACATTCTGTGCAATGGTATCTGTCAGTTTTCCACAGGGAGAAACTTTTCCTGTTAATACGTCTAATACGCCGTTTCCACCTTCCTGACCGCCCTGCCAGATATACATAACAGCACTTGGATTGTATTCTGCTACCCATTTCATGTCAATGATATTGCCTACGTTTAAAAGTACAACTGTTTTTTCAAAGGTACTGCATACAAGCTGTAGCATCTTGCGTTCTTTCTTAGAAAGAAGATAACTCTTTTCTTCTTTTGTATTATCCTGATCTTCGCCGGCCGTTCTTCCTATCATAATGACAGCAATGTCATTTCTTGCTTTTGCCTGTGCTACAATTTCTTCTGTAAGTGGCATTTCCTCCTGTGACCATGGTGTTGTTCCCCATCCATGCCCCTCATCAAAGGGATTTTTAGCAATCCAGTCTTCATAAACCTGCAAAAGTGTTTCATCCACTGTAACACTTTGTTCTGCCTTTAATGCATCTAAAACAGAAACCACGTATTCTGTATTTACCATTCCACCTGAGCCAAGACCACTCTTATAATAATGAAAAGCATTGATACCAAACACTGCTACTTTTGCCTGATTTTTCAGTGGCAATGCCTGATTATCATTCTTTAATAATACACATCCCTGTGCAGCTACGGCTCTTGCTGTTGCTGCATACTCTATCCTGTTCACCATAACTCAAATACCTTTCTTCTATATATAATATACACTGTCTTTTGCAGTATAGCATTTGTTTAGTGTCAGGTCTTTTCAAGAACGTTCGAAAAATCTGCAAAATCTCTTCATCTGACGATACCAAAGCCAAGAATTGTCGATTTTTTCTTTTCATCACCTTGAGCCATACAAATTTCTATATGATGTAATGCGGCTTCCTCTTCTTCAAACAATATCACAGGTCCGCAATGCGTCCAACCAATTTCCAATGGATCTATCGTTTTTACCTTTTTCCCATCTACAAAACAGTCAATTTTTCCGCTATGTATATCGTTGGAATCTTTATGTACGATAACGAGACTTTTACAAAGTACGTCCATGCAAAATGGTCTGTTCTCACCTGTCCCATCATAATGCCAGTTTTCAGGAAATTGTGGTATCTGCTCCAGTCTGTCATCCATCTCTACGCACTGTAACACACTGTCCACATGAAAAAAATCGCCTGCATACACATTTTTTACTGCCTCACAGCCTGCTTTCCGGTCAAAGAGCTGTACGTTTTCAAATTCTTTTCCGATAGCTGTCTTTTTCTGTAAAAGTGCTTTCGTAGTATCCTCCTGTGCAGGCGCTTTCTCTGCCTGCTGCCATAAATAGTTCAGACAATCCTTCATAATCATATGTCCTGTATTGCTTGGATGATATCTGTCATAAAAGAATCTGTTTTTGGAAACTACTCTGCCATTTTCTTTGGTCAAGGTAAACTGCTCTGTGACTGCATTCTTAATGCTTACCATTGGCAAGTCATAAGTCTTTCCTACAACTTCCAATCTATCCTGCAAATTAAAATCATCTGCAAATACCGCAAACAATAAAACAACCGCCGGTTCATTTGGAAGGGAAAGTATTTTTCTGACAAGACTGTCATAACATCTTCCTTTTGTCTCATCTCCTTCATCATTCACAGCAAATTCAACCACAACAATATCCGGTGTTACAGAGCCGTCTCTTAATACATCCCTTTCAAAGCGAATCATACCAAGCTCGGAAGGGGTTCCTCCTACACCTGCTTTAATGAAATGTACATTTTCCTTGGTCGCATAAGTATTACAAAAATCCTGATAAGAACGATAGGCATAACACATTTTATGAATTGGTACGGCGCCTGCTCCCTGTGTGATAGAGCCGCCAATATAAGCAATGGTTACGTCCTCTCCCTTTTTTGCTTTGTTAATTGCTTTTTTTATTCTTGCAGGATTACCAGGCTGCATCAGTGAACGTGCTATCATAGCCTGATAATCTGGTGTGTCTGTTTCCACCTTTTCTTTCTCTATGACATCCGGTACCTGAAATCCTTCCTTTACATAGAAGCGTACATTCGCACTTGCCTGAATTTCACTTTTTTCGAATTCAAAACGAATCTGTCCCGGTTCATCGTCATCCTCAGACCACGCAATCTCAGAAAGCTCTATGATTTCCTCTGCTCCATTTGCAAGGATTTTTCTCTCGATGCTTGTGCCTGACTGATAAGGGTCTGTTTTTCCATACATCTGATAGACAAAGTTCACATACTCTTTGCCTGTTTCCTCTGTAACAGAAACGCCAATTGCTGCAACAAGCTTTCGAAATCCCTCCGTTGTCTTTAACAGCTGTAACATTGCGTCATCTGTAAGATTTCCATTGATTTTTGCGCTGGTAATCATTCGTCCGTCATTTTGATAAATAAATTGCACGCCTTTCCCTTCTTTTGTCGGTGCTGCAAAAATGTCCTGATCCTGCAAAATATAGAAAAACGGTCTTTTTTTTACCGGGTCTTTTGGTGCTACTGGTCCTCTCATGATATAATCCCTCCCATTATATTTCTAAGGTTATACTAACAAAGTAAAAGCGGTAAATCTCCTTAAATATTATCAAAAAGTACACAAAAAAAGTGAAGACATTCGCTTCACTTTTCCCTGTATCTTTTCTATTATTTTATCTGATATACCTTAACTCCATGCGGCTCAACTGTGACCTTTATCTCTCCCTTTTCTGTTTGTAAGCTGTCATGCTCCCATAGCTCCTCAAGAGTATAGGTATGGTCTTTTTTCAGATTCTCCTGCAAATCCTCTACAGAAAATGTAAGTTCCTGCTCTTTCTCAGCCAGATTAAAGAATGCAACCACAATTTCCTTTGTCTTTTGATTGACATTTTTCCAAATGGCATACTCATCCGTTCTTACTAACTGTCTGCCTTCCTGATTCTCTCCTAAAAGAGAAAGCAGTTCTTTATTGGTTAGAAGTGACATTGTCCACTCATCCAGCTTTGTCATTTCTGCACCTAACATCAAAGGCGAACGGAACATGCACCATAATGTCATCATGGTCTTTTGTTCTTCCCTGGTAAAGCTGCAGTCTCTTTCTCCATTCCCAAAGCCCTTACCAAGTTTTCCTAATGGCAGCATATCACAATCCGGAAAGCAGCCTTCTTTTACATGATCCTGCCACATTTCACAACGCCAGAACATGTTTTTGAGTAACTCCCAATTATCCCAAAAATCATCTGTAATTCTCCACATATTGGCATTTTGACAATACTGATATGCCCTATCAATATGCGCTGGTCCCGGCGACAGGCTCAAGACAATCGGTCTGCCGCATTTTTCAATTGCTTTATGAAGCATTTGGGTTTCAAACCAACCATTAAAGTTTTCTCCACGATACATCCAGCTGTCGCAAATATCATCACATTTGATGAAATCCACACCCCAGCCTGCATACATGGAAATCAGAGAATCATAGTATGCCTGGCCGGCTTCTGTATTTCTTACCCCATACATATCAGGATTCCAACCACAAATTGATGAAGGGTCTGCCACATCATTTGCAGTAAACTCCGTTCCCAAAATGCGACAGCGTTTCTCTGCTGCCTTTCTTGGAATACCTCTCATAATATGAATACCAAATTTTAGCCCAAGCTCATGGATATACTCTGCCAGCTTTTTAAAGCCTGTACCATCTGCTGAAGACGAAAATCTGTTGGGACTTGGTTGAAATCTGCCCCACTCATCCATTTGGGTATTGCCAAAAGGTATGTACTGATACTCTGCTCGTCTGGTACCTGCATCATTTGCATACCATTGAATGTCAATGACGATGTATTCCCAGCCGTATTGTTTTAAATGCTCCGCCATGAATTTTGCATTGGCTCTTACTTCTTCTTCTGTGACACTTGTGTCATAATAATCGTAACTGTTCCACCCCATTGGTGGTGTTTTTGCAAATACATTTTTATTCATTTCGTAACCACCTTTCCCCGACTTTTAGTATAACAAGCTGGTAACTTTTTCTCAATCTTTTTTGCAAAAATACTCTTTTTTATTGCTTAATGCACAAAAAATCGCTATGATAAGCATATGCAGCTCTTTGGGGTAAAAATAAGAATCATTCCTGTTGCATACATTGTACCTGCACAAGTTATTAACGCACTTGAAAGTTTGCAGGTCAGGAGAAAGGTAGGTTATATGAAAGAACTTTACATTGCGGATGAAAACCGTTATAGCAAAATGAATTACAACAGATGTGGTAACAGTGGCTTAAAGCTCCCACAGGTTTCCTTGGGGTTATGGCATAATTTTGGCAGTAATGGCAATTTTGAAAACATGACTGATATGTGTTATACCGCCTTTGACAATGGAATTACACACTTCGACCTTGCAAACAATTATGGTCCTGAACCAGGTGCTGCCGAAGAAAATTTCGGTCGCATTTTAAAAAAGGGACTTGGTCGATATCGTGACGAGCTTGTCATTTCTACAAAAGCCGGTTATGACATGTGGGAAGGTCCTTACGGAAACTGGGGTTCCAGAAAATACCTGATAGCAAGTCTTGATCAGAGCTTACAGAGAATGGGGTTAGAGTATGTAGATATTTTCTATCATCACAGACCAGACCCTGAAACACCACTGGAAGAAACTATGCTTGCCTTAGACCACATCGTCAAAAGTGGTAAGGCTCTTTATGTCGGTATTTCCAACTATAATAAGGAACAGACCATACAGGCTGAGAAAATCTTAAGAGAGCTCAAGACTCCTTTTATCATCAATCAGAGAAAATATTCTATGTTTGAGCGCAATATTGAAGAAGATGGTTTAAAGTCCTACGCTGCCAAAAACGGGATTGGCATTATTGCTTTTTGTCCATTGGCACAAGGCTTGTTAACAGATAAATACTTACATGGTATTCCAGAGGACAGCCGCATTCGTACAGACGGACGTTTCTTAAAGGAAAATGCCTTAAGTGAGGAACGCCTGTCACAAATCAAAGCCTTAAATGACATTGCTGTCAATCGTGGACAAACGCTTGCACAGATGGCACTTTCCTGGGTACTCAGAGACGGCGAAGTAACCTCTGTCCTAATCGGAGCTTCTAAACCATCACAGATTACTGAAAATGTTAAAATTGTTCAGGCGCCTGCCTTTACAGCAGACGAGCTTGCAAAGATTGAAAGTATTTTGAAATAACTAAAAGGAGCATCCTGGTTCAACCCAAGATGCTCCTGATTTTTATTCTTCGACTAAAATCATAAAGTCTGTTAAATCTGTTGTCTGTACTGCTACGTTACCAATTTCATTTACCTTCATGGTAAGAACCGGTTCGTATTCACCTGTCAAAAGACTCTTCTTAAAGATATATGCAGTTCTTCCAACATACTCACTTCCCACATTTACATGTACGCCTATTGTGTAAGAAAGTTGTGCCGTCTGAACAGGCTGTAATTGGAATGTAGTATAGCCAATTGCAAAGCCTGGTAGCTGTTTTATTTCTGTTGCAAGCTTTACTTCTTTGTCTGCTGACTGCTCAGAGTAAATGGTAAATCCGATGCCGTTTCCTAAATGTGCCATGAGATATAAATTCTTTCCATGGTATTTTGTAAACAGTTCATTCTTTAACTGAAGTGCCTCATCTCCCTGTAAGGTCAAATATGGTAAACCATGCTGAGTAATACCGGAAGCCATTGGTACGTCACTGTCTGCAATTGTTGTCGTAGTGCTTGATGAAGCACTGCTGCTTACAGATGAGCTGCTATCTGATGTTGTACTGTTGTCTGTTGTTGAGTCATTATCTGATGAAGCGCCGCTGTCTGTTGTTGAATCTCCATCTGATGAATTTCCACTATCAGGGTTATTGTCTCCTTCATCTCCACCCGGTGTTTCTTCTACAGAAATCTGTCTTACAATGATTGCATCCAGTCTTGAAGTAGCACCACTTGTAAATTCACAGGTTAACTGTCCATCTGTTACGGTTACTTCTACACTACCAATGGTATATGTTCCTGCGCTGTTACCAACGCTTAATGCCGTTCCTTCGATAGTAGCCTTTACAGTGCTCTTGTATGCAGAACCGCCAACTACCTGTACCTGATATACACCATTTGGTACATTAGCCACAAAGGTCTGACCATCCGGAATTGCAAAATCTGTATAAACATTTTCTGCTAAGACGCCTGCCTGTGTATAGCTTTCCTGACGTCCCTCGATAACTGCTGCCTCATTTAAGAAGCCATAGCCCTTTTCTTCGCTATAAGTAATACCAAGGTCAGCTACTGTCTTCTTGCCACCTTTACTATTTACAGTAACACCTGTCCAGCCTTCTGCTTCACTTGCTGTCTTAATACCAAAATCAAATTTCCATACTGCAGGATATACAACAGATACCTGTAAGCTTACTGCTTCTTCAAAGCCTTCCACTTTTCCGGTAATGGTTATTGTTCCTGTTTTTGTGACATCAATGTCAGAAACTGCTGTTTCATCCCAGGTCACTAATACATTTCCTGTTTTTCCATCAGCATAGGTTGCAACTACTGTTAATGGAAGCGCTGCTGCTACGTCTGTACTATTTAAAGCAATCTCCGCATAGCTTGTTGCTACTGATGTAATATAAGTATCTACTACATGTACAGTCAGTGTCAGTGTATCCTCACTATCAGCGACCTGACCTGTTACCTGATAATCACCAATTGTATTAAAATCTAAATCTGTTGTATCCCAGGTGATTGCCTTGGCAACCTTGGTTGTATTTGTATACTCTACATCTACAGTAGCAGGCAAAGCAATTTCTACACCAACAATTGTTGTAAGTTCAGGAAGTTCTGCGTATCCTTTTACTTCATTTGCAATTACTTTAACCTTTAAAACAATGCTCTCATCATAGCCTTTGATAGTACCAGCTACGGTATAAGTACCTACTGTATTAATATCGAGCGCTGAAACATCCCAAGTTACAGCATAATCGAGAGTTTCTCCCTCTTGTGTTGTTACCTTTACTGTTGCAGGAAGTAAGCTTGCTACTGCTTCCTCCTCACCTACCGGTGTACCTTCTACAAGTGTTACCTCCTCTAATTCTTCTACTGATGCAATTGCTACCGCTGTTTCAAGCTCTAACGCTCTTGACATATAAGAAGTCTTACCATCTACAACTGCTGCAATCTTATAAGAGTATGTAGATGCCTGTTGTAAACCGGTATCTGTATAGCTGTAAGCTGTCTTTGTTCCGGTTGTGTTCTCTGTAGATTCCTCTTCCTTTTCCTCTTCTGCATAGCTTTCTGTCTGCACAATTTCCAAACCATTTAAGCATACTGCACCCACATACTTTGGATCTAAGGTTACTTTTACAGTTAGTACACCATCAGTTACTTCTACAGAAGCACTTGCTACATTTACTTCATTCTTATTTGCATATCTTGCAACCTGTGTGTCCATATCCTGGATATAGATTAAATTCTTAGCTGTACCGGAAACATGTGAGGTCAATACCTTCACATCATATTTCCCATTTGGTACATTTGCCTTAAATACAACATCTGAATTCCATCCCATGGCAAGGTCATCAAATAATGCCGCATAGGAGTTATCATAATTGTTACCATAGGTTGTCGTACCTCCTGCATAGTAACGGAAAGTAATGCCCTTCAAGGACTCTGCTGTTAAGCCATAGCCTTCTTCACTATCCTCATAAGAAGCACTTGCAGAAGTAATTTCTGTATAACCCTCCATACAAGGACCTACTTTGGAGCTGTTCTTTCCATCTTTTCCACCAAAGTCAAATTTGTAAGAAACAAGCTTTTCTTCTTCCTTTGTCTCTTCCTCTTCTTCCGAAGCCCCTTCGGAGCCAACTGATACTTTCTTTAGTTCACTTGTTTTTACAGTATCGATAAGCTTGTATTCTCCATCGCCATCTGCTCTGTAGATTTCATAGCCTTCAATATCATGTCCATATCCTGTTCCGTCATTTGCTGCTGTAAAGATAACCTCTGCTGTTGTTTGGGTAATCTTTCCTTCGCTAAGCTCTGCGGTCACTAAGCCTTCAGAAAGGAGACAGCTTACGTTTGCAGGCTGATTGTAGCCAACATTCTCCCATGCTACACCCTCTCTGTATGCTAAGTCTTCCAATAAGCATGGCACTACATAATCTGTCTGAATCGTTGTTGTGTAAATACGTACCTTGTTGTTATCGTTTGCACATCTTGCGATGAATTCTTCTCTCCAGTCTCCCAGGAAATCTGCAATGATTCCCAGGTTACCTTTTGTACCATTGCTTGAGTAAATTTCGGTAGAATAAAGAAG
Organism: uncultured Lachnospiraceae bacterium; assembly: GCA_945864145.1. GTDB lineage: Bacteria > Bacillota > Clostridia > Lachnospirales > Lachnospiraceae > COE1. Next base: position 26,419 of record CAMBAN010000020.1, on the reverse strand, counting down.
TTTTTCCTGTGTTTCATCCTCATAATTCCATTTTGCAATGGATACACCTGTTGGTGCATATGCTGTTTTATTGAAGGTGTGATCCTGAATTTCACTTAATAAATCACCATCCCAGAATAAGGTCGCATTTGACGCCGGTGTCACATTGGAAAGTTTTACCAACTTGTTTAAGTTTGACCAGGTAGAGTATACCTCACCGTCTGTGGAATCCCATTCAGGCTCATCATTGCTTTCGTAAGTAGGACTTGCAATAGACCACCATTCTGCACCTTCTGATGTAGGGTCAATATCAGATGCCACACCACGTCCGGTGTCTTTACCTGTATTGTAACCCATCAACATTTCTCCTGTTTCTGCGTCATGGATTTCTACATGATAAGTAGCATTATCATGCTCATGTACAGCCATGATTTCCAAGCCGTCATTCCATGATACCCAGTCTGATACATGCATGGCATCTCCATGTCCAAGACCTGTTGAGTATTTTACAGTTCCATCATGGTCAATACAAAGAGAACCATAAATAATTTCATCCATGCCATCATTGTCTACATCATTCACACTTAAGCCGTGATTTCCTTGTGCTTCATATTCACTGCCTGCTTCATTGGTATCAAATGTCCAATAGGTATCAATGGTATCGCCAATGCCATCACCATCTGTATCTTTCAAATAGTATGCTGTTAAGCATGTTCTTGTATAGTAACCTCTACAGAATACTGCAAATGGTGTTTCTCCATCTAAGTATGCTGTTGCTGATAAAAATCTGTCTACACGGTTTCCGTAAGCATCGCCCCATGCGCTGACGCTTCCTCTTTCCGGAATATAATCTGTCGTATCTATGATAGAGCCATCTTCTCCGTTAAAGATGGTGAAGTATTCCGGTCCATCTAATACATAACCTGATGAGTTACGATAATCATTCTTTTCTGAAACTGTATCCACAGGTAAATCAGCTGCACTGCATGCCCCCACATAATCCAGCTCTTCCAAGCCTGCTGCTGTTCCATCTGTACTTGTATAAACAGTTGTACCGTCTGCTGTCTTTACTGCGATTTCTGCTTTTCCATCGCAGTCGAAATCCCATACCTGGAACTGTGTATAGTGAGCACCGGAACGGATATTGACACCAAGGTCAATTCTCCACAACAGTTTTACTTCTCCTGTTGAAAAATCCACATCATAACCATCTAAGAAGGTCTTTCCTGTATAACCGCCTTTTGAGTTATCCTGTGCGTTAGAAGGATACCATTTTACAATGAGCTCTAACTCACCGTCTCCGTCTAAATCACCAAGTGACATATCATTTGCTGTATAATCACAAGTACTGCCATCCGGCATGGTTTCATTTTCCGGACAATAAAGGGAAAGCTCTAAATACTGATTTGCCCAGCATTTTGCTGAAGATTCCTTTAAACCAAGCTTACTGTCATTGCTTCCAACTACCTTGAAAGTATCTGATGCAGTACCGCCCTCATAAACCATATTTGTGACACTGATGTCATTTGCGATCAATTCTCCATTGCAGTATACATCAAAAGTCGTTGTACATTCCTTCTCACTGTTAAAGTCTGCTTCATAGCTTCTCCAGCTTAAATAAACACCCTTTGTTAATTCATTTCCGTCGCTGTCTGTTGCGGAAATACAGGTCTGTGCGCCAGCATCTCCTGCTAAAGAAATGGCTACCAAAGCTCTGTCTGAGTAGCTTTCTCTGCCACCCTTTGCAAGCGTACCTGCAACCGGTGTTTTACAGGTTTCGGACTGTTCGCCCTCGCCACCTGCGTTCATGGCACTTACTTTATAATAGTAAGAAATATTTGTCTTTACAGTTGTATCAGTGTAGCTTGTCTTGGTTGACTCACCCACTTTAACAAATTCCTTAAATCCTTTATCATTCTCGTCCTTATCTGAACGATAAATAATGTATTTGATAACAGGATATTTGCTTTCTTCTACAGTAGATGCATCCCATGATAATTCAATTTTATCCTGAAGCTTGGTTTCATCCTTGGTAGGGCTGACACAAACTACATTCTTTGGTGCACTAGGTACTGCAGTATCTACAAATGCTTTTACGGTAATCGTTTCACTTGGTGCTGACTCTGTTCCATCTGCTGTATAGCAAGTCATGTAATACTGATATTCATCACCAAGGTCTACAGATAAAGCCTTACAGCTTAGCTCATCATCCTTGTATTCTTCTACAGTAAAGGTCTTTACAGATGAAAATTCCTTATCGGTTGAACCCTTCTGATAGATAGAATAGCCTGCAGCATCACTTACCGGATTGAAGGATAATAAGAAGCTGTACTTATTTTCTTTTGCTGAGCCTTCTGTTGCTACAAGACCTGACGGAGACTCTAATAATGCGGTAATGGTCATACCATTGATATACATATTTGTTCCGCCAACTTCAATGTTTAACTGTCCATCCGTTACTCTTACTGTATTCGTGCAAGAGCCTAATGCCTGCTTACATGCGATAGAACCCAAAGATTTTCCTTCTGCTGTATAAGCCGGTTTAATGGTACTTGTTCCTGGTAATAAATCTGCTGCATAAATCGTTACTTCATAGTCACCGTTTGGTAAATCTACTGCAAATTCTCCAGCTCCAAGACAGAAGTCATCTGCCATTGCGGATGAATCGTCATTACCATTTCCAGAACGATATCTACCGTTTCCGGGAGCAGTAATCCAACCATAGCCTACTGTCGCATCATACATCTGGTCCTGATTAACACCTGTCCAGCCATCCATGGTTGTAGAATTGTTGTAGTTAAAGTCAAAGCGATAGCCGGCAGTCTTTGTCGTTGTCTCTACACTGTCAGACAGTTCGCCGACACCTTTGTCATTAAATCCTGCTACTGCATAATAATAAGTTTTTCCTGCTGCACAGGAGTTATCTGTATACTTAGTTGATGAAGTAACAGAATATTTTTCTGCACTGTCGAAGCTGTCACTTTCTGAACGGTAAATGTAATAAAGCTCTGCCGTATCCTCTGCATCCCAGGAGAAGCTGACAGAGGTAGCACCTGTTGAGGTAACCTTTAATCCTGTTATCTTTTGAGGTACAGAGTCTGACTTTTTGCTTACTACATACTGTTTTAACGTATCTAACTGGTCAGTATCTTCATATTCTAAAACACCATCTGCTACACACTGTGCAAACTTGTATGCACCATAGTATTGTAGATGGGTAGAGTCTGTTGCACCGCCCGCATAAGCGCCGCCTGGATAATCACCTGCTGCCACATGTAAAAATAACGATTTTGCTCCTTCAATACCAAAATCATTACAAACATCAATCGAACGCTGTGTTAAATCTACATACGGAACGTTTTCATTCTTTGCAATCTTTAACATTACCTGTCTGTAGGCCTCAAAGTTACTTGCAAAAGAGTTTAAGCTTCCGTCTGCATTTGTAGTATAGCTGTATCTTGCTACCGGTGTAACAAGTACCGGTGTTGCACCACGTTGTCTTGCACCATTTACATAGTACATCATCCATTTTTCAAAATCATTGCTGGAAACATAACGATTTGGTCTGGAATAGGTTGCATCGTTGTGTCCCCACTGTACAAATAAGTAATCGCCCGGTTTAATGTCCTCTAATAAATCATCCAGCTTTCCTTCTTCTACATACGATTTTGAGCTTCTTCCACCAATAGCTCTGTTCTCTACGATTACATTTTCTGTTTCATAGCTCTGTGCCTGACTGAAATTGCAATCCTCACACTCATACTCATCTACAGAGGTACCAAAGAACATTGCCAAAGTCTGTCCCCATCCGGTCTGTGGATAGTAATAGCTGTCATAGGTCTGAACAGTAGAGTCTGAAGCAATAAAGATAGTTGGTTTTGACTCTGTCTGATTGGTTGCAAGTCTTGTCAGCTTAATGCGTGATACATAAACGGTCTGTGTATCTGCGCCATCCATTGTTGTCGCACTGCTTGTACCAATTGTCTTTAAGTTAAGCTGTCCATCTACGACACAAGCGGTAAAGGTGACTGTCTTACTTGCCCCTGCGCCAACCTCAACACCTGTCAGCTTAGAAATATTTTCTGCCTTTACATAGGCTGTATAGGTAGAATCTGTAGGATTTGTTAAAGTAACCTCTACCTGATAATCTGCATTATATAAATCAACTAAAAATGCAGATGTATTTTCATAAGTATATACACCGTAGCCTGTACTTTCTGTTTCTGTCCAAGCCTTACTGTCAATGCCAACACAGTCCTTATCATCTTTCACATAAGATGCCTTTCCTGTGTCCAAAGACTCCTCTCTTGGGTAGTAGACATTGCTTTCCCAACCCTTTGCTTCTGTTGGGTAGGTATTGTCTGCAAATCCATAACCGACACTACTGTCATAAACAGTGTCTGCTGAAACATTATCCCCAAATACAAAATCGGCAACAACCTGATCTTCCGTGAAAGAAGAATAACCATCATCGCCCTGAGCTACAGTAACTCCGTAAGCTAAAGGAACCTCTTCATCCTTTAACAGCATCAGTTCCATTTCTGTTTCTGTCTCCGTTTCTGTTTCCGTTTCTTCCTCTGTCGTTTCCTCTTCTGTTGTCTCCTCTTCTTCTGTCTCCTCTGTTTCTTCTACAGAACTCTCAGTTTCAGAAGTTTCTTCAGACTCCGTGCTTTCTTCCTCAGCAGTCGAAGTCTCCTCTTCGGAAGTTGATTTTTCTTCTGTTTCCTGCTGTGCGCTTTCCTCTGCTTCGCTCTCCTCCTCAGCTTCTGCAGTGGACTCACTCACATTTTCTTGCGCCTGCACTTCCATCCCCGGTACTTGTACTGACGTACCCAGCATGGCAACGCTTAATGCAACTGACAGGAATTTCATCCATTCCTTCCTCTTTCTCATACTGCGCATCCTCCCATTCTTTTTTTATAACCCTTACTTCTATTCAGATTGGAAAATTCTCCATTTACACATACTTGTATTATATGTGCACTTTCACGAAGTTTCTCGTCAACATTTTATGTATACTATGCAAATATGACCATGCAATTCTATTATATCATTGTGTTTTTGTACATTTTCACAACTGGAGTAAAATAAAAACGGTACAAAATTATTCATTTTGTACCGTTTTCTTTGCAATTTTGTCCATTTTAGTTCAATATTCCACTTTCTTTGACGGCTTTTACTGCCTCTTTTAGTTCTTCGGGTGGAAGCACCAGTGCAAATCTTACATAGCCTTCACCCAGAGAACCAAACGCATCACCGGGTGTACAAAGTACACCGGCCTTTTCTACCATGTCCATGACAAACTCTCTTGAAGTTTTATATTTTTCAGGAATCGGTGCCCATACGAACATCGTTCCTTCACTGTCAGGCACATCCCAACCGATGCTGCGAAAGCCACCGCACAAAGCATCTCGTCTTTCCTGATATTTTTGGCACTGCTCTTTTACATAGTCCTTCGGTCCCCTTAATGCTGCAATTGCCCCTCTCTGCACCGGAATAAAAGTGCCGAAGTCTATTTGGGAACGCAACAACTTCATTGCATCAATAGCATCCTTTCTACCTATCATAAAGGACACACGAGCACCTGTCACATTAAAGGATTTAGATAAAGAGAAAAACTCTGCACCAATTTCCAGCGCACCCTTGTGCTTCAAAAAAGAACCGCCAACTCTGCCATCATAAATAATATCTGAATAAGCATTATCATGAATGACAAAGATGTCATATTTTTTAGCAAACGCAATTAATTCATCATAAAAGCTGTCCGGAGCCACCTTGCAAACCGGATTATAAGGATAGGATACAATCATCAGTTTTGCACGCTTTGCCACATCCTCCGGAATGTCTGAAAGCACCGGCAAAAAGTGATTTTCTTCTAACAGCGGATAAAAATACTGCTCTGTCTGTGCAAGATAGGCGCCGGCTTCAAAAATCGGATAACCGGGATTTGGTAATAATACCAAGTCTCCCGGGTCACAAAGTGCCATACATAAATGTCCGATTCCCTCCTGTGATCCATGTACACCGGTAATCATGTCCGGTGTAACCGTTACATCAAAGCGTTCCTTATAGTAATCCACAACTGCATCTAAAAGCTCCGGTAAATCCTTTAAGGAATATTTATATGCTTCCGGACTTGCTGCACTTTTTTGCACAGCTTCCATAATGTGTGGTGCAGGTGGAAAATCAGGCGTTCCTACAAAAAGGTTGTACAGCTTTTTCCCTTTCTTTTCCATTTCCTCTTTTTTCTCATTCAACTCTGTAAAAATACCGGTTGAAAAATGTTTCATTCTGGTTGATCCTATTTCTGTCATACTTTTATGCTTCCTTTCTCACTATTTTTCTATAAGCCCAGATAAAACAAATCAGGTGAACAGTCATTGTAATGGTCCAGGTAATCGGATAGGACAAATAGACAGTGTGGATGACATGGTACTGCGGTATTTGAAACACAGTATAAATCCAGACAAGTCGTAGTCCACAGGCTCCGATTAAGGATACTATCATCGGTAAAATGGAATAGCCAATCCCTCGAAGTGACCCTACTAATACATCCATCATGCCGCAAAGTTCATAAGTCGCACATATTACATGAAGTCTTGCAAGTCCTGCCACGATGACCTCTGTACTTTCTGAATAAATACCTAACAGCTGTGTTCCAAAAATGACAACTGCATTTCCCAAAATAACACCTGTTAAAATAACATACAACTCACCAATATATAAAATCTGTTTGATACGTTTAAACTTTTTCGCTCCATAGTTCTGACTGGTAAAGGACACCGTCGTCTGATAAAAAGCATTCATCGCTACATACACAAAGCCTTCGATATTTGCCGCTGCGGAATTTCCAGCTACAATCACAGCACCAAAGCTATTGATGGCTGATTGAATGACTACATTGGATAAAGAAAATACCATCCCCTGAAAGCCTGCAGGCAAACCGACACGAATGATTTTTTTCACCTTGTCCTCATGCAGCTTTAAGGCCTTTAAGGACAAATGGATACTTCCCTGCTCCTTCATCAGGCATCTGACTACAAGCGCCGCAGAAATTGTCTGTGAAATCGCTGTTGCTGCTGCAACACCTGCAACGCCCATGCGAAAGCCTATTACAAATATCAAATTCAAAATGACATTGATGATACCTGCAAAAAACAAATAGTAAAGAGGTCTTCTCGTATCTCCTACTGCTCTCAATATTGCACTGCCAAAGTTATAAATCATAGTAGCAGTCATGCCAAGAAAATATATCTTTAAATACAGTGCCGATAAATCCAATACTTCCTTCGGTGACTGCATAAGTATCAATATCTGTTTGGTTGCCACAATTCCTAAAATCGTAAGTAAAATACCACTATACAAACCAAGCAGCATAGAGGTATGTATGGTTTCCTGTAAATCCTTTTCCCTTTTTGCACCGTAAAACTGTGCCACAAGTACATTCGTACCAACGGAAAGACCTACAAAGAGATTCGTCAGCAGGTTTATCAAAGAACCGGTAGAACCAACTGCCGCTAACGCATTATCACCTGCAAATCGTCCCACTACTACAACATCTGCTGCATTAAATAAAAGCTGTAAAATGCTGGAAAACATCAATGGCAGTGCAAATACTAACATCTTTTTAAACAAAGAGCCACTGCACATATCCATCTCATATTTTTTCGCCATATGAATAATCGCTATTCCTTTCCTTTTTCTCGTATAACCGGATTTTTCAAGGTCATAACAATCAATGGAATGACCATGCAAATCCATATAATTGGTTCTGTCCATATGATTGCCCAATATCCGAATATTTTTACAAAGAAGCCTGCAAAAATAATTTTTCCGCAAAGCTCAATCGTACTGGATACAATTGGTGTTTTGGCATCTCCAAATCCCTGCATGGAATTTCGTAATACCACAATCAAAACACAGACAATCATAAATGACATATCTGTTTTTAAATAAGTAGAACCCCAGTAAATGATTTCCTCGTTTTTTGTACTGGCAATAAACGAAATCAAATAAGGAGAAATTGTATGTGCCATAAAAAAAACTGCTATTGCCCAACAAGCTCCTATGGTTAAAACACTCTTTAGACCCTGTCTGATTCTGTCATAACGGTGTGCACCATAATTCTGACCGCAATAGGTTGCCATGGAAGCACCTAATACACTACCCGGCAGTGCCCAGATTTCAAATACCTTTCTTGCCGCCGTATGTGCAACAATCGTATTCGTTCCCAGCTGATTGATGCCTGTCTGCAAAATCAAGGTACCTACATTGACAAGACTGGACATAAGTCCCATGGACAGACCACTTTCGTATAGTTTTCCTACTCTTTCCTTCGTCAGCTTAAAATCTGCTCTTTTTACATGCAGCACAGGGAATGCCTTTATAATTCTAATCATGCAAAGCACTACTGACAGAAATTGTGACAATACTGTCGCAATAGCAGCGCCTTTTACGCCCAGCCCCCAATTTAAAATAAAAGTATAATCCAGAATAATATTGGTGACAGAAGCAATGACCAGGAAAATAAGCGGCGTTACAGAATCTCCAATAGCACGTAAGGTATTTGCACAAAGGTTGTAAGACAGTGTAATGAACATACCTGCTACGAGGATAAATACGTAGTCCTTTGCCAGCATAAACTGATCATCCGGTACATTCATAAAACGTAAAACAGGCTCCAATCCAAGTAATACCACACTGATTACCACAATAGCAGTCAAAAATCCAAGTTCAATGGCTCCTGCCACATACTTTTTAAACTCTTTCTCGTTTCCGCTTCCGTAAAATCTTGCCAATATCACACTAAATCCTAATGTCAGTCCGTTAAAGAAACCGGTCAGCAGGTTATTTAGGGTAGAAACAGAGCCTACTGCTGCCAGTGCTGTTTCTCCTAAAATGCTTCCTACAATTTTCGTATCAATCAAGCTATAAAATATCTGAAACAGATTGCCAATAAAAATGGGAATGGCAAAAAGTAAAATCAGCTTTGTTGGATTTCCTTCTGTTAATGTTCTGTTCTTTGGTTTCATTTCTGTTATCCTTTTCTAAGTCCCTTGGGATAATGATTTTTCATAATCTGTCCGGCAAGCTTTCCCCAGCCAAGGCTATAACCGTCTACCGTTATCAGATACCAGCCCTTTTCTCCGTCATAATTTAAGGTTTGTCCCTGTATAAAAGCTGCTGCCTGCGGCTCCTTCGAAGAAAGTTCCATCACATGTACTGCCTGCTCCGGTTTTAAGAAAAGTGCCAATGCATGAGATGGCTCAAAACGTTCCTTTTTTATTGTGCCAAGATGAAGTCCCGGTCTTAGTACCTTTAAGCCATGTAAGGCCGGCATTCCCTCTGGCAACAGGTAAACCTGTTCTCCGAAAGCAAGAAGTCCCTGGTTTTTCATGGAAAATAAGTCAATCTTAAGATTTTCCTTTTGAAACTCCAATACGCTCTTAATAATATCTGTCTTATTGTTTTTATTCTTTTCTTTTCCCTTTTTCCCCTTGCTGCTTCCTTCTTTTTCAGGAAGCACTCCATATTCATAGCCATATTTAGAAAAGCCTTCATAACTTGCTCCGGCTTCTCCCTTCTTTTGCAATACTGCTAAAAAGTGTCCCTCTCCCTTACATTTATGTGGCCATAAACGAATCGTACGTGCAAGCATCGGGTTACCGTCTCCCCATGCAGGTACACCGGGCTCCATGCCGCCTGAAAAAGGTACTTCTACGATTTCATACTCCGGATGTCTTTGTAAAAAGCGGGAAATACTGCCTTCATTTTCAGCCGGTGCAAAGGTACAAGTCGAATACACCAGTCTGCCATTTGGCTTTAACATACTGTCTGCGCAGTCTAAAATCTCATCCTGTCTGTCTGCACAAAGTTGTACATTTTCAGGACTCCATTCTGTCTGCGCATCCTCATTCTTACGAAACATGCCTTCTCCCGAACAAGGTGCATCTACTAATACTCTGTCAAAAAAACAGTCAAATACCTCTGCCAGCTTTTGTGGTGTCTCATTTGTTACAAGAGCATTGCTGATACCCATACGTTCTATATTTTCCGCCAGAATTTTTGCTCTCTGTGGATGAATTTCATTACAGACAAGCAGTCCTTCTCCCTGCAAATAAGAAGCTACCTGCGTTGACTTTCCTCCGGGAGCTGCACATAAATCTAAAATACGTTCTCCCGGTTTTGCTTCCAGATATGCTGCAGGTGCCATAGCACTTGGCTCCTGAATATAATACACGCCTGCTTCATGCCAGGGATGTTTGCCCGGCTGGTCTGTTATACTATAATACAAACCATTCTTTTCCCATGGAACTTGTTCCATTGAAAACGACGCAAGTGTCAGAAACTTTTCCTTATCCCCTTTTAATGGATTGATACGCAGGGACTGATATTTTTCCATATCATAACTTCGTAAGAAAGCAGGATACGCTTCCCCAAGCATATCCTGCATTCTTCTTTCAAACTTCTCCGGAAGTCTCATTACAAAACCAAGCCTTTCTCTTCTTCACAGCCAAGTACAATATTTAAGCACTGAACTGCGGCGCCGGATGCGCCTTTTCCCAAATTATCAAAACGAGAAGCCACAATGACTCTGTCCTCATTACCTGTTACATAAATCTCTATACCGTCCCAACCGGAGCATGCATCAGAGAAAAGAACTCCTCCTGCTTCTACATCTGCTCCAAATGGCATAACCTTGATAAATTTCTCACCGGCATAATAATCAGCAAGGTAATTTCTGATTTCTTCCGGTGTTTTCTTTTCTTTTAACAATTCTGTATAAAGGGGTAACTCTACCACCATGCCACTGTAATAATCTGTTGTCATTGGTGAAAACAGAGGCATTCTGTCTAAGCCTGTAATTTTCTGCATTTCCTTTAAATGCTTATGAGTCTGTCCCCATGCGTACATTCTTGCAGAACCATACTTTTTATCACGTTCCGGATTTTCATACTCTGCAATCAGCTTTTTTCCGCCTCCGCTGTAGCCTGATACTGCAAAAACAGAAACAGGATAATCCTTTGGTAAAATACCGCCTGCCACTAAAGGATACGCAAGTGTGATAAATCCCGTTGCATAGCAGCCCGGCACTGCAATACGCTTGCCATTTCTGATTTTTTCTCTATGCTCCTTTGAAAGCTCCGGATATCCGTATGCCCAGCCTTCTTCTGTTCTATGGGCTGTAGAGGTATCAATGATAATTGTGTTTTCATTTTCTACCATGGCAACTGCTTCTTTTGCAGCAGCATCCGGTAAGCATAAAAATGTAATATCTGATGCATTGATATATTTTTTCACCTCGGCTGGGTCTTTTCTGAGTTCTGAAGGGATTTTCATAATTTCAATATCATCACGTCCTTCAAATCTTTCAAAAATACGCAGTCCGGTGGTACCCTCACTACCATCTATAAATACCTTTTTCATGTCTTTTCTCCTCATCGTATATACTTTGCTTTCATTGTAGCAAATTATTTTCTATATTTATACATTTTTCTATTTTAATCCAATCCTGTCTGTAAATCAAGTGCACCCCAGCCAACTTGCGGATTTGGATATTCCGTATACGCTGACAGTCTTCTTGCATTTTTAGTCAAAAATGCTTTGAGTTTTTCTCCATACAAATAAGGGTCATTTTTGCGTACGATACCCCATTCCATTAACAGTGCTGCCATTCCTGCTACAAAAGGAGCTGCAAAGGAAGTCCCTGATACTTCCTCATAGCCCCCATTTACAATAGGTACCATAATATTTACACCTGGAGCTGATAAATCTGGTTTCACTGTTGCAATCAAGTCTGGTGCTCCAACCGAACTTTGATCCTCATATCGATACACATAGCCTCTCCCCGAAAAATCAGCATAACTCTGATAAGCTACGTCATAAGCACCTACTGAAATAACCTTTTGTGCTGTAGAAGGGATGGTTAACGTCATATCCGGTGTTGGTCGCAAAAAGCCTGTTCTGCTGTTTCTTACTGCACTTCCTGACAGATAAAAACGATACTGTCCTTGTACAATCGATACAGGCTCTAATACAAGCATCCACACCCCACTTTCTATGTAGCCTCCATTTTGCACCAGAAATTGAAGCAGAAATTCCTGTTGCTGCTGATACGGAAGTGGCACTCCCAAATAGCAAAAAACAGTTGTGTTTCCTAACTTTAGCTCTATGCTTTTCGGCTCTGTTATAGATATGTTTTCTACCGTTGCTGTTTCTCCTCCGGGCGAAATGATTTTTATCCGAAAGCTATCTTTGACAAATTTCCATAACTGAATCATGAGTGCGGTTTCATACTCTGACACAGACAGCATGACATTTGTTTCCTGATTCAGGACACCTGCCATATGACCACCTGCTGCTCCTTCATTACCACTACCCACCACAATTGCTGTTTTTCCTACTTCTGCTGCATTATCCATAAACCGTTCTAACAGAGAGTTTCCCTGATGATCACCATAATTATTTCCAATGCTGATATTTAATACTATGGGCTGATTTTGCGCAGTTGCATATTTTACCGCAAAATCCACACCTCGCATCAGACTTGTTGTTAAAAGCTCATTGGTAATGCTATTCAATTTTATGACCAGTATGTCACTTTCTGTTGCTATACCTCCGTAAGTACCTGCAAGCACACCTGTGACAGCCGTTCCATGCCCTGACCTGTCAATCACCGGAACCAGTTCATAGCTGTTTTCTTCTATTGCCTGCTGTATTTGCTCTTTCGCATAAAAGCTTCCCTGTACATATCCCTCTGGTGGTGCTGTTTTTTCACTATTTCCCGCCAAATCCCAAATACCGACAATCCTTGTATTTCCATTTTTATCTATGAATTCTCTATTTCTGTAATCTATTCCACTGTCCAATATAGCCGTAAGAACTCCTTTCCCCGTAAGAAAGGGAGCCTGCGCTGTTACTTTTGTAATCCCGGAAATGCTTTTTGCATAATCGTTCATTTTCTATCCTGTTTTTTTCATATTATGCTGTTGGTCTATCTTTTTTGCCAAAAAGAGCCATGAAAAAATAATCTTTTCACAGCTCCTCATACTATTTTTCTATGTAAGTAACAATAAAAATATGCGTATCTTTTCGATTGCCTAAAACATTTATCATAAGCTTATATCGCTTTTCACACTTTTCCATGACTACCAGTTCCATCGTTTGATCGCTAAGTACCTGTTTAAAGGCATAAGCAAGTATTTTGCGCTCTTTTTCCGTCTTTGCTTCCTTTTCTTTGCCGGAAAGCATCTGCTCCCCTCTAAAGGTAATATCAAAGGTCGCATTACTGCGCAAAAGTTCGACATTTCCCTTGCGATACTCAAAAGCAGCCATTGGTAGAGCGATACTGTCAAATAAAATGCTGACATTAGAGCCGGAGTCCCAAAGCTCATTAACCAAATCTGCATGTACGCTGTCTACTTCTTTGGCTATCTGCTTTCTTGACCTACGTATGTATTTTTCATACTCAAACACAGGCATTGGCTTTGCAAAATAAAAGCCCTGTGCATATTCGCAGCCAATACATTTTAGGAAATCCACCTGTTCCAGCGTTTCTACACCTTCTACAATAGCCGGCAGCTGAAGCCATTTTGCCATCCGTATTACCGAAGTCAATACCTTCTCTCCACGTCCGTTAAAGCCCTGGGAATCTAAAAATTTCATATCAATTTTTAAATAGTCAAGTTCCATATCCTTCAATATGTTTAAGGAAGAAAAACCACTTCCAAAGTCATCCATCATGATTTTAAAGCCAAGCTTATGCAGCTTGCTCATCGTACTCATGATTAAATCCTGGTCTTCCATAAAGGCACTCTCTGTCAACTCTAAATTTAATAATGAAGCCGAGATTTGATATTCTGTGATTAAATTTTTCAAGATTTCAACCAAATGTGGATTATATAGATTGACTCTTGATACATTAACGGAAATCGGATCCGGTTCTAACCCTTCATCAATCCAACGGCGTAGTAGCTTACAAACCTGTCTCCACATATATTGATCAAGTTTTCCGATAATACCGTTTCTTTCATAAACAGGTATAAAATCTGACGGTGCAATCATACCCTTTTCAGGATGTTTCCATCGTACCAATGCTTCTGCTCCATAAGGCTTGTCTGTCTGCAAATTGATTTTTGGCTGTAAAAATACAACGAACTGTTCTTCTTCCAATGCCTTATTTACATCATTAATGATAAACTGTTCCTGACGCATATTTTCAATCATACTGTCGTCATAATAAGCTATATTTTCAATAAACTGTCCCTTACAGTTTTTGGCTGCCATAAAAGCACGGTCATACATTTCTGAAATATCCATGTTATAATCATCAATCACATAGACACCACAGGAAATCTTTATATTATAGTCCTTGTTCAGCTGCTTTAGCTTAATCTGTAGCGCTTTTACAAGTAATTCAATGTTTTCTTCCTTATATGGTACACAGCAGGCAAAAACATCATTATCCAGACGTCCGTAACGGAAGTGTTCAAACGTACCTGAAATTCTTCGCAGCTCCTTTGCAATGGCAATTAAGACCTTGTCTCCTTCCTGTACACCATAAAAGTTATTAATCATTTTGAAACGGTCAATGTCAATTCTCAAAAAAGCAAAAGACTCACCCTGCTGTTCTAACAGCATCTGTCTTGTGGACTGATAAAACTTCATTTTCGTATAAAGCTTTGTGACAGAATCCCTTTCTGCCATAATCATTCTGCTCTTATCTATGACATTCTTTATTCTGAATTCCAACAGTACAGGCTTGTATGGTTTCATAACAAAATCCCATACTCCAAGTTCCAGACATTTTTGTTCCATTACCTCATCATCATTAGAAGTCGCAACAATAACAGGAATCTTTTTATATTCCTGCTTTTTGCTGAATTCCTCTAAAAATCCGATGCCATCCATTTCAGGCATAATAAGGTCAAGAACAATCGCTGCTACCTCATGGTCGTTTAAAATCTTCAACGCCTGTATACCATTATACGCATCCAACACGATATAATCTTTTTCTAATTCTTCTCGCAATGATGCCTTTGCCATTTCGTCATCATCAACAATCAATATCGTACTCTTACTGTGCATACTCAATTCCTACCATTACTTTTCATAAATTGTTTACATAATTCATTTAATCATTTGTTATTTTCATTTAATAATACAAATATTATATTATTTTCACTCAATATTTGCAACCCCTGGCGTTACCTTGGGCAGAAACATTTCATCCATTGTATTCGTATTGAAAACATTTCTCATCCTTGGATATACCTCTGTACTCCTCCAGCCCGCCTGTACAGATTCATAGACTTCAAATTCCAGTTGTGCATTTGGATAGGCTGCTCTAATACGTTCGATTTCATCATTGGTAAGATTACAATAAGAAATCCACAATCTTTGTAAATTAGGATAATGCAAGATTGGCTCGATATCGCCAAGTGTTTTATTATGACATAAATTCAAGTGTTCCAGATTGACAAGGTTTTCTAACGGTGTCAAATCTGTAATCTTATTCAAGAACAGCTCCAGATAAGTCAATTCTGTCATGTCTGCCAGAACAGAAATATCTTCCAGCTTGTTAATTGCGATAATGAGGATTTTTAGTTTTTTCAAATCCTTCATAAAAGAAAGGTCGGTAATGCTATGGTGACCAATATCTAATGCTTCTAAATCCGTACAGTATCTTAAGGCATCAAAATCAGCCTGAGTCTCAGGTCCCCAGCCATAGCCTGTAAACATGGTGGAAAAGGCAACTGCATCAGTACGTACCTGGAAGCCTGCAACATTCACTACCCATACAAACTTTGTATCCGGGAATAAATCTCTCAGACCTGCCATTTCCTCATTGCTGAGATTTGTATGGCACATTTCTACCTTCTGCAAATTGGTAAACTGTGCCAGAGCTTCTATAAATGCTGTCAAATCAGCAATCTGATAATCATTAAAATACAGTTCCTCTTCATTACTTGCATGCATCTCACCCAGAATTTCCACAGGAACGATTTCTACCTGTGTCAACTCCTGTGTTTCCATTGTTGCAGCCAGTGGCACACCTTCTGTATTCGTTTTTTCTACCACATATACATTCTGAAAAGTTTTTTCATCTAACACATCTACAAAAATCTCTTCATCTTGTACTATTTTCTTTTTTTCTACTGCCTTTTCTACTGCAAAAATACCGCCGCCAAGGCAGACTCCCAGTACAAACATGCTGATAATCAGAATTCCCCATCTTTTTTCCATTCTCATCCCATACCTTCTACAAAATACTACTTTCTGTTATTTTTAGTGTCGTATATTAATTGTAACATATTTTGTAGTTGGTACAAGTAATAAACAGATTATTTTATTTTAATTTTTACTCCATACGTAGCAATATGCCTGGGTTCTTGCTGCAAAACGCTGCGTTTTTAATAACTCTCTCATTTCCTCTTTGGTATACCAGGCTGCTTCTATCTCTTCCAGGTCTGATGTGCTCTTACGAAAGCTTCCTCTTGCTTTCCCTACAATGCACACATTGGTTTCATTACTAAATCCTACTGCGCTATAGCTGATAGGTATCAAGTCCTCAATCTCATAGAGCTCTAAACCGGTTTCCTCCCACAGCTCTCTTTTCGCACTTTCCTGTGGTTCCTCTCCCGGATCAATTAAGCCTGCCGGAAAATTATATACCCATTCTCCTACTGCCATACGAAATTCTCTGTTTACCAATATTTTCTCCCCTGTTTCATCTGTTGCAATAATGACAACTGCGTCAGGTTTGCTGCTATGTAATGCGTCAAAAGTAGAAAGCTCTTTATTTCTACTGATAATTTCGTAGATTTTCTCCTGTCCTTCCTCTGTTTCATAAGTTACATCATATCTTGTAATAAAATGTCCCTGCTCTCTTTTTTCAATACCTTGATATTTCATAATTTTGTCCTTTACTTATTGTGCTATATGTCTTTTAATCGCTTCCAAATAGGCTGTCCCATAACGGCTAAGTCCCTTGTCCTTTTGTGTAATGGCCACAATACGCATACATGCGTCCACAAGTAATGGCTTGGCAATAATCTGCTCTCCATTTAACTCTTTGCTGATGACTCCGGAGCTAACTGTATAACCATGTAATCCAATCACCAGATTAAATAAGGTAGCTCTGTCACGCACCTTGATATTTTTCTTATGGTCAAGGGTACTTAAAATTTCCTCCGAAAAATAGAAGGAATTATACTCGCCCTGTTCAAAGGACAAGTATGGATATTCCTCTAAATCCTCAAGACTTACAGCCTCTTTTTCTGCAAGAGGATGGTCTTTTGCAATAAAAACATGTGGTTTCGCAGTAAAAATTTCCTCATAATAAAGGTCATTCTGTTTTAAAAGCTTGGTAAGGATTTCTTCGTTTTTGGATGAAAAATATAAAATACCAATCTCACTTTTCATCCGGCTTACATCCTCTATGATTTCATGTGTCTGCGTTTCACGAAGTGTAAAGTCATAGGCATCGGCGTCAAACTCTCTGATTACGTCTACAAACGCATTAACAGCAAAGGAGTAGTGTTGACAGGAAACCGAAAATTTCGGTTTCTGTACTGTACTACCCAAAAATTTGTTTTCCAAGAGTGATGCCTGCTCCAAGACCTGTCTGGCATACGCCAAAAAAACATCTCCTTCGTTTGTTACCATGACCCCTTTATTTGTCCTTCTGAAAATTAAAAGCTGCATCTCTTCTTCCAGCTCTTTAATCGCATTTGTCATGCTGGGCTGGGAAATATAGAGTTTTCTTGCTGCCTCTGAAATATTTCCTGTTTCTGCTACTGTTACCACATATTTTAATTGCTGCAATGTCATTTTCTGACCATACCTTTCTCTTATGAAATAGATACTACCTTATAATCCTGCTCCTCTACGGCCTTCTTTAACACTTCGTCAGAAACCTCTGCTGAAAGCATTACCTCTGCACTGCCACTCTCGTGGCTGACAACTGCCTCTTCTACCTGTTCTAATGCCTCTAATACCTTTTTTACTCTTGCTTCACAATGTTCGCACATCATGCCCTCAATTTTCAATGTCTTTTTCATGTTTTTACTCCTTTCTTTTTCCATGATACTTTCTATTTCTTCGGTAAGCTCTGTATCTGCTATTTTCTTTTTCCTTGTTGCCTTGGTAAAATCATATATTTTTGCGAAATTAAGTCTTAACGCATTACTTACTACACAAAAGCTGGAAAGACTCATTGCTGCCGCTGCAAACATAGGATTTAACTCCCAGTGAAACAACGGTATCCAAACACCTGCTGCCAGTGGAATCCCTATCACATTATAGAAAAATGCCCAAAAGAGATTTTCATGAATATTTTTTAAAGTCAGACGGCTCAAACGAATTGCTGCCGGTACATCCTTTAAGTGACTCTTCATTAATACCACATCTGCGGCATCAATTGCAATATCTGTTCCTGCACCAATTGCAATTCCCATGTCTGCTCTGGTAAGAGCCGGTGCATCATTGATTCCATCGCCTACCATCGCTACCTTACCATGCTTTTGCAATAGCTGAATCACTTTTTCTTTGCCATCCGGCAATACATTGGCAATGACATTGTCTACACCTGCAAGCTTTCCAATAGCTTTAGCTGTTTTTTCATTGTCTCCGGTTAACATAACTACCTGAATACCAAGTTCTTTTAAATCAGCCACTGCCTCTTTCACATCGTCTTTTATCGTATCAGCTACTGCAATCACTCCAAGCAGCTTCGTATCCTTGGCAAAAAACAGTGGTGTTTTCCCAAGGATTGCCAGTGCTTCTGCTTTGTCCCTGATCTCCTTTGTTACCTCACAGTATTTGCTGATAAAGACTAAATTGCCGCCATACAAAGTTTCTCCATCTTTTTTTGCACTTAACCCGTTTCCCGCAAATATCTGAAATTCACTAACCTCCAGAGCTTTCATGCCCTGTTCCTCTGCACTTTTGATAATTGCCCTTGCAAGCGGATGCTCACTTTTATTTTCCAGGCTATATGCCTCCTGTAAAAGCTCCTTTTCTGTCAGGTTATTAAAAGGTAAAATATCTGTAATCTGCGGTTCTCCATTTGTAATGGTTCCTGTTTTATCCAAGGCTACGATATCAACCTTTCCTGTCTCCTCCAAAGAAACAGCTGTTTTAAACATAATCCCATTTTTGGCACCTACTCCATTTCCTACCATGATAGCAACCGGTGTAGCAAGTCCCAATGCGCACGGACAACTGATTACCAAAACAGATATCCCTCTGGCAAGTGCATATCCCACACCTGCGCCTGTAAATAGCCAAATAATCGTTGTTACCACTGCAACAGCAATGACTGTCGGCACAAATACTCCTGAAACCTTATCTGCTACCTTGGCAATAGGTGCCTTTGTTGCTGCTGCATCGGAAACCATTTGAATAATCTGCGAAAGAGTCGTATCTGCTCCGACTCTTGTAGCACGACAGGTTAAAAAACCTGACTGGTTTAAGGTTGCCGCAGAAACTTCACTTCCTGTCTCCTTATCCACCGGAATACTTTCGCCGGTTAATGCTGCTTCATTTACAGCACTGGTTCCCTCAACTACCACACCATCCACCGGTATGTTTTCACCGGGTCTCACTACAAATATATCTCCAATTTTAACTTCTTCAATAGCAACTGTTTTTTCCACTCCATCCACTACTAAAGTAGCAGTTTTCGGTGCAAGCTTCATTAAACCTTTTAATGCATCTGTCGTTTTTCCTTTGGACCTTGCCTCTAACATTTTTCCCAGCGTAATCAAGGTTAAAATCATAGCTGCAGACTCAAAGTAGAACTCGTGCATATAGGACATAACAAGCTCTGTATCCTGCTTCACCTGTGCATCTGTCATAGCAAACAGTGCATAGGTACTATAGCCAAATGCAGCAGTCGAACCAAGTGCCACAAGGGTATCCATATTGGGTGACTTATGCCATAAGCTCTTAAAACCACTGATAAAAAATCTCTGATTTATCACCATCACAGCCACTGTCAATAGTAGCTGCAGCAATCCCATTGCCACATGATTACCTTCCATAAAGGTGGGCAAAGACCAGTTCCACATCATGTGTCCCATAGAAAAGTACATCAGCACTATCAGAAAAATCAAGGAAGAAATCAACCTTCTTTTCATAATTGGAAATTCCTTATTTTCCAATGTCTCCTCCATTGCTTTCGGACTGATTTGCTTTGCCCTTCCATCCTTTAGACTGGCTCCGTAACCTGCATTCTCTACTGCCTTTATAATATCAGCTTCCGACGCAGTGCCTTCGACCCCCATAGAGTTTGTCAAAAAACTAACGGAACACTCTGTGACACCCGGAACCTGTCCTACTGCCTTTTCCACACGACTACTACAGGCAGCACAGCTCATACCCGTTACTGTGTATTGCTTCATGACTCTGACCTCCTTTCATCCATAATATCCCCCACGATAAAATCTAATCGCTCAATCACTCTTTTGACTTCCTGTGGGTCAATTTCTCTGTCATATTGCACCACTGCTGTTTTCTTTTTCAAATTTACTCTACAGGATGCACCTTCAATTTTATTTACATTTCTCTCAATGCTATTTTTACAGTTCTGACAATGCATGCCCTCTACGCTTATAGTAAGACTGCCTAAAATCGGGTTCTTCAATACTTTTTGCTCTTCTTCATAGGAACAGCCACCACCACAACAGCCGCCCTCTCCCTTCATATGCTTTAAAGTACCTCTCACTGCAAAAAAGATAATAATACCTAAAATCAGAATAATCACAATTGTTGCCATATTTTCCTCATTTCCTATTTCATCAGCTTTTGTAAGACTGTTACTAATTCATCTACGGTTTCTTCTTTTCCATTCTTGATATCCTCTGTCACACAGGATTTGATATGCTTTGACAGCAATACCTTGTTAAAGCTGTTTAACGCAGCATTAACAGCTGCAACCTGTATCAAAATATCCGGGCAATAGGCATCTTTCTCTACCATGCCTTTAATTCCTCTCACCTGTCCTTCGATACGACTCAAACGATTGAGCATATCCTTTTTTTCTTTTTCAGACCTGTCCTTTGTTTTATGACAGCAGCATTCCATTTCATCCATAAGCAATCTCCTACCTTTGCATTTGTGGTTTTACGCATCTAACTACTTGCATTATATACCCCGGTGGGGTATTTTGCAAGTATTGTTTCTATTCAAATAAACTATCATGAGGACATCACTATTTACTTTATCTATCGAGAACCAAGAGTTTACTCAGCATCAAACTCCTGGTTCAACTACATACGAGCGCTTTCCTATTACAAAAAAACTGCAGAAAATAGCATCTCCCAAAAAGAAAATACTATTCTCTGCAGTTTCTTACTTACAAATATCTTTTATTACTTCACCTGCAATAATCAATCCTACTACGGATGGTACAAAAGCAATACTGCCAGGCAATTGTCTCTTTTTACTGTTTTGACATTCTTCCATACATACTGCTGTGACTTCCGGGTCTGGTGTCAAAGGCATTTCCTCGGAATAAACCACCTTGCAATGCTCTATTCCTCTCTTTTTAAGCTCACGTCGCATAACCTTTGCCAACGGGCAAACCTGCGTTTTATATATATCCGTTACACGAAAAGCAGTCGGGTCAAGCTTATTTCCTGCACCCATAGAGCTGATAATTGGTGTCCCGGCCTCTTTTGCCTGCACAATTAATCCTATTTTTCCTGAAACTGTATCAATGGCATCTACCACATAATCATATTCTTCCAATCGAAACTGCTCTGCATTTTCAGGAAGATAAAAGGTTTGATAGGTATGAACAATGGCCTGTGGATTGATATCCAACACTCTTTCCCTGGCAACCTGTACTTTTGGTCTCCCTATCGTACTATGTGTTGCAATAATTTGTCTGTTTATATTGGTTAAAGATACCTCGTCATCATCTACAAGTGCAAGCGTTCCTATTCCACTTCTGGCAAGCGCCTCCACTACATAACCACCTACGCCACCTACTCCAAAAACAATAACCTTCGCATTTTGCAATCTATCCATATTGCTTTTTCCTAACAGTAATTCTGTTCTTGAAAATTGATTGTACATGCTTATCTATCCTCTTCTATATGCTCTCTACCCTGGTCAATTATCGTTCTGACATGTCCGTCAGCCAATGAATAGAAAATAGATTTTCCTTCTCTCCTGCTTTTTACCAGTTTATTCTGCTTTAATATTTTTAGCTGGTGAGAAACTGCTGACTGTGTCATATTTAATGCTGCAGCCAAGTCACATACACACACTTCGGCTTCAAACAATACAAATAGTATTCTTATACGTGAAGAATCGCCAAATACCTTAAACAATTCAGCCAAATCATATAGTTCCTCTTCATCTGGCATGCTGTCATTTACCACCTTCAAAAGTTCTTCATGTACTTCAACTGTATCACAGGTAAATTCATCACATTGTGTTCTTTCCATTCGTCTTCACATACCTTTCTTTTTATACTACAGTTTTCTTACGGATAATGCCCTGATTGCATTTAATACAGCAATCACCATAACTCCAACATCTGCAAAAATCGCAGCCCACATATTAGCAATACCAAGTGCTCCCAAAAACAGACAAATTACCTTAACACCTATTGCAAAATAAATATTTTCGTAGACAATTCTAATACATTTCTTTGAAATTTTAATTGCTTTCGCAATTTTCAAAGGATCATCGTCCATCAAAACAATGTCCGCTGCTTCAATGGCTGCATCTGCTCCCAATGCTCCCATAGCAATACCTACATCTGCTCTGGAAAGTACCGGTGCATCATTAATACCATCTCCTACAAAAGCAAGCTTATCCTTTTCACTCTTCTGTGCTAAAAGCTCCTCCACCTTTGTAACCTTATCGCCCGGAAGCAGTTCACTATATACATCCGCAATACCAAGTTCTGTAGCTACTTTGTCTGCAACCTTTTTGCTGTCTCCTGTCAGCATTACAATCTTCTTCATGCCTACCTTCTTTAATGCTTTTACCGCATCCTTTGAAGTTGCCTTCAATAAATCTGCAATCACGATATATCCAATATAGTTTCCATCGATTGCCACATGTACAATGGTTCCCACTTCATCCGGCTGCATATAGGAAATCTGCTGCTGTTGCATCAGTTTTTCATTTCCTGCCAATACGTTTCTGCCATCTACAACTGCAGAAACACCATGACCACTGATTTCTTTTACATCACTGACACGTCCCTGCTCTATTTTTTTACCATATGCCTTTTGAAGACTTTTACTGATTGGGTGAGAAGAATAACTTTCTGCCAATGCTGCATAATCTAACAATTGTTCTTTATCTATCTGTGTATCTTTATCCAGTACTATCTCTTTTACTTCAAATACGCCTTGTGTCATCGTACCTGTCTTATCAAATACAATATACTTTACCTGAGAAAGTGTCTCCAAATAATTAGAGCCCTTTACTAATACTCCGGCATTACTTGCTCCACCAATACCGGCAAAAAAGCTAAGCGGAATACTAATAACCAATGCACAAGGACAGCTGATTACCAAAAAGGTCAATGCTCTTAAAATCCAGTCTCCCCACTCCGGTGAAAGTCCCATAAAAAGCATTCTTACAAGTGGTGGTAAAACAGCTAATGCCAATGCACTATAGCATACCACAGGTGTATAGATTCTTGCAAATTTTGAGATAAAATTCTCAGATTTCGATTTTCTTGAGCTGGCATTTTCTACAAGCTCCAAAATTTTCGAAACAGTAGATTCTCCAAACTCCTTCGTCGTTTTTAATCTAATCAGACCATTTTCATTAATACAACCACTGATAACCTCATCACCAACCGTCGCATTACGCGGCACGCTTTCTCCTGTCAATGCACTTGTATTCAAGGTCGTACTTCCTGATACTACCACACCATCAATAGGAACCTTTTCACCCGGTTGTACAACAATGATACTGCCGATTTCCACTTCATCAGGATCTACCTGCTCCAGCTGTCCGCCTTCCTTTTCTACATTAGCATAATCAGGTCTGATATCCATAAGGTCGCTGATATTCTTTCTGCTTTTTCCAACCGCATAGCTCTGAAACAGCTCACCTATCTGGTAAAAAAGCATAACCGCAACGCCCTCTTTATAATCACCCAGGCAAATCGCACCTACCGTCGCTACTGCCATCAAAAAGTTTTCATCAAAAACCTGCTTATTCTTTATTCCTTTTATTGCCTTTAGCAAAATATCATAACCGACTAAGAAATACGGAATCATATACAATATAAACTCCACATAACCATTATACATCGGAATAAACTGTATCACTATTAAGCACAGAATTGCTGCAACAATCCTAAGAAACACCTTTTTTTGCTTTTTATTCATTTTCGTTTCCTTTCCAATAGCTTATAAGAAGATTTCACAGTCATCCTCTACCTTTTTGCAATTCTTTAATACCTCTTGCATTACAGCCTTTGCATCTGCACCTTCTTCAAACTCTACAATCATTTTTAAAGTCATAAAATTGACTGTTGCATCTTTTACACCGGTAGTAGCCTTAGCTGCTTCCTCCATCTTATTTGCACAGTTTGCACAGTCCACTTCAATCTTATATGTTTTTTTCATATTACATTACCATCCTTCTTTTATTCTTTCATATGTACATTTGTTCATATGTATAATTATATTATATTCATTATTTCCATACTGTCAATAACAAATTATTCAATAAACTCTTTTTACGGCTGAGAAACTTCGTCTTGCGAAACAGACTTAAATCCTAATAGAGTAGGAGGCGGAGATTAACCGCCGTCCTCTCACACCACCGTGCGTACCGTTCGGTACACGGCGGTTTCAATAGTTGACGTGCACAGACTGATAGGCTGTGGCTAAATCATAAAAGCCACTGTTTATCAGTCTTTCTTTATTCAGCGCCCAAATCACAGCTTTGTTATTGCTGATATACCAATACTTTCTGCGACTGTTTGCTATTGCTGACGCATAGTGTTCTGGGATTCCAAGTTTGACTAGATTTTTATATTTCGTTCTAGGTTTCTTCCACTGTTTCCATATACACATGCGTATTCTGTGATAGAGCCATCCGTTGATGTCATCTATGTTGCTCTTCATACTTGCAATTCCGTAGTAGTTAAGCCATCCCCTTGCATACACCTTGATTTTCTCAAGGCTTGGCTTGATTGACTGACATCGCTTACGGGAAGATAACTCCTTCAGTCTGGACTTAAACTTCTTCCATGACTTCGGATGAACTCGGACATAAATGCCTTTTCCGTTCCTTCCCAATGCAAAGCCAAGGAATTTAAAATTTCGGATTGCAAACACGCTGACAGTACGGCTCTTTTCTCGGTTGACTGTAAGTTTCAGCCTCTTCTCAAGATATTTTGTACTGCTTTCCAAGAGTCTCTCTGATGCTCGCCTGCTCTTTGCAAGAAGCACGATGTCATCTGCATATCTTATGCATGGAACACCTCTTTTCAGGTATTCCTGGTCGAACTCATTGAGGTAGACATTTGCCAGCAATGGTGATAGATTTCCACCTTGTGGTGAGCCTTCCTCTGTGTCAATGACCACTCCGTTTTCCATTACACCGCTTTTCAGATAGCGCTTTATCAACTGTACTACACGTTCATCTTTTACATTCTTCCGGAGAAGATTGATGAGAATTTCGTGATTAAGAGTATCGAAGTACTTTGACAAGTCAAGGACTACAGCAAATGTATAGCCTTGTTCTGCATACTCCTTAACCTTAAGTATTGCATCTTTTGCACTTCTGTTCGGACGATAGCCATAGCTACCATCTGCAAACAGCGGTTCATAGATTGGCACTAACTGTTGGGTTATTGCCTGTTGAAGTGTACGGTCTATCACTGTTGGTATGCCAAGCTTTCGCACACCACCATCTGGTTTGGGAATTTCAACTCGTCTTACTGGAGACGGAGTATACTTTCCACGATAAATGCGGTCAGTTATCTCTTGTTGATGTTCCTTTAGATATGGAAGAGCCTCTTCAATGGTCATGCCATCAATTCCCGGCGCTCCCTTGTTTGCCTTAACTCTCTTATACGCTCTGTTAAAGTTGTCTTTATACAGTATCGTTTCCAAAAGTCTCGGCTGTGCACTGTCTCTTTCTTTCCATATCCGATTGAATGACCTAGACGCTTTCACATACCCTTCGTGTTCCGCACTATCTCTTTGCGAACAGCCATTGTTTTCAATGTTTTCTGCCATAGATGGTCATTCCTCCCTTTCTCGGTCATACTCAAGACTCCTACTGATTCGGTCCTTCACCCGAATGAAGCTAGATTCATTTTAGCTACTATGGCCTCTGCTGACTTCTGTACGTTCAGCACTACCTTAGGTAGTGGTTACCTCTTTCAAGGCGTACCGCACAGACCTCCCTAGGTACCACACGTTTCTTCCTCTCCATCCATCTGCCT
>CAMBAN010000019.1 GCA_945864145.1 uncultured Lachnospiraceae bacterium | reverse complement strand
CCAGTGCTTTGTCGTACTCCCCATTGGTAATGGCTACACATGCTTTATTATATAAAAGCTGTCCCTGAGCATCCTTGGAAATATCCGTATTGTGAAGTAAGGAAGATACCTTGGTATTCACGTGCTCTTCCCTGTCAGGCTCTAATGCAATTCCCAATGTATAAATAGCGGTCTGTAAATCCGGATACTGGGCAAAATTACTGTTTCTATATTTCAGATAAATAGCTTTTGCCTGATTCATTCTCCCACTCTGCGCATAAAGTGCACACAGCGTCAGGTCAATATTAATCAGCGTGATTTGATTGTGATATTGTGAACCCTGTATATCCTGTAGCAGGCACTCGAGCAGCTCTATTCCTTTTTCAAAGTCACCGATTTTTTCCAAAGCCTGGCCACAAAGCAGACAGGTTGAGACATAGGCAGATACATGATCATATTCGTTATTATAATACTGAACCAGTCTTTCCAAGCTTCCCTCCGGGAGCTGCGGTTCTTCGTTTAATTCACTTAATGACGCGCTGCAATGTTCCAGGCATCCATGATAATTTTCGGCACCAAACATAATCTGAGCCTGTAAAAAGTGATAGACAGTGTTTAAAAAGTGGCTTTCACCACATATCGGATTCAATATTTCCATCATTCGCTCAAAGAGTATCTGGGCAGTTGGTATCTGATGGTCATTTACATAGAGTTGAATCGCATCCTGCAAATGTACCGCATAGAAAAAATCTCTTTCTACGGGATCTGTCTGAAACATGGCCAGTGCCTGAATAAACTCTCCTTCGAGAGCTTCATAAGTATCCATATCATGCACTCGCCCTGCGATTGACTGCTCTACCCATACAATCTGCATTTTTTTCTGACCATAGCTCTTTTCATCCTCTGTTTCTTCCTGATTTAACAGCTTTCTGGCCAGGGAAATTCTCTTCTTTGCTTCCTGATACTCTCCCATATCATAGGCCAGAAGACACTCATCCATAACCTGTTTAAATTGATCCATACTAATCCCCATTCCGCCGCCAAGCGGCGGCACAAATAACAAAGGAAAAGACTAAGCAATGCCTAGTCTTTTATGTCTCTGTAAGCTTTCATTGCTGTCTATGTAATTATATCCAGTCAAAACCATTCCATCTACGACCGGATAGTTCAGCTTCTTTACCATTTCTATATCCATGGCTTTGCGCTTTTTGATTTTGCTCAGAAGAGTAAGCGCCTTCATCTGCTGAATATGTCGTATCTTCCTCAGGCATGACTTCTTTTTCATTCTCCCAAACATCTCCATTATATTCAAACCAATTCAGTGCTGACATGCGTCCTTTTGTTGCGCCGGCTCTTTTTGATGCATTCACACTTCCGGTTGTATTGCCTAAATTAGCTTGTACAATAGCTTGTGATGCTCTATAACTTAATTTTATTAAAGGCCATATAACAAAGGAACAGAAAAATGCTATGGATGCTAAAATATTTAAAAAGAAAAGAGAGATTCCCTGTTTTTGAAATGATTTCCATAACAGAGCCAGATTAATTCCCCAGCCGACAACTAATCCCAGAATATTGGCAGCAAAAAAAGCTGGTATGTCATCGCTGCTGCCAAACAAGTAACAACTAGCAATAAAAATGATTATTGGAAGAAAAATAGTGAGGAAGCAATTGAGGAAAGTAAAAGGCTTTTTCCCTGTTTCGTTGTAAACTTTTTGAAATTGATTTTTAATTGGATTGTTCATAATACTATCTCCTTTTTCATAAAAATACTTTTTTCTGCATATTTCAATTTAATTATACTGTTAATTATGTGTTTAAACAATATTTTTTTGTTTTTATATGCAATTGCAACTAATTATATGCAGTTTGTCAGATGCTTTCGCGCTTCTATTAGGTCAATTCCTATACAAAACCAAAACCCTCAAAAAAATATCCCAAAAAAAGCACCCACTACAAAGTGGATGCTCTAACAGTAAATTTCAACATAGCTATATGGTAAAGACAATGCTCTTTTCTTCAATTCCTCATAGGTAAAGTACACGTTTGTAGTGAAGTTATGGGTGAAAAAATTCATATAACGTATCAATTCCTCATAGGTAAAGTACACCAAATATGAATTATGTTTATTTAAAAGATTTATAATGTATCAATTCCTCATAGGTAAAGTACACAGATTTAGGACATGTTTATTTCGATACCTATCTTTTTGATGGAGTATCAATTCCTCATAGGTAAAGTACACAAAATTAAAGATGGAGTCAGAATTAATTTCTAAGGGAGTATCAATTCCTCATAGGTAAAGTACACTTCTTAATAATAAAGATGCATTGAAGGCCATGATTGAGAAGTATCAATTCCTCATAGGTAAAGTACACTCCATTAACAAGTTTACTAAAACTTGAGGCAGGAGAAACGTATCAATTCCTCATAGGTAAAGTACACAACCGTATTTACTGGGTTGTAAGATAACAATTTCTTATTAATAGTATAAAACGATACCGTATTTTCGGTCAATCTATTTTAATATAAATCTTTAACTATGCATAATATCAGTGTTCTTTAAAAAATGAAGAATAGACTTTATATCGACCGACTTTTCCAATCTAAAAATAGATTTATTTACAGTTTTTTATTCTTTTTACATCTTTTATATCGATGGGTTATCTCTTAAACCCTTGAAAAATGCGGAAACTTTGCAAATAAACTGTACAAATAGGTTGACCGACTTTTTATCGGAATTAAATCTGCTCTTTTGGAATTACTTCGAACATACCGAATCCCTGTGAATTCTTGGCGCCGATTCCTGTTTGATACAAGAAATCTAAATATTTCCTCTGACCGGATAATTTATAAATTCCTTTCCAACCATTGATGTAGAAACCTTTGTATTTTGTCAAATATTTATCTTTGGGAGTCACTTTAACAGGTTCTATGTGTATTTCGTGTTCAGGTTCTACCATATATCCGGCAGTATACTTTCGCTGGAAATTGTCCTGTACAGCCTTGGAAAATTCTTTCTCCTGTGGTGAATAGAAATACGTTTTTTTTGTATCCGGATTGGTGGAATAGACACAAATAGATGAAATCATTTTAATATAAACGCTATCCTCTTCTATCCTGTCATCCTGTATCATTACATCAACATTTTTCAGTACATTCTCTCCCAATACTAAGCCCTCTTGCCGTATTTTTTCATAAAGTACCATTATAACCTGTCTGTCGTCACTTCTGATTTCCCAACGTATTTCTTCCTGAAAAATAATATTTTTTTCAACAATCTCATATTTCCCCATCAACGGTCCAAAGGTAAACAGCTTATACGTTCTTTTTCCATAGGTTGCACCATGGTCGTGCAAATCACCTGCAATAGGAGTCTCTCTCAACAAGTGATAAATTGCAGATTGTTGTATGTGATGGTAGGAAATCGGCAACCGGCATGGTTTTTCATTTCTTATAATTAGCTTTATCTGCATAAAATCACCATTCCTAATTATTTATTCTTTTTCTCTTTATACTGGAATTTTTCATCCAAAAGCAGATTGCCATATCCTACATTACGTTTTGCACCGATTCCAAAATCTTCTAATATTTTACGATACAAATTACATCGCACTTCTTTGGTGAATCCCAATTGATCCAGACTGTCACTATTTCTGATATCTATTGCAAAGACAATATTCACATCCGGCATAATGCGAAGCATTGCAATCGGTGTAGGTGCTTTCGTAAGATCAGTTCCATGCGGAGCAAGTGAGTCTATTCCTATGATATCATTTTTATAACCCACGATGAAGCCTCCATAAAAGATATCGATGCCTTCTATTGCCTTATCTGATTTTTTTTCATTTCCAAATGTAAGTTCCACAAATTTTCGTAAAGTGCTTTCACTAACATATTTCGGTCCCATTTCGTTTAAAACGTCATGGATATAGCACAGATACATTTCTTTCTCATCACTACTGATAGCCTTGTCAATAGTGCTTCTAATCACACCCTTTAAAGAACTGCCCGGATAATATGGTGCTCCTGTTACATAATCGAAGCTAAATCCAACCTGAATCTCTCCTGTTGCTTTCCCTGTCTCATGCGGATACCCTGTTCCAATCAGCACACCCGGATACTGTGTCTTGAAAAACAACTTTTGTGTGGTAGCAGAAGTAAGCGCTTTCACATGTTGCTTGCCCCATGTAGTAATGGATCCGGCTTGCTCATTTAGTACGTTTATAAGTTTCTTATTATTGATGTTACCCTGTACCGCCTGTTCCTGATATTCTACCTGAAAAGCATAATTCATATTTTTTGAAATCATAAACATGAAGTCCTTTCTATATGTATAAATTCAAAACTAACTTCAGACTGATAGCATAATTAATAATCAATTCCTTTAGTTCCTCTTCATTTTCCTTTTTATCAAATTCAAAGAGTCCATCGATTTCCGATTTCTTATCAGTATCATTCTCATACATCTTTTCTAAAAGTTTTTTTACCTTTACATCTTTTTTCTCGTAATATGCTAACGCAGATCCCCGGCCACTCATAATCACAGTTGCACCAAATGCAGACAACTTATCTTGAATCTTCTCCAGCTCGTTTTTATCTTCATTTTCTTCATTTTCTTCATTTTTCTTTCTTATCTTATTCGCATTTATTTCATCAGCAAGCAGCTCATTAATTACCTCATCTGCTATATGCATATAACTTTCTACAGCTCTCTTATCCATCGCTTATACCTCCACCTTTGAAATCTTGGTCAAACCATACCCAATAGAAGCATTTCCTCCAAACTGAACAAGGGAGTTACCATTTCCATCAGCGATATACTGATCAAAGCACTTTAATGCATCATGTCCTGAAGCTGTTCCATCTGCTAAAACAGCAGTAAAGAAAATAGCTTCGTGTGGCACAACCTCCTCATACCAGAGATTCTTACTGATTCCATTATCTAGCTGGTTTCTTGCAAGAATAGGGAGATTGATTTTCTTTACAAGTTCTTCTTCCATTATCATGATTCTGTCTGCATTTTCTGCCCCTGCAAGCTTCACGAATATACTCTTTAGCTCTGCTGGTATTTTTTCATTTTTACTCTTTAAGCCATCTACTTCTGCGCCTTCGGGAGCATAGGTAGTCTTTGGCTGAAGCAATTGTAATAGGTTACCAAAAACAGTTTTCCCCATAATTGACTGATATAAAACATCAAACTGGGAAAGGATTTCTTTTGTAGTTACCAAATAATAGGCCTGATCCCCCTTAGATGCTCTTACCGGCAAAAACAGTAAATAGCCTGATAAAAACTTTAATTTTCCCGGTTCACTTTTTCCCTTATTCTCTTTATTTGACTCCATAATATCGCTTCCAAAAATATCCACTACCTTTTCACAATTGCCATTGCCAAAGTGCTCTCTCAATGCCCCTTTGATTCCGGATGAAAACATAGTAGGTAATCCGGTAACAGGATCTCTTTGCACTTCGTTATCTATAATGTTAAAGTTAATGTCTCCACTTCCCATATGCATATTTGTGATACATTTGATTGTATAAAAATTTGCTTCCATAGTTAATCTCCCATCTTTCTTACATAATTAAATCCAATTTGTTGTAACTGATTCATCGAAAGTGCCCGGATGAAATCCTGTTCCCTTTCTTTTCGCACATAAAATATACTTCCCGCTTTTACAAATTGGAAACGTTCGCTCATTTTTCTGCTGCAAACATAGTCTGCTCCTGCTTTTTTTGTCAGAAATCGATAGGATTTTTTATCGATGATTCCATAACAGAGCGTCTCTTTGATTTCTGCAAAATTTGCCAGATAGGTATCAGACAAAGTATAGTAAATCTGGTATGCCTTATCTGTGTTGTCATCCCATGCTGCAAACAAGTCAGTCTGTTCCTTTTTTTCAAAGCTTAATAGAAAAGCTGATTTTTCCTGTCCCAGATAAACTATTTCATCTGTTATCTCTTCTTCCTTACACCAATCCTCTTCCATGGTGGCATAAAAGCCAAAAGAATATCCTTTTCCTAAAAATTGATATGTTTTTTTGAAAAAACCATCTTCCTGTGAGACCTTAGAAACCCTCGTTCTGTTTTGTTTCTGAAAAACAGCACCTTTTTCAACTATCGTCTTATCCTCAGGCTGCATATAATCATAGGATAATCCATCCTTTGCCACAAAATCCTCTGGAAGCCAGGTCATCTCTCCGATATCTGAATATCCTGCCTCCTTCATACGAAATGGTGTATATTTTTGGTTTTTCTGTTTTTCTTCATTATTTACTTTATATACCTTATGGTTAAGTGGCATATGTACCAAAGCTTTTTCACCCTGATAAACTAAAACAGGGGAAATACTTTTTAACTTTCCATAATCACATAATGTATTCTGGTTCTCATTGATACTAAAACCAGTCTTTCCAATCAAAGCATTCTGCTCCTGCACTTTGCTCTGATCTTTCCAGCCATCACTTAACAACTGATTCTTCTTCAACATGACAAAACGAAGCATTCCTAAAACTGTTGCCTGACTAATTTCTTCTTCAGAATGAATGAAATAATTGTTTTTGGAATCTGCTTTTGCATTACCAAAATCAAATGTTTTCTCTCCTCCTAAAAAATACTCTCCAAGAGGTGTCAATCTGCAAAAATATTGAATCTCCATAGGCTATTCCCTCTCTTCCACCAAAAATTTCGATGTGCGTAAAATACTTATCAGTACATTGACTACTTTCTCTCCTACGTCAGAATTTTCTCCGTTCAGAGAGGAAATCTTCTCATCTTTTTCTGATGTTTTCTCTGTCACCACAGCTGCTATTTTCCCTGTAAGTGCATTGATTGTGTTTATGTAGTTTCTATACTTTTCCTGCATCGCACTGTCAAATACATTTACAAAAAATTTATCCCTTTTTTCCTTATCATGAAAAGCAAGTTTGCATAGTTCTTTTTTATTCTCAATATGGTAGAGCAAAGAATGCATCATCTGGTTGCTCTCCTGAGCATCTCCTCCCTCTCCCTGTATCAGAAGGTTATTATATGCAATTAATTCTTCAAAAAGAGTATCCTTTGACGTTCCAATTGTTTCCATACGACATACATAACCGGCTGTTTGTCCACTTGCTTTATGTACTGATATGGCAAAGTTATTTTTTGCGCCAAAATTCTTAGCTGTTCCAAATAATAAATTTCTTGCATCCTCAAAAGCCTCATACAACGGGAACTTGTAATAATTTACAGATACACCAAAGGAAATACTTGGCACCTGATTTTCTTTTACAATTGTCCCTGCTTCTTTATTGTATGCCGGGTTGAAAATATCATTGAATTTTTTCCCGATTTCCTGACACAACGTCCAAATATTCCCATTTTCTCTTATGATAGGCGCCAGAAACAACAAATCATCACCACCTGCATAAATGACAACTCCTTGATAATCTCGTATCAGTTTCGAAGCATCTGATGTATACTGCATGCAAAGTTTTGAGAACATTTGAATTCTGTTTTCCTGATCTTCAAGTGTTATCTGTTGGTTTTCCTGTCCTGTCAGGTCTGCATTTACAATTTTTCCCATGCCATCCCCATCAGCCTGGATAATTGCAAAATAGTTTTGCAACTTCTTGGACACATGTGTTCCATGAACTTGCCATGCATTTTCATTTTTTGCAATGGTATGTAAATCCTTTATTTTTATATTTTGCTCTGCATCCTTTTTCTCATGGAGCATCTCGGCGTCTTGAAATGGCTCATAATTTTTTATATAGCAGTTAGCATTATCTCTTTTACCCGTTAACATACGCACAAGATAATTTTGACTCAGATTGCCTACGGTAGATTGGCAATTTTCCAGAGAGTCCAATGCATCTGCCAAGGTTTTTGCCAATATCTGTGTGTCCTCTACATACAGCAAAACAAAATGAATCTGCAAATATGACTTTAAACACTCTATAACATCGTCCAGATTAGTCTGTTTTTCCTCAGAAAGCGCAGTATATATCTCTTTTGCTCTTATTTCAATTACTTTACCAATTACGCTTTTTATTTCATTTGCAATTTCCAAATCACTCTTGTTTTCCGGCGTTACTGCGTAAATACGGTCATGATACTGACCAATCCCCTTTACTTCACACTGCACCTGCTCCGGTACTGTTAAAACCTGATACTCTTTCTTCTTTAACTCTTCATATAAATCCCTGGTAATGGAAGAGAAAAAGAAACTGGCTGCCCACAAGCCTGTAGGAGTCGATGTATAGGACATGGTTTCTATAATTGGTCCTATGGTAAGACCTGCATATCTTTTCATACTACTTTTTTCCCTCTCTTCCCATCTTTAATTCTACTTTTGACGCTTCTTGATAATTTAACTCCGCCAATTTTCCTTTTTCCTTGTTGAAATATTTAACAAAACCTGATAAAAACTGATTTGGGTTGAACTCTGATGGCACTTTGATATTCTGCCTATTTTTTCCAGCGCTAAATTCGAATTCTTTTCCCAAAATAGCTTTATAAGAATCCTTCATGATTAATATGACATATTTTCCTGATACCACAATCTGAATAGCAGACTGAAATCTTTCTACTCCTTTATCTTTATCTTCAATTTTAACCGTTATTTCATCTATTTTATCTTTTTTAAATCTAATAGATTCTGGTATACCTAGTATGGCACGTACATATTGATAATCCGAATAACTTTCAAAATTTTCATATCCCTCTTTATTTAAAAATTTTTCTTGTATTATCTTTGCTTTCATAAAGGCTTTATCACTTCCTATATTCTTTTTCCCTATTTCATTTAGATACTGTCTTTGTATGTAACCTTTTACATATATATTCCTAAAGTTTATTCCACCCTTCATGACAGCATAAATTCCCGCCGCTACTTCAAGTTTTACATCTGCAAGCGATTTGTTAGAGTTTTTCTTATTTTCAGTGGTTTTCGAATTACTCGGATCTTCTATTTCCCCATAAACAAAATCATACTTGCCTTTTTGTAAAATTTCTATTGGGGTTTTCTCACCTTCATTTTTCAGACTAAAGCATCCAAATCCCTTGGATTGACGTGTTCCAAAATTGGTAACCAGTAAAAACTCATCCATATTCGCATCGATAAATGTCAGTAATCCTTTGACAAAGCATTGAATTTCCACATAGATATCCGTTTTATAGAATATGGTTTCTTTATATGTAGCCCTTACCCTTTCATTGTAATTTTCTCCTTTTTTTACTTTATTACCAAAATACATATTATTGATTCCTAGGTATTTTTCTCCTTTCTTATATTCTGTAGCTTTTTTTATTGTTTCACTTCTTTCTGGTTCCCCGGTTGCAAAAATCCTGACTTTGTAATTAAATGCCTGTATTTCATTCTGTTTTTCATTCTGTTTTTCATTCTGATTTTCATTCTGATTTTCCTTATTCTGATTTGTATCACTTTGTTTCAATAGCCAATGTTTTTTGTCGGACAGATTTCCACCCAGTTTTTTTAATAAGAACTTATCCAATTTGGGTTTGAATTCGCTTGCCCTGATTACTACTCCACTATCCCCATGCTGAAAATGAATCATAGGTGTCTCTTGCTTTAAAACATAGGTTTTTCTATACGGTGTATCAGTTTTTTTTACTGCTTGTTCATTATTCATGATTCTACCTCACATATCATCCTTAGTATGTGACCAGTTCACTGGCCTCCATATAGTGTTTCTCCTTTATTTGCTTTTGCATTTGCAATACGTATTGTCGCGTATCATCCTCTAATTCCAATTCAAGAATCTTCTGCATTTTCTCTTCCAGAATATGTAACTGTTTCTCTGCCTCTGCAGACTCTCCATTTTGCATCAACATATATATATATTCTGCCCAAATACCAATACCTGTAATTTGCATTGTCACATAGTTATCATATGCAAAACACATATTGATTGCCTTTTGGAAATATGCTTCTGCTTTTTTTCTACTTTTACCGTTTTCAAACAATCTGTAAAAAGAAGCAAATTTCCAATATATAATTTCCATAGGATGATAGTATATGTTATTCCCTTTACCCTGTTGTAAATTAATCTGATTTTCAAAAAGCTCAGTCTGTACCAATACCTCTGTTTTATCCAGCAATCGTTTCTGCTTAATCAAAGTACGGTACATTACCTGTGCCAACAGACTACCCTGTAATTCTGCCCTACTCATAATCAGCAGATAATACATCAAATAGTACTGACAACTGATGTTCATCTCCGTATCTGTCACTTCATCCAAAAATTGGTGAATATTTTCTTTTGTGGGCTTTTCCCAACGATATGTCTTCGCTTCCATCAAATACATCAACGCTTCTTCAAATTTTCCTGCTTCCAATTCAATATGGCTTCTGTACTGTCGGTGCCTCTCCAATTCACCCTCATTTCTGGGATACTGTTTTAAAGCTATATCAGAAAGCATACATAGCTTTTCATACAAAGCAGGCTGGACACGCTGCTGAAACAGCATGGCATAAATTTCCATACACAACGCATCTCCGTAGTATTCTGACACACATGTCGAAAAACAATCTGATAAAAAAGCATCCTGTTCTACAGCAGAAATAATATTCTCAAAAGAAGTCACACAATGAGCCATGATACGGTCTGCACGCTCATATTGGAAAGAATCAATGGCATACAACGCCAGTTTTTCCTGAATCTGATAATACAGAAGCAGATTTTCAAGACTATTGTGCATACCTTTTCCTATCTCAACACACTCTTCCATACAACCCTTACATTCAAGAATCGCACCTTCTCGCAAATACATATCTGCCAGATTCAATAGCATATGGACTTGAAACTCCTGAAAATTATTTCCAAAAGTCATAATCCCGGGAAGAATTTTGTTATTTACCTCCTTGAGCAATTTCTCACCACGCTCATAATCATCCTCCAAGGAGATATACGCCAATAAGTCTGTCTCAAACTGTCTAAGCTGGGATTTTTGAATACGATAACTGCATCTCTTCATCTTTTCAAAAATTAATTCCAGACTTTTCTCCCGGTCAATCTTATCACGCGTCGTTATAAGTTCAATCAGTGCGTCAGAAATCATATTTTGCGTAAGACATTGTTTGATATAGTTTTCAGAGCCAATCTCTGATAATGTAAAGATATAAGCACCGGCAAACAACTCATTGATTCGCTCTTTTACACCGACAAAAGCATCACTTTTTCTAGTCAATCTAGTATTACATACGAAGTCTGCGCATTGAAGCTTTTGCGTTCTGTTTGCGATATCAATTTCAAAAGAAAGAGAAGTGCCATCACTTAAATTCAGCTTTCTTTCTTTTCTTTTTCTCTTAATACATTCCTTAATTACTGTAACGTACTCCTGATCCACAATCTCTCTGTTTCCATCATAGTTTTCTACGTCCTGTCTTCTTGCAATCAGAACGTTCAATTGTACATCTTCATCAACTGCATTGAGTCTCAGGAGTAATTGTAAAAGTCCCTCTGCCATCATTCTTAGATAAAGTTCCCTATTGGTATTCAAATCAACATATTTTGCGTTTTCAAAAATAACAGGAACTGCATGATGGTTCTCCATGAGTGTTTCAAGCACAGGTAGCACATAATTTACTTTATCTTCTCCCGACAATTCTGTCGCATGATACTTTTCTTTATCCAAAAGAGTATCAAAGTCAACAGATGCAATATCCTCTTGCCTGATTAAAATTCCCCCAATTAGAGAAGGACTTAGTTTTTTTTGCTTTTTCTGTTTTTCAGCTTTGAAGTCACCGCTTTCATCCAGCCACAGTTCATAATGTGCCATTCTTTTTTCTTACCTTTCTTTCGTGAAATTTTTCCTATTACCATACTTATAGCAATAATCAAAAGAATTAGCAGGAAAAGAATACTAACAATTATTTCCATATTTCTTATCGCATTTGCTGATAAAGAATTGATTATAAAGTATGACGCTTCATTACCCGTTTTTGCCACAAACACTCTGTCCAAAAGCCCCAATACATCCGCAAGTGCAGCCACTCCCAATAATATACTGAAAAAATTCATGGTATCTGTAGTTCTCTCTTCATTCCTTGCTTTCCTTTTATCTTCCAGCAATTCCGTAAGTTCATGCAAATTATCCAGTTCCGTTCCAATTTGTTCGTTCAATTTCTCAATTTTTAAAGATTTCTTTAAAAAATCATATATTTCCACACCTTGTTCCTGAAACGTCACTTCCGGTAAATATAATTCATTTTGGAAAATAATATATTTTTCCCAGATTTCCGATATCTGGTCAGTATCAATACTTTCATTTTGCTCCGGTTGAATCATCTTACAAGAATTTACAATATCAGTTTCAATGATATTAATTGCTGCTCTCTGCATCAGACACAATTTTACAATTTCCACATACTGTGTAAGAAAGGTTTTACATACAATATTAAAACTACCCTCGCTTTCATCCATGATACATGTCATAGAATACTCAGTAAAACCATACAGTGTTCCATAATCTATCCATCTGTCATAGATATGATTTTTTAACACTTCTTTTCTAAAGTTTCTATTTTGACAAGAACAATATTGCAAGTCGGAATCAATAAATACATATCCATATAACAGACTACTCGTCTCTATATCCTTATTGGAAATCATCTGGTTCGATAGATAATATGCGTATTCTCCTTCTTCCTGACTATATTTTTTCATTTCTGTGGATACAAAATCATCTCTAATCAAAGAGCAGGTAAACATTCTGTCATCAAATACTGAACTGAAGTCTTTGATATGGTACTTATCTTTTATTTCCGATCCTAAAAGTTCATCTATAAACTGTGGTTTAATTTCTATGCTGTTATTCTGCTCATACTGTTGTACAAAATCTGTAGAAATGATTTCTTCCA
Organism: uncultured Lachnospiraceae bacterium; assembly: GCA_945864145.1. Classification (GTDB taxonomy): domain Bacteria; phylum Bacillota; class Clostridia; order Lachnospirales; family Lachnospiraceae; genus COE1. The sequence goes on along the minus strand of CAMBAN010000019.1, from coordinate 22,184 downwards.
TTCCACCCTGTTCATCCATAGCATATATTCCCAAGCCTTTTGTTTTTATATAGCTATTCTGTTGGTCATTCCCTTTTCCTGATTTATTGGGAAAGAATAATCTTCTTCCACACTCATTGATTTTCGCAGCACGTGTTATTCTGGAAATTCCGCCTTTTCCCTTTGCATCATCGTAATTGACTAATTCAATAGAGAGAATACCTACTTTTATTTTCTCGAATAGAGTCAATTTCATTTCCTCAATAGGTAATGAGATTTTTTCTTCATTTTCACATAGTGTAATCACATAGTTCAGGGTTTTTCCTTTAGGTATCTTATATCTGTAAATCACACTGGTATTGTCTTCTTTTGTATTAAAGATGGCATTTCTAGCTTTTGGGGTAAAATAACATAAGGAATTATAGGCTGCCCATTGTTCCTCATTCTCCGTAACACCTTTCAGAATATCTTCCACATCACAAATTTTCTCCCAGGTTTGAACATACTCGTTTTTTCCTTTTCCTTTCTGCTGCTCCTCTGTAGTGTATGTAAATGTGTAGATAAAGGTATGATAGCTATATGCAGGCTTTTGTATCTTCAAGTTCATTCCCCTCTCTTGTTTTTCTGATTTTATCGTTATTTTCTCAGTCTAAGCTGTTTCCAAATTTCAGTCGTCATTTCTATATCAAATAATGCATTATGCTGTATTGCATTTTTTATGCAACCAGACAACTTCGTTCTCTCAGAAAGGGGATCTATTCCCCTCGCATATAACATAGAAGCCAAATCTAAAAGTGGATAAGGTGCTAAAAAACTACGTTCTATCTCGTTTTGTTCCACACATTTCTGAAACAGTCTGCACTCTACAGGATAAATGACATCTCCTATGGCATAGGCGTCTTTTTGATATTTCATCCATTTTTCCCAAAATGCCTCCAGCATTTCTCTTTCGTTTGGAAAAACGGTATAATTTCCCAATTTAGGCAAGACATTCTCTTTTACCCATTCACTTTTTACATGTAAGTTTTCTTTTTGAATTCCATAATAAAAGCGTTCTACTTCATTGCCTTCTACATCTATAATCATTCCTGCAACAGTAATGAAAGCACCATATAACCCATCGCATTCAGCATCCACAAAAAATAATTTGTCTTTTTCCTGATTACACGTGTATCCTATATCTCTTGTTCCTAGTTCTTTGTGAAATAAATGAAACATCCGAAACCTCCACATTTTTAATGTCTGATTATATTATAAAATATTGTTTTTTTTCTGTCTATATTTCGCATATTATTATCATCGCTGGCATTTCCCAGCTGTCTCGTCCGGCATCTGTTATCTTTTATTTTACCTCTTTTCTATTCTTTTTCTTCTTGTTTCAAAACATATCTTTCGTTCTTCTTACTTATTTGACTATTCCTATACTTATTCCATACCTTGCGCAAAGCAAAACACTCAAAAAAAGTGGTGTAAAAAATGATTTTTCATTTTTTACACCACTTTTATAAATGTAGTCTTAATGACTATCCATTATCTATCCTTTGTATAATGCTTTTTCACAGCAAGTCGTGCCATGGCTCTTGCCATGTTTGCCTGAGACATATGATACTCCTGAATGCTCTGCTTCTGACGCATTGCCTCTTGTGCACGTTCTAATGCCTCCTGTGCTCTATGCTCATCAATTTCCTCCGGTCTTTCTGCGAAATCAACAATGATTGTTACACGATTGTAAGCGACCTGCACATGTCCAACACCTGTAACTGCTTCAATCCAGGAACCGTCCTCTGTCTGAATACGCATAGGACCTTCTACAAGTGCAAGTACAGAGTCCTCGTAATGTGCCATGATACCGATAGAACCATCTTCACCGTTTACGATGACCTGCTGGCATTTTCCGCTGTAAAATATTTTATTGATTGCAATGACCTTCAATTCAAAAGTACTCATACGCAATTACCCCAAAGTCTTAGCTTTCTCAATGACATCGTCAATTGTTCCAACATTAAAGAATGCTGCCTCAGGATACTCGTCCATTTCTCCGCTGATGATTGCTTTAAAGCCTCTGATAGTTTCTTTCAAAGGTACATACTTTCCAGGTACACCTGTAAAGTTCTCTGCAACGTGGAATGGCTGAGACAAGAACTTCTGTACCTTTCTTGCACGATATACGGTAGTTTTATCTTCTTCAGATAATTCCTCCATACCTAAAATTGCAATGATATCCTGCAATTCTGAGTATTTCTGCAAAATCTCCTGTACCGCACGTGCTGTATTGTAGTGTTCTTCACCAACAACATCTGCTTCCAAAATACGAGAAGATGACTCCAATGGATCTACAGCAGGATAAATACCTTGCTCAACAATCTTTCTGGAAAGAACGGTTGTCGCATCCAAGTGAGCAAAAGTTGTTGCAGGAGCAGGGTCTGTCAAGTCATCGGCAGGTACATATACAGCCTGTACTGATGTAACAGAACCAGCCTTTGTAGAGGCAATTCTTTCCTGTAATTCACCAACCTCAGTAGCAAGTGTTGGCTGATAACCTACGGCTGAAGGCATACGTCCAAGTAACGCAGATACCTCTGAACCAGCCTGAACGAAACGGAAAATATTATCAATGAAAAGAAGCACATTCTGATGCTCTACATCACGGAAATATTCAGCCATAGTAAGTCCTGTCTCAGCAACTCTCATACGAGCTCCTGGTGGCTCATTCATCTGACCAAATACCAAAGCGGTTTTGTCGATAACACCAGACTCTTTCATTTCATTCCAAAGGTCATTACCTTCACGGGAACGCTCACCAACACCGGTAAAAATAGAATATCCACCATGCTCCGTAGCAATGTTAGTAATCAATTCCTGAATTAATACGGTTTTACCTACACCGGCACCACCAAACAAACCAATCTTACCACCCTTAGCATAAGGAGCAAGAAGGTCAATAACCTTAATACCTGTTTCCAAAATTTCTACAGCCGGGCTCTGATCCTCGAAAGCTGGTGGCTCTCTATGGATAACCCATTTTTCTTCATTTTCCAGACTTTCACCGTCATCTAATGTCTGTCCGGTAACATTAAATAATCTACCTAATGTTTTTTTACCAACCGGAACCTTAATACCGGCTCCTGTTGCTATTACTTCCATATCTCTGCAAAGGCCTTCACTGGAAGTCAGCATGATGCAACGAACTACGTTCTTGCCTACATGCTGAGCAACTTCCATAACACATTTCTTTCCATTGTTTTCAACTTCCAGCGCGTCCTTGATATATGGAAGATTACAGCCTTCAAATTCAACATCGACTACAGGTCCAAGAACCTGTATAATTTTACCTTTATTCATTTGATTTCTTCTTCCTTTTCTGTGCTTTCGCGCCTGCAATTACTTCCGTGATTTCCTGCGTAATCGCAGCCTGACGTACTCTGTTATATTCAATTGATAACTGTTTTAGCATGTCTGTTGCATTTCCTGTCGCAGCATCCATAGCCATCATTCTGTCATTCTGCTCGCAAGCATATGATTCAACCAATGCTCCGTAGATATAACCTGTAACATAGTTTGGTACAATTGCGTTCATGACAGCACTTGGTGATGGCACATATCTTGTTGTATCAGATACCATCATTTCAAAGCCTGTATTCGTACTGAAATCTGCCTTCGATAATGGCAGTAGCTTGAACATCTCAGCCTCACTATCTACACCATTTGTACTCTTTGTGTAAACAATATACACCTCATCGAGTTCTTTGTTATTATATCTAACAAGAACTTCTTCAGAGATAACTCTTGCCCTGTGGATAGATGGATTTTGTGCCGTATATTGGAAATGTCTGTGGATATTATATCCCTTCTTTTCAAAATAGCTTCGTCCTATCTGACCTACTACGAAAAGTTCTCCCTTTGGATTTGCTTCCAATTCCTTTTCCACCAGTTTCATAACATTTAAGTTATAAGCACCTGCAAGTCCTTTGTCTGCAGTTACAACGATATAACCTACTCTCTTATTTTCGACAGGTGTGTCAGTTCCAAAATAAATATTTTCAATATCAGGAACATGACGAAGAATTCTGGCAATGGAGCTTTGGATTGCATAGAAGTGGTCTGAAGACTCCTCTAATGCTCTCTTTGCTCTCTTTAATTTTGATGAGGAAATCATATACATGGCATTGGTAATCTTCATGGTATCCTGAATGCTGTGCATTCTGGTTTGAATTTCCTTTGTATTTGCCATATTATTGTTCCTTACTCTTATACTCTTTTACAGTTCTTAAAATTTCTTCTACGATATCATCCGTCAATACTTTCTTATCTTCCAAATCACGAATGATTCCACTATTGTTTTCTCTCACATAATCGAGCATACCCATCTGGAATTTCTTTAAATCCTTCTGTGGTACACCCATGAACAGCTTGTTATTGGCTGCACATAAAGTGATTACCTGCTCTGCCATAGAAAGTGGACGTCCCAATGGCTGTTTTAAGATTTCCATTAAACCTTTACCATATTCCAGCTGCTGTTTGGTCGTTTCATCCAAATCAGAACTGAACTGGGTAAATACTTCCATCTCTCTAAACTGTGCTAAGTCAATACGGATAGAACCTGCTGCCTTTTTCATCGCCTTAGTCTGTGCTGCACCACCTACACGGGATACAGAAAGTCCGACGTTTACAGCCGGTCTCTGACCTGCATTGAACAGTGAACTCTCCAGATAAATCTGTCCATCAGTGATAGAGATAACGTTGGTAGGAATGTATGCGGATACATCTCCTGCCTGTGTTTCAATGATAGGTAATGCAGTAATGGAACCACCACCTGCTGCATCCGAAATTCTGGAAGAACGCTCTAACAGTCTTGAATGTAAGTAGAATACATCACCAGGGTAAGCTTCACGTCCCGGAGAACGCTCTAACAATAAGGATAATGCTCTATAAGCAACTGCATGCTTAGATAAATCATCATAAACAATTAAAACATCCTTGCCCTGATACATAAAGTATTCTGCCAAAGAGGTTCCTGAATATGGTGCAATATACTGTAAGGATGCCGGATCACTTGCTGTTGAAGAAACAACAATCGTATATGGTAATGCATCATTTACCTCTAAGGTATGTACAAGCTTTGCAATCGTAGATGCTTTCTGTCCAATAGAAACATAGATACAAATAACGTCTTTACCCTTCTGATTTAAAATAGCATCCATAGCAATACTTGTTTTACCTGTCTGACGGTCACCAATGATTAACTCACGTTGTCCACGTCCGATTGGGAACATCGAGTCAATCGCTAAAATACCTGTCTCCATTGGTACCGTTACTGACTTTCTGTCAACAATACTTGGTGCATCATTTTCAATTGGTCTGTAATCTGTAGCAGAGATTTCTCCCTTGCCATCTATTGGAGCGCCCAATGCATCTACAACTCTTCCAAGGAAGCCTTCACCTACAGGAATACCTGCACGTTTTCCACTTCTGATTACACGTGAGCCTTCCTTTAATCCGGTATCTCTGCCAAAAAGGATTGCACCGATTTCATTCTTACGGATATCCTGAACCATTCCTTTGACACCTGTGTCAAAAATAACGATTTCACCGTACATTGCATGATCAATACCATCAATGGTCACAATACCGTCACCAATAAAGGTCACTGTACCTACCTCATGCTTACTGGTATCAAATGCAGACTCTTCGATTTCTGTCTTTAAAATCGTAATGATATCATTCATTCCCTCCGGTGCACCAAAGTGCTCCTTCAAGGTTGTATCAATGTTAGACAATCTGCCTTTCATACTCCAGTCAAATTCTTCATTACCTGCCTGGATAACAAATCCACCAAGTAAATTTTTGTCTTCCTTCATCACCACGTCTAATTCATCAGCATGGTATTTATCCTTCAGGAAAGCTTTGATTTTATTCAGTTGTTCATCTGTTGGTGGAACGACATAAGAAATCACTACCTTTAAGCTTGGGTTGGTCTCTACCTGTCTAAGCTCCGCCTCGAAGGCTTCCACGATTTGAGGGAACAGTGAAAAATCATGATGGTCACATAAAAGCTTCAAAAAATCCCTGATTTGTGTCGGGAAAAGCATGTCAATCATGTGATGTTTCTTTTCCAGTTCCATTGTTGGATTATCAAAATCAACGGTAATCTGTGGCAAAGCCTCTAAAATTTCGGCTGTCTTTTTTGCATCTTCTGAGGATACAGACAGCTTTTTCATTTCCTTTGCATAATCAATTACTGTCTGTGTCATTATTTTTCACCCATTTCTGCTAAAAAATCATCATAAAGCTTCTGGCTGTTTTCCACCGAAACTTTTTCTCCTACAACCTTTGAAGCTGCCGCTACAACCAAGCCTTCAATTTCTGCTTCCATAGCACGTAAGCTCTTGGCTTTTTCTTCTGCGATAGTTTCTTCTGCTTTCTGTAATCTCTTAGTTACTTCTTCGTCTGCTGACTTCACAATACGGTCATACTCGACTCTTGCCTTATCCTTTGCTTCCTGCACAATTTTTGCAGACTCTTCTTTTGCATCAGCAAGAGATGCCTCGTACTGTTTCTTTGTTTCATCAGCCTGTTTCTTTGCTTCATCTGCATCGTCAAACTGTTTCTTAATTGCTTCTTCTCTCTTAGCAATAATATTGTTCACTGGCTTGAACAAGAACTTTTTCATTAAGAAATAAAGAACCAGTAAGTTGATGATTGTGAAGACCAGATTAATATCTATTCTAAGCATAATCTTCTCCTACTTTTTCTAAATTTTTTATCCTAAGAACATAATGACTAAGATAGCGATAACGAAACCGTAAATAGCGGTTGCCTCTGCAAGAGCACATCCTAAAAGTAACAGCTTAGAAATCTTTCCTTCTGCTTCCGGCTGTCTTGCAACTGCTTCTGTTGCCTTACCTGTTGCAATACCGATACCAATACCTGCTCCAATACCTGTTAAAACTGCAATACCTGCTCCAATACCTAAAATACTACCAACCATGTTTTTATTCTCCTTTGTTTTCTAAATTTTATTCAACAGCTTCTTTAATAAACAAGCCTGTCAAGAATACGAATACATATGCCTGAATCAATCCATCAAATACATCAAAGTATAAGCTGAATGGAATTGGTAAAATAGCAGGCATAATCATCTTTAATAATTCCATAACTACAAATGCACCAAGTACATTACCAAAAAGTCGCATACACAACGATAATGGTCTGATAAAAATCTCCAGTACATTCAATGGTGCGATGATTGCTACCGGCTCCGCAAAGCTATGTAACCATTTTTTTGTACCCTTTGCATGAATGCCTGCGTACTCAATCAAGATAATACTCATAACAGCAAGACCTGCTGTCACGTTCAAATCCTTTGTAGGCGGCTTCATACCAAACAGTCCGATAATATTGGATATACCGATAAATACAATAACAGTAACTAAATATTCCACATACTGTTTTCCTTCTTCTCCAATAATACCTTTGACCATATTCTGAAGTCCGGTCACACAGGTTTCCAAGATCAGTTGTCTTTTCCCAGGGTTTTCCACTTTAAGATTTCGTGTCATACAGATGGCAAATAATAACATCACAGCCATAACTACCCAAGTAATGACTACTGACTCTGCAATTTCAATTCCACCCAAAACAGGAATCGTAAACGCAGTATCAACGTTCAGCATCGCTTTCAGTTCACTTGCGATTTCTTCCATCCTTCACTCATCTCCTTCCCATTATTTTTTTTGATTATTGTATCTTGCTTCGGAACATATTGTATACATCTCTCTCAAAAATAGAAACAGACAATTTTGAAAGAATGACCAATAATAAACACATAAAAGAGCTACAATAATCTTTCAAAACGACAAAAGGGGAAACTCTACAAGTTCCCCCCTTCGAACGTTCCAATATTATTATAGCTCTAATTGTGTGTGTTTCAAGTAAAAAATTGACATTTTTTTGCACAAAAATTGCCTTTTACTTGTTGAACATTATATTTTCTCGTTATTTAGTACAAAATAACAAAATCTGTGTATGCTGCATCATGCACAGCGATACCTCCATTTGCATCAATCCAGATAAATCCTGCCGGTTCCATCTGAGCAGTTTCCCTGTTTCTACGGAACAGGAATGCAACCTTTCCTGCATTTTCTGCACCAACCTGTACTGCCATGGAAACTCTTGTATCTGTATTTATATCAGTTGCAGGATCAAGTACTATCGCTTTGAAGCCCTGTCCAAAATCCTTATCTGTTGTAACGTTTACATTCATGTTTAAGTTTCCTTTGATACCTGCCAAAGTAGCATGGTCAAAGGTATATGCAACGTCTTTACCAAATACAAATCTGAAATCTGCACCACTTTCTGCCATAAGCTTTACAGAGCTTTGTGGAATCATTTTTATGACATTCTTGTCAAGTGTAATGTCAATGTATCGTCTTTGTGCAGCTAACACATTACTTGCCAGTGGTACCTGTTCCTGCTCTGCACTTTCAATATATGCCTTTACTACATTATCCCAGCCTCTTACAACAGTTCCATCCATATTTTTGAAGGTAGGCTCTGTTACTCTTGTTACTTCTGAAACAGTAGTAATCACTGAAGCAGAAGAGTCATTTGTGTTTGAATCGCTGTTTCCAGTGTTAACAACATCTGAAATATCAATCACGATATCCTGTTTTGCAGTCTTCTTTAAAATCATAGTACCACCATTCTGAGCAGAAGGAATGGTAACTGTCAAAGTACCTGTTGCATCTGTCTTATAAACTTTATCTGCATATAAATCAATATAGGAAGTATTTGCCTGTAAAGCTTCCAGACTTACTGTTTTTTCCTCTGTATTGATATTCATGGCAACAAGTAAAGCATCCTCACCATAGCTTCTTTCTGCTACCAGAATACCCTCTGCATCATCAACAAAAGCTGTACTTCTTGTTCCCTTTGCAAAAACATCTGTATATTCATTTCTGATATTCAGTAAGGTCTTATAATGATTTAACATATCATTATCTGAATTTGCTTTATCCCACGCAAAGTCATATCTGTTATCCTGATATGGATAATTGTTTGCACCGGTTAAGCCAAGCTCCTCACCATAGTAGATGACCGGCTGTCCCTTTGCAGTAATCTGTAAAGTAGCAGCAACCTTGCTTAATGCATAAGCAGTATCTGCGTTGAATCCTCTTTCTTTTTCTAAACGATACATAAAACCATCTTCATCATGGCTTCCTATGAAGCTTCCCATTGTTGCAGTGTTGTCAATTGCACTGTTTCTATTCTCCAGGAATTTCTCTACATCTGTCAGTTTTCCGCTACAGAAGTTTAATGCCTGATCATTAAAGTCAAAATCCAGTAAAGAATCCATCTGTCCGGTACCAAGCTGTCCAAAGCTTGTTGCATATCCTGCTCCGGCATATTCTCCAATCATCTTGAAGGATGGATTTTCTTTTGTCAGTGCATTTTTAAATGCTTTCCAGGTAATATCATCTACATGCTTTACTGTATCTACTCTGTAATAATCAATATCATAGTTGCTAATCCATGAAGTCTGCCATTCTACTAAAAGAGCTCTTACATCAGGGTCTTCTGTTACAAAATCAGGAAGATTTGAAAGTGCATCTTTTTTATCATCGCCCTTAACAGTTGTAGAACTGTCACGAAGCATGTTCTTGCCTTCGATAAAGGTGTTGTTAAATAAATCCTCTGTTGTATAGCCTGCATGGTTCAATACCACATCCACCATAAGCTTCATGCCACGCTTATGAAGCTCTGAAATCAACTGGCTGAACTCTTCCTCTGTTCCTAAATGCTTGTTTAAAGTCTGGAAATCACTTGCCCAGTATCCATGATAACCTGCATTTGTCTGTCCTGCATATCCATCACATGCTACGATATACTCGGTGTTTTCTACAATTGGAGTAATCCATACCGTATTTACACCAAGTGACTGTAAATAATCAAGCTTCTGTGTTAAGCCTGCAAAATCTCCGCCATGATACATAGAACCCTGTGTCAAGTCATAGCTTCCTGTACCATATGCATCATTGTTTGCACTGTTTCCATCAAAAAATCTGTCTGTTACTGCAAAATAGATTACAGCCTCGTCCCAGTCAAAATCATTGCCTGCATAACGCTTTGTAACTGTTACACTTGCTTCTGTTTCATATGCATTTCCATACTGGTCAATGATTGTAACAGGAATATTCTTCTTTCCTGCTGAAACAGTATCCTTTACAGCAATAGTACCCTCCAATAACGCCGGATCAATGGCAAATTTACTGCTTTGTCCTAATGCACTTAAATCTGCATAAATTTCTGCTACTGTTAAATCTTCTGAAATACCCTCTCCCAAAGAAACAGTTAATACCGCATTTTGATTGTAATTGATAGAGCCTGGCTCTACACTTGCTGTTGGTGCAAGTTCGAATGTCTTATACTCAAACAGAGAATAAGTTGTACCATCAACTACTGTTGTATTAGTATTATACTTATCTAAGACAAGCTCCCCGTCTACTTTATAACCATACGCATGCTGTCCTGCTTCCAAGTCTAACACTGCAACGTATCTCTCATTGTCAGCATCATAGCTCATTTCATAGTCTTTACCATCATATACGAAAGAAACTTTACCCTCCAGCTCATCCTCAGTATATGCTTTATACTTCTCATCATCTCTGTAGTAAAAGCTTACCTTCTGCTCTTTTACTACTGTCTCATAACCTGTATTGTATGGCAGATTTCCTACAATACCTTCTCCCTGAACAAACTGTGCTTTTACATAGTTCTGATCTAACGGAATGCTTACGTTATGGTCTCCACCATCCTTTTCTGCCCATGGATTTCCTTCCTCACTTCTTCTCATACAGAAGGAAACGCTTTCCTTGGTATTATCAACCGGCAAAAAGGCTACCATTTTCCCATCAATTTCAGTAAAATCTACTACATATTCTGATTTGATACCGGTATTCCAGCTATAGATATTCCATCCATCATAATCGCCATTTTCTCTTTCATATTCAATCATGACATATCTGTCATATACTACCTCCTGTGTAACATCAGGAAGCTCTGTGTATACTTTCGTATCATCATCAATCAAATAAATAGTAACATTTTTGTCATCATTTGTATTTGCAAATACCTTTGTGCTGTCCTGTCCATTCCAGGTACCTGCTGCCTTTGGAATGATATTGATAGCACTTAAGTCTACATTGACATCAGCAAGTAACCATTCATTTCCGTCTTCAAGAGTCACAAACTCATCAAAATCATACTCTATACCATTCGTTCCATCCTGCCAAATCCACATCTTTGCAGCATCTGCAGATGAGAAGTCTTTAGTATAGTAATAAATATGATAGGTATATGCTTTTTCTTCAATCGTTAAAAGGCTATTGCCGTTACTTGCTTTTTCGCTGTTTCTTGGGTCGTTTTTCCAATCGTTATCATCTACTACAAATTTATATTCGTAGGTGCCTGGCTCAAGTTTCATGGAAATCGTCCAAAAACCTGTTTCACTATCATAACTCATAGGATTTTTTGCTTTATCCCATCCGTTCATAGAACCAGCAAGTGTTACTGTAGAAGCTGTCTTATTATAATAGTTAAAGGTCACTGTTGTATTGTTAGCATTCATTACAGGACTCTTTACATCATCATCTGTCATTTCGATAGTAAAAGCACTGTTTGAATCCTTTTCCACTTCATTTCTGGGATCTGTCACCCAACTTCCGTCTACTACGAATTTGTATTGATAGTCACCCGGATCAAGCTCCATTTCTAAAATCCAGAATCCTGTCTTTGCCTGATAGCTCATAATATTTTTGCTGGCATTCCAGTCATTCATATTACCTGCTACATAAACAGCCTTTGCTGTTGGTGCGAAGTAAGAAAAAGTAACCTTTTTACCATCTATCACAGGACTTTTTACTGATGCATCATCTTCCGGAAGCTTCGATATGGTAAAGCTTGCGTCCTTGCAGTTTTTATCCTCAGTCTCTGTTCCGTCTACTGTAAAATAGTAAGAATAAGTACCAGTCTCTGAAACAGTTGCAGAAAGCAATGCACTGTGGTTTGCATCTGCTGTCATTTCTACACTTGCATAACTGCTGTCGTCCTCTTCTTTATAGTATAAGGTCACATCCTCATCTCCCTGCGGATAATAGAAAATAGTGACACTACCGTCAGAATTAGCAACCGGATTTCTCAAAATCTGAGAGTTGCCGCCGTTTCTTGGGTTCGTTGGATCGCCTACCCAATTATCATTTACTACAATACCATATTCATAGCTGGTATCTAAAGCAAGCTGATCTGTGGTAACACTCCAAACACCATTTTCATCCTCAGACATGTCAAAATACACGCCCCAGCTACCATCCCAAGAGCCCTTTACATAAGCTGATGTTACCTTTTCATCATCACTTGGATAATAGTGGAAGGTTACTTCTCCATTGTCTCCAATTGTCGGACATGTTTTGGTAACGTTTCCAATTCTGGCAGAAGAAAGTAAAGATGCTTTCGTTTCCTCTTCTGTAGAGTCCTCTGTGCTTTCCTCTGTTGTCTCTTCCTCGTCAGTTTCTTCTTCTGAGTTTTCTTCTGAAGTTTCTTCTTCCAAAGTTTCTTCTTCCGAAGTTTCTTCTGTTGCCACTGTATCAGTACTGTCCTCAGCTTCTTCCTCTGAGGTCTCCTGCGTTTCCTCTTCTGATACCTCTTTTTCCTCCTCTGCACTGGTAGCAATCGGACATGCACCGGTCAGCATCGCTGCTGCTAAAACCCATGCCATAGTCTTCGTGCTTGCATGCTTCGTCCATTTCCTTCGCATTAAATTTCCTCCCTAATATTTATACTAACCCATGCAAAATATCGAAACCTGTTGTTGACATAATTTCGTTTTATTTCGCTTTTTTATTATATAATGGTTTTTCGTTTTGTACAATCTGTATACAAACGTAATAAATAACAATATTTTTTCCTGCATTTTGTACATTTCGTTGAAAATAATATTCCTGCTTGCTTTCCCTATTTTCCTATTGTATGATATTAAATTGAATAGCGAAATTTTTCGAAACATTTTTTTGTGTAATGGGAGGCAACATGGTTACTATAAAAGATATTGCTGATAAATTGGGAATTGCTCCAAGCACTGTTTCCAAAGGATTAAATGATGCAAGTGACATCAGCCCGGATTTAAAACAGCTTGTTATTGATACTTCTATTGAAATGGGATATGTCAGTAAAAAAATGAAGAGAGAAAGTAAAAAGCGCTTATGTCTTTTTATTGAAAATATGCTCTATAAAGAAGAAAAAGATTTTGGTTTTGATTTGGTGCTAGGTTTTAAACAGGCTGCCTACAGAAATAACTGGCATGTAGATATTGTAGAGCTCACACCGGAATTACAAAAGCTCGAACCCTATGACAGATATATGACAAAACACAACTATCACGGTGGATTTCATCTTGGGCTTGCCTTGAAGGATCCTTGGATGAAGCAGTTTGAAACTACTACTATCCCAACCGTTCTGTTAGATAATTATATTCGAAAAAATCCCAATGTCTGCTACATTGGTACGGATAGCTATGAAGGTATTGACGTTGCGATTGAGCATTTGGAAGAATTAGGTCACACGAGAATTGCCCTTCTTAACGGTTCAAAGGACTCCATGATTACAACAAACCGTTATGAAGCCTATTATATGAGTATGCAAAATCACGAGCTCCCTCTTCAGGAAAATCTGATTGCACATGGTCATTACGTAGAAGAAAGTGCCAAATATCATTGCTCTACATTGATAGAAAACGGTGCTACCGCAATCATCTGTGGTAATGATTTGCTTGCAGTCGGTGTCATAAAAGAATGTAAAAGATTGCATATCCGTGTACCAGAGGATATCAGTGTCATCGGCTTTGATAATCTGCCAATTGCAGAACAGATTACACCAGGTCTTACTACCATCAATCAGGATCGTATTGATTTAGGCAAAAACGCATATGCTGCACTTTTCTGGCTCATTGCAAAAGTACCTATCTCTCGCTCTTTATTAAGGCCGTCATTGATTGTCAGAGGTTCTACCGGAAAATGTATCTATAGAGCAAATACAGGGTTGTCATAGTTTATGACAACCCTGTCGTTTTTAAAATCCCATCTTTGAATAAATATCGAAGCAGTCAAAGGTTGCAAAATAATCCTTTGGTGTCTCTGCTCTACGAATCATTTGCACACTTCCATCCTCTTTCAAAAGAAGCTCTGCTGATTTTAACTTACCATTGTAGTTATATCCCATGGAATAACCATGTGCACCAGCCTCATGAATTGCTAAATAATCACCCATATCAATCTTTGGCAGCATACGGTCGATTGCAAATTTATCGCAGTTCTCACATAAAGAGCCTGTTACATCATACATATGATCACATGGTTCATTTTCCTTGCCTAAAACAGTGATATGATGATAAGCTCCATAAATAGCCGGTCTCATCAGGTTTACTGCACAAGCATCCACACCAATGTATTCCTTATGTGTGTGTTTTTCATGGATAGCTTTTGTGATGAGATGTCCATATGGAGCAAGCATAAATCTGCCAAGCTCTGTATAAATAGCAACATCTCCCATTCCAGCCGGTACAAGCACTTCCTCATAAACCTTACGAACACCTTCACCAATAACTTTGATATCATTTGGCTCCTGATCCGGTCTGTATGGTACGCCGATACCACCTGAAAGGTTGATAAAGCTAATATGTGCACCTGTTTCTTTCTGTAATTTTACAGCTACCTCAAATAAAATCTTTGCTAAGGTTGGATAATACTCATTTGTTACGGTATTACTTGCAAGGAATGCATGAATACCAAAGTTTTTCACACCTTTAGATTTCAAAATTTTGAATCCTTCAAATAACTGCTCTGTTGTAAAACCATACTTTGCATCTCCTGGATTATCCATGATGCTGTTACTGATTTTGAATAATCCACCTGGATTATAACGACAAGACATTGTCTCCGGGAAAGAGCCTACTGCTTTTTCATAAAACTCAATATGTGTAAAATCGTCTAAATTTACTGTTGCACCAATCTTAGCCGCATACTGGAATTCTTCTGCCGGTGTATCATTAGAAGAAAACATGATGTCTTCTCCCTTTAATCCCATTGCATGGCTTAACATCAGCTCTGTCATGGAAGCACAATCACATCCACAGCCATAGTCACGTAAGATATTAATGATATATGGATTTGGTGTAGCCTTTACTGCAAAAAACTCCTTATATCCTTTGTTCCAGGAAAAGGCTTCCTTTAATGCCTTGGCATTTTCTCTGATTCCTTTTTCATCATAAATATGAAACGGAGTCGGATAAGTCTTGGTAATTTCTTCAATCTGCTCTTTTGTTACAAATGGTTTCTTTGTCATTTTTCACTTTCTCCTCTCGTAAGCTCGATTAGTTTTATTTCATTCTTAAGTGATTCCTTAAAAACATTTACAAAATTTGGTTGTCCACAATACAAACAGGTATCATTGGCACTTCCTGTCATATCCCCGGTCAATACATACTCTGAGTCTACAATCAATCGGATTTGCTGCTCCTTTTTATCCGTAATATAAATAATTGCCCCTGGGTATTCCACTTTTTCACTAACTAATAAAACCACTTTCTTTTCAGTTTCAATTAAGTGTTCAATATCTTCCCTGCACTTTTCAAGATATGATACCGGCATAGATATATAAACTCTGGATTGTACATGGGCAAGCATAAAATGAACCCTGTCCATAATATGTTTATGATTTGATATCGTAATATAACCTTCACAATTATTACCTATCTGTGGCATCGTGTGAACCAATTCATCTTTTGTCTGCTGCAAATAACGTATCTTGTTCTGACAGAACTCTTCTACCTCAACCGAAGTATATTTATTGGTGCTTCCCTCTATCAGATAAGCTGCACCTTCCTCCACAAGACTAGCCAGTGCATTATATACATTGGAGCGTGAAATGCCTGTTATCTTTGATACCTCATAACCGGACAATTCCCTATTGGATGCTAAACAAAGATATATGGATGCCTCCTGTCTTGTCAGACCAAAAAGCATAAGCTTATCAATCAAAGTAGCCTCTTCCATTTAATTCCTCCATTTTTGGTAGTTCTATTTAGGAATACTATAATACAATAGGAACCATTTGTCAACAATTGTTCGCTCTTTCTCTTATCTTAACAACTTGATTTGCGGGTAATACTCAAGTTCTGCCCTACCGATAATTTTTGACCTTTCCACAAAATGATTCTGCCAATAACGCGAGTCTAATGAATTATTACGATTATCACCCATCATAAAATAGCAATTATCCGGGATTGTAAACGGTCCAAAATCATAATCCAATATGATAGGAGTATAATCCTCCTCCAGCTTCTCACCATTAATGTAAATATATCCTGAGATACCCTCTATCGTCTCACCCGGCAAGCCCATTACACGTTTCAAAAACAGTTCTTCCTCATTGTCCGGATAATAAAAAGAAACAATATCTCCTCTTTCAGGTCCTTCATTGGTGTAGGCCAACCTGTTAATGATAATTCTGCTTCCTATCATAATAGTTTCTTCCATAGAACCAGTTGGTACAATCGCACTGGCAACTACTGTACTTCTTATAAAAAAAGATATCAGTAATGCAAATAGGAAAACCTTCGACCAATCTAAGATTTCCATCAATACTTTTTTTACTATTTTCTTATTATTCATGTCCTCGCCCCCTATAAATTTTTTGTAACTATTTCCATAACTATTCAGAGCCCATTCGCAAAACCGCATGGTTCTGAATAGTTACAAATTTTCTATTTGCCAGTCAATAGGCTCTATCCCATGCTGTTCTAAAAAGGCATTTGCCTGACTAAAATGCTTGCATCCGAAAAATCCTCTGTATGCAGATAATGGACTTGGATGCGGTGCCTTCAATATTAAGTGCTTCGGATTTGTTAACATTGGAATTTTTCTCTGCGCAGGATTACCCCAAAGCATATATACAACAGGCCTGTCTTGTGCATTTACTGCCTGAATGATGGCATCTGTAAACTGTTCCCATCCTTTTCCCTGATGAGAGTTTGCCTGATGTGCACGTACTGTCAAAACAGTATTTAGCAAAAGCACTCCCTGCTTTGCCCACTTCTCCAAATATCCATTATTGGGTATGTAACAGCCTAAATCGCTATTCAACTCTTTATAGATATTTTGCAGTGATGGTGGAATATCTTTTTGTGTCGGCAAAACAGAAAAGCTCAGCCCATGTGCCTGATTTTCTCCATGATAAGGATCCTGTCCCAAAATAAGTACCTTAACATCCTTCAATGGTGTTAAATGTAATGCATTGAAAATATCCTCTGATGGTGGATATACTACTGTCTTACTATATTCCTCTTTGACAAAACTATACAATTCCTTATAGTAAGGCTTATGAAATTCACTGTTGATTGCTTCTAACCAATCATTTGAAATTGCTGACATATTTACCCTCCCGGCGTTCTTTATCTTGTTGCTAACTCTATAGATTATATCGCGACACACCTGTCATTTCAATTTCTATTTTACCCGATATTCCTTAGGCGTACACCCCATATATTTCATAAAATTACTTCCAAAATGACTGGGACTGCAAAAGCCAACCATCTCCGCCACATCGGCAATACGCAAATCCTGCTTTTTTAAAAGCACCGTTGCCTGTCTGATACGAAACTGCATCAAAAATTCCATAGGGGATGTCTGCACGATTCTTTGAAAGCTTCTGCAAAGCTCACTTCGACTGACATAAGCCGCTTGCGCAATCTCATCTAATTTGACGCTTTCCTGATAATGCTCATAGATATATTGCAAAGCAGCCTTCACTCTTTTGGAATCTCTATCATTTCCACTATTTTCCTCTATTTCATCCATACATTCATGCTCTACCCTTTCATAGAGTTCCAGCCAAAAGGATGCAATCTGTTGTTGCACCTGTAATTGATAAGGACCTTCCTTTTTCTCATAAAAAAGCACTGCCTTTCTCAAACAATCAGCTATTTTTTCATGATTTTTATCCTTATCACTCCAAAAAACAGAATTTATCCTGCGATTTAACACCGGAGCAATGCATTCCTTATAGATATCTGTATGCTTTCCTCCTATCAGTTCTGCACGCCAAATAAAAGAATAAAGTTTTCCCTGTTCTCTCACACATGGCCTTATCTGATGCAACAGTCCGGAATTAATAAAAATAATATCTCCCGGACTCATTTTCATTTCTTTTCCATCCAACTGATATAAAAAATCTCCTTCTAAAATCATAGTTGCCTGCACTTCCTCATGCCAATGCCAACAAATATATCCATTTTCAAAATCTGAAAAATCATCGAGATAAATACCAATGGGAAATCCTTCTGTTCCATGTGCCTTAACCTCTCTCAAGTTATCATCTACAATTGTCTGTTTTCCCTGTAACTCCGACGATTTATCCATATAATTCACCTTCTTTGCTACGATTATGATAGTTTTTAGTCCTAATATGTTTGTTTCCTTACTTTTTGTACACTATAATTATATTTATCAAAGAGATTGATGTCAATTTCCCATGACACTATCATGTATGTTTTTAGAAAAGGATTGGTGAATGTTATGTTAGAAGGATTATCCATGTTTTCATTAGAGGGCAAAACAGCTCTCGTTACAGGTGCAAATACAGGTCTTGGTCAGGGTATTTGCGTTGCTTTTGCAAAAGCAGGTGCAAAGGTTGTGGGAGTTGCACGCAGAAGCTGTGAAGAGACAGCAAAACTTGTTTCTGCTGTTTCCGATGATTTCCAGGAGATTATTGTAGACTTATCTGAAGCAAATGCTGTTGAACAGATTATGTCTGCACTTGCCGAGAAAAATATCAGTGTGGATATTTTAGTTAACAACGCAGGTATCATCAAACGTTGCGATGCTGTAGATGTTACAATAGAAGACTGGGATGCAGTCATTAACTTAAATGAAAAGCTTGTATTCTTCTTGAGTCAGGCAGTTGCAAAAAAATGGGTACAGAATGGTGCCGGTGGTAAAATCATCAACATTGCGTCCATGTTAAGCTTCCAAGGTGGCATCCGTGTACCTGCTTATACTGCAAGTAAAAGTGCTCTTTGTGGTCTGACAAAGGAACTGGCAAACGAATGGGCTAAATATAATATCAATGTCAACGCAATCGCTCCCGGCTATATGGCAACCAATAATACAACTGCTTTAAGAAGTGATGAAGACAGAAGTTCTGAAATTCTCTCTCGTATTCCAGCCGGTAGATGGGGTACACCTGAAGATATTGCAGGTGCAGCAATTTTTCTTGCTTCCGATGCTGCCTCTTATGTCCATGGATTCACACTCGCTGTTGATGGTGGATGGTTAGCCAGATAACTTACTAAAATCCAGTCGCATCTGATACCACATTACATCTCCATGTGTGGATGCAGAAACTCCTTCGTTTTTAAAACCAAACGAACCATAAAACGGAAGTAATTTTTCTTTGCAGGTCAAAACAAGGCCTGCTCTTTTTTTTGCTTTGACATCGGCAATAACCTGATTCATTATTTTACTGGCATATCCATTTCCCTGATGCTTTGGTGCTGTAACTACAGAAAAAATCATCTGCCATTCTCCTTTTTCATCATGCATTTCAGGGGTATCATACATTTCATCTGTCAAGTCTGCCTCTTTTGTCACCATACCATTGATAAAACCGATTAATTCCTGATTGTCCTCCAGCAGCCAGAAGCAGTCAGGAAAAAACTGCAATCTTTTTTCAATACTTTCCTTAGAAGCAGCTTCTTTTTCCGGAAAGGCAATTGCCTCTAAAGCAGCTATTTTTTCTAAATCCTTCATCGTTGCATGTCTGATATTCATATGTAGTATCCTTTCTTTCAAATTTAAAGCCTCAACAAGAAATACTTGCCAAGGCTTACCGTATTAGAAGAAGCTTTCCGGTTCTTCCAATTCTCGTACCAGCTTCTCCATTTCTGCTTTGCTTTTCACATTTCTGCTTCTTGCAATCAGCCGTTCCTTTTCGTATTCTGTGAGTTTTCCATAGTTTGCAAGTGCTTTTTCATCCATTGCCATACCAAATGCAAGCCCTAAAGGCAAATTAGTCATGTCATTATTAAAATTATCCATATCTATACCTCTTTCAGTAAAAGCCTGTTTTTATTGTTTTCACATGCTTAGTATTTGGTATATCTGGATTTTCATGCTGGAACTATTTAGTGAAAAATATTTACTTCTCTACATGCCAGACTCTGACATCATTTTCATAATGATTTTTTTCAAACATTGTCTGATAGATAAAATCAAGCTCTTTTTCTCCTGCCTCTGCACCTGCCATAAACGGAAAATGTAAAACCGAATAATCTACACCAAACAGGTTGGATTCCACTTGTGTCATTTGACATCCACAGTCACGATAAAAAGCAATTCTTCTTTTTCTTGTTTCTACATCTGCTTTATCCTCTTCTATACGCTCTGACTCGATTAACATACCTTGTATCCTAGGATATTCGTTTTTTATAAAAACAGTCAATGCTTCAAAAAAGCTATGTCCCACCCCAGTACCACGGTACTCCTTTTTTACTGCAAAATAGTCAAGCAACATATACGCACCTTTTGGTGGAATGATGAAAATCGCATATGCTCTCATTTGATTTTCCTGCATCAGCTTTGTAGCAATACAAAGTCCCTGCTGCATCATCTCTGTCATTCTTTTTAATGGCTTAAGCTCATCTTTCGGGAAATCTTCCTCCATATAATCACGATATATTTGTGTAAATTCTTCAACTGTTATTTTTACTAATTCTGACATTTTGTCCTCCGGGTTATACTATTCCTCATTTCTGAGCAACTTGTTGCGAAGAGGCGACGAGAATTTCAGATTCTCGTCTGCCATCAAAGCTATTTGTTTTGTTCAAAAACAAATAGCCGTATGAAAAATGAGCTATCAAGCTAATTTTTCATACTATCTTCATAAACTGGCAAATTAACTAATGTATAAGGATGTTCCATTGCTGGAATGATGACATCTGTCAAATCCTTGGTAGCAAATTTAATACTTGAAGTATTGATACATGGATGACAGCCAATTTCCTGTCCCTGCAATACCTCTTCATCAATAACTAATCTGACACGTTTGTCATGATCATTCATCAACCCCATGACACTTACAGAACCTGGTGTAATATCCAAAAATTCCTCCATGTAATTTTCTTTTGCAAAAGAAAGTCGTGAAACGCCAAGCTGCGCAGATAAATCTTTTGTTTTAAATTTCTTATTATCCTTTATCATGAGCAGATAAAAATCTGTTTCCTGTCTATTACATAAAAACAAATTTTTGCAAATCGTTGCCTGCAAGGTTTCATCTATTTCCTTACATGCTTCCATAGTCATAGCGGCCTCATGATCTATTCTTTGATACTTCACTCCTAATTTATCCAATAAATCATAGGTACGTATCTCTTTCTCCAATCTTCCTTCGTTGCTTTCCGGTCTGCCCTCCATTAACGTTAACATGTTGAAACCTCTTTTCTAAATAAAACTTTCTAATTCTAATCTCCATTCCGCCGCCAAGCTGTTACTTTAATGTCCTTAAATAACTTTTCATTTCATCTGAAATTCGATAGCTCTCAATTGCTTTCTGAATCGTCTTTTTATGTATGTCTGCATCTAATATGTGCTTTTCCAGATAAGAAATCGTTGCATCATACTGCTTGGCAAGCGCTGTTGCAAAATACCAGGCAACTGCCATTTTCACATAATAATCTTCATTTTGTACCTGTGCAACCCATTCCAAATGTTTTTTGGAAAAAATATCTCCTAAATAGTATTTCATTAAGGATACTATTGCAAAACGAATCGTATAAGTCTCTTTAGATGCAATCCAAACTGCAATCCGTTTTTCCAAATCCGGCAAATTTTTATTAAAGCTTTTCATCGTCGGTTGGTCACAAGTCGCCCAGTTATTCATATATGGCAAAAATTTTTCCACGTAACTGACGCACTTGTCATAATCTTTCCAACGAGAAAGGATGAAAACATGCACCATATTTTCTTCATAATAGGTGTGCGGCAGCGTCTTTAAAAATATATCTATCTCCGGATGCTTCTCATATTTTCCTGCAAGCTCTCTAAGTCCTGCTGTCCTTACACCAATAATACTTTCCTTTGGAATATTGGGAATACTTTTTT